>DATIFO010000286.1:0-66515 GCA_035455275.1 Methylomirabilis sp. (SeqCode) | reverse complement strand
GAAACCACTGGCCGGTCCGCCGCGGGGCCCGGTCGATGCGGCTCCGGGCGTAATTGAACACCTCGGGGACCCGGCCGTTTTTTCGGTGTCAAGAGAAATTCCTCCTGTCGATGCGGATTGTTGTACGCATCTCGAAGTAGCCGTATATCGTCCTCCCCAGAGGCCGCTCCCGGGAGAATCTCTCGCGCCCCAGCGTAGTGGTGCCGTCCGGTCGCCTCGCTGCCCGAGGGACCCACCCGTATAGGGGGACGTGAAGGGGACGTAGGCTCTAAAGCATGTTCAGGTATTTCCTGTATTCCAGCAGTCGCTTGGAGACGGCAGGCCGGTTGCCGGCGTGATTAGGGATCCGCGATTGGGGACGCAGCGTCTCTTATCACCTGGCGCATCCAGTCTCGGGCAAATGGCGTTGCCCGCGGTCTTCCCGGACGCTGCTGACTGAGGTTGCTGATTGTGCCCTGGCTGCGCAGGCCCGCCCAATGCCGGACTTGCTCCACGGCTTCCGACGCCGCGCGCGCCTCCGCCATCGCCGCCTATGATACCTCCCGCTCGCGAACTTGGATGGCCTCGCGCCAGACCGCGGGGTCCCCGAGTCGCACGGCTGCCTCGACCCCCACGTTCTGGAGGAGCGCCCCGAGGAGGGCGAGGCGATCCTCCTCGGAGGGATAGAGGTAGCCGGACAGGAGTTCAAGCGGCGCCTCCGGGAGGCTCTGGTACTGCTCGATCGTGATCGGCTGCCCATGGCGGCGGATATCCCAGTGCATCTTGACTCCACGGCGAGTTCCATAGGTCCCATGGCCGTTGCCCCCGGGACGGCCGGGCCCGCCTCGACCTCGGCCTGGATCTGGCCGGTTCGATCCCCACCTTGGTTGAAGATCACTTAGGCTGGCCTATTACCTTACTGTACCTTGGCCACCCGATCCAGTCGTTCCGTGAGCGCCTTGCGCTGGCTGAGTGCCTCGGCGAGCCGCATGGTGTTCCTCCAGGGTCGAGAAAGACGGGGAGACCTTGGGGCAGTCGCGGCGCGGTCCGCCCGCATGGCCGGAAAGACGCTCCCGTCGAGGGGGAGGATTGGGATCACGCAAGGACGCAGAGTCGCAGAGCTCATGTGTCCGGTGAGAAGGTGAGACCCGAACGAAAGGGAATTGCCCTTCGACAAGCTCAGGGCGAGCGGAAGGATATATGGTCAGCCTGCCCCGAGCCCGTCGAGGGGGGGGGATTGCGAGCACGCAGAGACGCAGAGCCGCAGAGATCATGCACGCGGTCAGAAGGTGAGACGCGACTCAAGGGATATCGCGACCAGGAGAGCATAGGGCGTAGAGCACAGGCCGGAGGGTGAGATGCGAACCTAAGAAGGTCGGGGCCTCTCTGCGGCTCCGCGTCTCTGCGTGATCATGCTGTGGCTCGGCTCCTGCGTTTGCTGCCTGCCTGCCGTCGGCTTCCGAATTCCAGCGAATAGGAAGCCGGGCGAGATGGGAGGATTGACGGGGAGAGGTGTTGGTGCTACAGTTCGACGTACGAAAGGAGGTGGCGTTGTGCGTAAGGTTCCCGATATTATTCCGATTACCGATCTGCGGCAGGACGCCGCGACAGTTCTTCGCCGTGTCCGCGAGTCGAAGGAGCCGGTGGTCATCACCCAGCGCGGTCGGGCTGCGGCCGTCATGATGAGTGCCGAAGCGTACGAACGATCCCAGCACGACCGGGAGCTTCTGCGTCTCCTGGCACGCGGGGAAAAGGAGATTGCGGCCGGCAAGGGGCACGGCCTGGGCGCCGTTCTCGCCGAGGCCGATGCGCTGCTCGCCGAAGGCTAGCCGGTGAAGGTTCAATTCACGCCGTCCGCGCGGCTTCAATTTCTTTCGGCGTTAGCCTACATCCGGCAAGACAATCCCACGGCTGCGGTCCGCTTTCGGAAGAAGGCGGAATCTGTTCTTCGGAGACTTGAGAAATTCCCCGAGTCGGGCCGTGCTATCCCTGAATTCCCCGAGCTCCCGTACCGTGAACTGATCGTCGCGCCGTATCGATTTTTCTATCGCGTCGAGGGGAAGATCGTGTGGATTGTGGCCGTGTGGCATGGAGCTCAGCTTCCGGATGTTCCGTCCGGGGAGCAAGCACTGTAGCGCACCCGGTACCCTGCAAGCTGCCCGCTGCCTGCTGCCAGCTAGGGCGTTGGAGGGTGAGACCGAGGGGTCCGGTTCGTCCGATCACGATCACGAACACGATCACGAACACGGCTCCGCGGTGAAACCGCTTGTCGGGGATGGGGTGCTTGCCTATAATTCGCTCGTGAGATCGCAGTCTGTTCTGAGCAAGAGCTTCGCCGTCTCGGTGCTGTTTCACGTGGGCCTCCTCGGCGGCCTGATCCTCTTCGTGTCCAAGCCGCCGGTGGTGTCCGACGCACCGCTCCGCGTCCGCATCCTGGAGCCGCCGGGTCCGAGCGTGGCGCCGCCTCCTGCCCCCGGGGCGGCGGCTCCACCGAAGCCGGCCCCAGCACCGCCCGAGGCGCCGCGCCGTGGTGGTCAATCGGAGAGGCGCCCGGTCCCGACAGAGCGGTTGGTCCCGCCCCCCGTCCCAGTCCCCGACAAGCCTGTGGTGAGCCGGGTCGAACCGCCTGCGGCGACCTCACCGCCTCCGCCGGCGCCGCCCCCACAGGTGGCCGCACCTCCTTCGACAGGCTCAGGACAGGCTCCTTCGACCCCTCCACAGGCTCAGGGCCCAGGGCAAGGCGCACTCGAGGCGAGTGTGCCGACTCCCAGGCCAGCCCCGCCCCCCCCCGAGGCGACGCGGGGGACGTTCGTCGAGTCCCCGCCCGCCGCGACGCCACCACCAGAGCGGAGCGGGCTCATCCTCGGTGGCCCATCGCCGTTCGCTCCGGCGCGTCCGCCAACCCCATCAGGATCGGCCGCGCGAAGACCCTCGCTGCCGTCGCTCCGGGATCAGCTCGCCAGTATCGGCAAGGATGTGCTGCGCGACTCGGGCGAGGCCCAGCGCACGATCAACCTGGATGACCGCAGGCCGGACTTCCTGCCGTACCTGGAGAGGCTCAAGTGGCGCATCCAGAGTGTCTGGACCGTCCCCGAAGAGGCCCGACAGTCCGGCCTCGGAGGGGAGTCGGAATTGGTCTTCACGCTGAACAAGACGGGAACGCTCACGTCCCTGCGCCTTGTACACAGCTCGGGCTTCCCGCTTCTCGACCAGCAGGCCCTCCTGGCGGTTCGAACCGCCGCGCCATTTGAGGCATTCCCGCCGGAATTTGGCGACGAGCCCTGGAATATCCGGGCGACCTTCTACGTCACATCCCTTCGATATCGAAGGAACTGACCTCGACATGCCACCACTCCTCGCGGCCTGTGTGGGGCTCCTGACCTCTGCCCTGTGGCGCCGGCTTCTGGGGCGGGGCCACAGCGGTCGCCGCTGGCCAGGCGCTCTCAGCCTTCCGGGCCTCACGCGGGAAGTTCGGATCTGCCGCGATGACGCCGGCGTCCCGCAGGTGTACGCCGAAACGGGAAGGGACCTGGCCTTCGGCCTGGGCGTGGCCATGGCACAGGACCGGCTCTGGCAGATGGAGAGCCTCCGGCGACTGGCGGGGGGGCGGCTCGCCGAATCGCTGGGGGACCGTCCTCTCGGCGGCGCCAGCCTGCACATGCCCGGGGCATCCATCCTGGCGGTGGATGAGTTCTATCGGAGGCTCCGGATGCACGCGGTGGCCCGTGAGGAGCGCGCCCTGCTCCACCGGGACGCCCTGGAAGCGCTGGAGGGCTTCGCCGCAGGCGTGAACGCCTGGCTCACGCAATGCCCCACGCGGGCCCTGCCGATCGAATGTCTCCTGCTCCGGCTGCGACCCGCTCCGTGGGCACCCGAAGACTCCCTCGCCATCGGGAAGCTCATCGGCTGGCTGTTGTCCCTGGCCTTCCCGGCCAAGCCCATCTTGGCCGCGCTGGCGGCGGAGCCGGCGCTCCGCCCGCTCCTCCCACCGGGCCTCGACCACGGCATATGCATCCTGGGGTCCGGCCTTCCCGACCGGGAGGCCGGCCTGGATCTCCTGGCGCGCCAGGCACTGGGCCTCCTGGGGCCCGGGACGGGGAGCAACAGTTGGGTGGTTTCCGGCCGGCGAACCGCCTCGGGGAAGCCTCTCCTCTGCAACGATCCACACCTGCTCTTCGGCCTGCCTCCGTTCTGGTATCCTGCGGCCCTGCACGGTCCGTCCCATCGCGTGACTGGCGGGACCATGCCGGGGGTCCCGGCGGTCCTGGTCGGGCGGAACGAGCACCTGGCCTGGGGCTTCACCGCGGTCATGGCCGATGACGGGGACTACTACCGGGAGACGCTGGACCAATCGGGAGGGAGGTATCTCCGTGATGGGGTGTGGCATCCCGTGGAGGTGGCCGAGGAGAAGTTTGCCGTCAGGGGCCGCCGCGACGCGGTTCCCCGGGCGCTCGGCTACGTCCGGCACGGGGGCGTGCTGTGTCCGCTCCTCACAGGTGAGGGGGGATCGCCTCCCGTCTCCTTCCGCTGGGTGGGCCTGGAGCCATGGCGGAGCCTGGATGGCTTGATGGGCATGAACCGGGCCCGGGACGTGGGCGAATTCGAGGCCGCGGTCGAGCGCTTTGCCCTCCCCGCCCAGAACGTCGTCGTGGCCGACCGGCATGGGACCATCGCCTACTTCTGCGCCGGGAAGTTCCCCCGGCGCCCCTGGGCAGGTGGAGGCGCTGTGATCCTCGATGGGGCATCGCCAGCCCATGCGTGGCAAGGCTATCTCTCCTGGGCGGAGCATCCGCGGGCCGTCGATCCCCCCGAGGGATTCCTGGTGACCGCCAACAACCGGGTGGCGGCCGAGCTGCCGCCGACCATCGCCTGCGGGTTCTGGGAGCCCCCCTACCGGGCCGCACGGATCACGGGAAGGTTGCGCGATTGCGCCCGGGCCACGCGGGAAGACATGGTCGGGATCCAGACGGACATTCACTCCGTGCAGGCCGCAGGCATCCTGGCCGCACTCGTGCGGCCAGCGGTCGGGGAGCTGTCAGATGGGCGCGCCAGACAGGCCACCTCGCTCCTCCTCGCGTGGGACGGGCGGATGACGGCGGAAGGGGCCGCCCCCGCGGTGTTCCAGTTCTTCTACCAGCAGCTCCTCAGACGCTGCTTCCGGCCGGTCCTGGAGCGGCACGCGCCTGGGCTCTTCAAGCGGTACTTCTCTCTGCTGCATCTGGCGGTGCCGGCCGCAGACGCGGCCCTGCTCGGGACCGATGAGGCCTGGTTCCCAGGCGGCGTGGGAGGCGTGGTGGAGCAGTCCCTCGCGGCGGCCTGGCAGGAGGCATCCGATCGACTGGGGGCAGACCCGGCAGGGTGGCGGTGGGGCTCGCTCCACACGCTGACGTTCTATCACGGCCTCGGCCGCGGGCGAGGCCGGCTGGTCCGATTCCTCGACTGGCTCTTCCGGCTGAACCGGGGGCCCTATCCCAGGCCCGGAAACGGGATGACGGTGAATCTGGGGGCCTTCCCCTTGACCGAGCCCTTCGGCGTCATGGCCGGGCCGAGCTACCGCCACATCGTGGACCTCGGGGATCCGGAGGCATCCCTGTGGGCCCTGGCGGGCGGGACCTCGGGCGATCCCCGCTCGCCGCACTACGCCGACCTGATCGAGCCGTGGCTCAGGGGAGAGTACCGCCCAATGCGACTTCGCCCCGAGAGCGAGGCGCCCGGCGGAAGCGTCTTGCGTCTGCTTCCCGCGGGATGACGCGATTGCTTCCGCCTTTCTCCCGTGTTATAACCGGCCCAGTCCGTGTGAGTAGGAAATCCCCCCGGTCCCCCCCTTTGCGAAGGGGGGGCGAGGGGGGATTTGGCCGGACCGAGAATCGAGAAACTCGGGTTGAGAGGGACGTCTGAATGCGGGGTTGGCCAATCCCGGCGGAACCGTGGCCGGTCATCCTGGGGCGTGAGCTTGTGGGGGTCTTCGCCATCGACGAGTGGCAGGCCCTTGACGGCGTGGTGCGCTTCCGCGGCCGTCTCCTGGTTGAGCCAGAGGTGGCGATGTCCCTCCTGTCGCAGCGGGTAGCCCCCTACGGATACGCTCCGGTGATCCGGAGCCCCGAAGAGATCACCCTCATCCGGCTCCACACCACCAAGAGCGGGCGGGAGACCGCCACGTGGCGGAGCTGGTGGCTGAACCTGGCCTTGTTCGTGGCGACGGTGCTCACGACCCTGTTCGTGGGGGCCATCATGGAGGGGGCGCAGCCGCTGGCCGACCCGTGGAGCCTGCTCCAGGGGGTGCCGTTCTCCGCCAGCCTCCTTCTCATCCTCGGCTTCCACGAACTGGGACACTACCTGGCGGCACGGGCCTACGGTGTCCAGGTGAGCCTGCCTTACTTCATCCCGCTCCCCCTCCCGCCCATGGGGACCATGGGGGCCGTCATCCGCATGCGCTCGCCCATCCCCAACCGGAAGGTGCTCTTCGACATCGGCGTCGCCGGCCCCCTGCTGGGCATGCTGCTGGCAGTTCCCGTGATTGCCATCGGGATCATGCTCTCCCCCGTGAAGCCCGTGTCGGGCGTGGTCCTGCAAGAGGGAAACTCCCTCGCCTACCTCTTCCTGAAGTGGCTGATCAAGGGGCCCATTCCGGACGGCTCCGACGTGATGCTGCACCCCATGGCGCTGGCGGGGTGGCTTGGCTTCTTCGTCACGGCCCTGAACCTCATGCCCCTCTCCCAGCTCGATGGCGGCCACATCGTCTATGCGGTGCTGGGTCGGGGGCACCGCAAGATCGTGTGGGTATTCCTGGGGGTCCTGGTCCTCCTGTACCTCGTGTCGCGCTGGGAGGGGTGGCTCGTGTGGGTAGGCCTGTCGGTGGCGCTGGGGCTGAAGCATCCGCCGCCGCTGGACGACCTCACGCCGCTGGATCCACCGCGCCGATTCCTGGCCCTGATCGCGCTGGGGCTCTTGGTGGTCCTGCTGACGCCCCGACCCTTCGCCATCTATGAGTTCTGACCGGAGCGCCCCCGCCCCTTCGACAGGCTCAGGGCAAGCCTTCCCGGGTGGAGCCGTGGTGAGCCCGTCGAATCCACTCGCCCTGGGGAAGCCTCCGCTGGAAGTCCTGGAGCGCCTCTTCCGTCTGGTCGAGATCCACGATCCTCGAGTGGTCATGGGACCGCGGGTGGGCGAGGATGCGGCCGTGGTGGACATGGGGGACCGGTACCTCGTCGCCAAGGTGGACCCCATCACTTTCGTGGCGGAAGAGATCGGCTGGTACGCCGTCCACATCAACGCCAACGATCTGGCGGTCCGGGGGGCGAGTCCCCGCTGGTTCCTCATGACGCTGCTCCTCCCCGAGGGCCAATCGGACGCGGCCCTGCTCACGCGCATCTTCCTCCAGGTCCAGGACGCCTGCCGCGCCATCGGGGCCACCCTGGTGGGCGGGCACACCGAGGTGACGCAGGGGCTGGATCGGCCCATCCTGGCGGGAACGATCCTCGGCGAGGTGAACAAGGATCGGCTCGTGACCACGGCGGGCGCCCGGCCCGGGGATGCGGTGCTCCTCACCAAGGGGATCGCCATCGAGGGGGCCTCCATCCTGGCCCGGGAGTGCGACGCCCTGCTGGCCGCCCGGGGGGTCGCCGGCGAAGTGCGGGAGCGGGCGCGCGACTTCTTGCACCGGCCCGGGATCTCGGTGCTGCCGGATGCGCAGATCGCTCTGGAGACGGGGGAAGTCCACGCCATGCACGATCCCACCGAGGGGGGGCTGGCCTCGGGCCTGCTGGAGCTGGCCCTGGCAGCAGGGGTGGGCCTGCGCATCCGGCGAGAGGACATTCCCATCCTGCCCGAGTGCCGGACGCTCTGCGAGGCGTTGGGTCTCGATCCCCTGGGGGTGATCGCCTCCGGCGCCCTGCTTCTCACCTGTCCTCCCCGCGACGCCCAGCGCCTGGCGGCCGCGTGGCGCGCCCGGGGGATCACGGGCACGGTCATCGGGGAGGTGACCTCCGACAAGGGAGAGTGTATGCTCACCGGTGTGCAAGGGGATGTCCCGCTGCCCCGATTTGCGCGGGACGAGGTGGCGCGCCTTTTCGACGAGCTCAGGGCAGGCCCTACGACGGGGCTCAGGGCAGGCTTGTTGGATGACGGACCCTCGCGAGTCTCAGGCGGCTCCGGCGGGGACGTCCAGGCGCGGGAGACCAGGAGGAGGGGGCATGACCGATCCTGATCCGGCTGTTGCTGCCCGCATCTTGATCGTGGAGGACGATCCCGTGCAGGCGACCCTGATCAGCGAGCTCCTGGCGGCGCGGGGGTATGCCACGACGTGGAAGCGGACGCTGTCCGAGGGGGCCGGCGCCATCCGGGCGGAGGCGCCGGATCTCCTGCTGCTGGATCGGATCCTTCCCGACGGCGACGGGATCACGCTGTGCCGGGAGCTGAAGGCCGATCCCGCGCTCCTGGCCATCCCCGTCATCCTGCTCACCGCCAGGGACCAGGTGGCCGACCGCGTGGAAGGCCTGCTGGTGGGGGCCGATGATTACATCTCCAAGCCTTTTCACGCCGAGGAGCTGCTGGCCCGGGTGCACGGCTGCCTCCGGACCCTGTCGCTCCAGCGGGAACTGCAGGTGAAGGCGGAGGAGCTGGAGGAGAAGAACCAGGCGCTCGTGGCGGCCCAGGCGCGCCTGGTCCGGAGCGAACGGCTGGCGGCCATCGGCGAGATCGGCCTGGCCATCCGCCACGAGATCAACAATCCCCTGGGCACGATCCTGGGGTTCACCGAGCTGCTCCTGAGCCAGGCCGAGGACCTTTCGCAGGACGTCCAGCGGAAGCTGGAGGCCATCCGTCGGGCCTCGCTCCGCATCCGCGACGTGGTCCGGCGGCTGGAAGGGCTGCGGAAGGATCGCACCGTGGAGTACGTCCCGGGGATGCCCATGACGGATCTGCGCGTGGATGGATCGGTGGAGGCCGGCGAAGGGACCCCATGAGCGTGAAGTCGCCCGCTCTGCGTGCGGTAGTGTCCGCGCTGGGGGGCGATCAGCAGGCGAGGAGGCGATGCCTGGCCCAGCACAGGAGGGCCAGCACGAGACGGTAGGGGTCGGAGAGGCGGATGCGCCGGGAGAAAACATCGTAGTCCGCCGCCTCGATGCGCATGAGGAGGCGGCGGTAGATGGCCGTCATGATCTCGGCGGGCAGCAGGGCGGGGCGATCCTCGAGGGGCATGGCCGCCCGGGCGGCCGCATAGAACTCCCTGGCGCGTGCCACCTCGAACCGCATCAGGGCGTGAAAGGCCGGCGTCACCCTCCGGTCGAAAAGATCCGCCTCCATGTAGCCGAAGCGCCGGAGGTCCTCCTGGGGCAAGTAGACTCGTCCCCGGTCGGCGTCGGATCCCAGGTCCCGCAGGATATTCGTGAGCTGGAAGGCCGTCCCCAGGTGCTCGGCGTACGTCCGGCTCTCCGGCCGGGAGCAGCCGAAGACCTGGATGCACATCAGGCCGACGACTCCCGCCACGCGGTAGCAGTACTGCTGCAGCTCCGCGAAGGTCGCGTAGCGGGACTTCAGGATGTCCATCTCCACCCCGTTCAGCAGCTCCTCGAAGTAGGCGTGGGGGATGCGGAAGGCCTGGATCGTCTCCGCCAGCCTCAGCGTGACGGGGTGCGAGGCCTCGCCGCGGAAGCAGGCGTCCAGCTCGGCCCGCCAGGCCTTGAGCCGCTCCATGGGCGTCCCGGCGACTTCCCCCCCGCCATCCCGGGTCGGGGGGACAGCCTCGTCCACCAAGTCGTCGGTCACGCGGCAGAAGGCGTAGATGGCGTAGAGCCCCTGGCGCTGGGACTTGGGGAGGAACCGGAAGGCGTAGGCGAAGTTGGAGCCGCTGGCCTCGGTCAGCGACTGGCACGGGTCGCTCGCGGCGCTGGCGGCGATTCCACTGCTGGTCATTGCACCTCACTCTCCCCGACCGGACGTGCGCCGGGCCCGGGGTGCACGGGCTTCGTCGTGAGTTCCGCCGATCGGCCCGGAGGCGTCGTCAGGCGGCCTGCGCCGATTCCCGGGCAGCGCGGTCGCGCACCAGCTCGGGGGGCAGGGCGAAGCTCACCTCCTCGGTCACCGCATCGATCTCCTCGATCTCGGTCACGCCGGCCGTCCGGAAATACTGCACCACCTCGTCCACCAGGTATTCGGGCGCCGAGGCGCCGGCGGTGATGCCGAGGCACTCGATCCCCTCCAGCCAGCCCGGATCGATCTGGGAGATGTCGTCGATCAGGTAGGCCCGTGCCCCCGCGGCCCGGGCGACCTCGGCCAGCCGGTTGCTGTTGGAGCTGTTCTTCGACCCGATCACCAGGATGGCCGGGGCGCGCCCGGCCAGGGCCTTCACCGCCAGCTGGCGGTTCTGCGTGGCGTAGCAGATGTCGTCCCGGGCCGGCGCCGTGACGTTGGGGAAGCGCCGGCGCAGCGCGCCGATGATGGCCGAGGTGTCGTCCTGGCTCAGGGTGGTCTGGGTGATGACGGCGATGCGGTCGGGGCTGACGACCCGGAGGCGCTCGGCCTCCTCCACCGAGCCGATCAGGTGGATGTGCTCCGGCGCGTGCCCCATGGTCCCGATGACCTCGTCGTGACCCTCGTGCCCCACCAGGACGACCGGCCGCCCCTCCTGCGCGAAGCGCACGGCCTCATGATGGACCTTGGTCACCAGGGGGCAGGTGGCGTCGATCACCTTCAGCCCGCGGGCGACGGCGCGCGCCCGGACCTCCGGCGAGACCCCGTGGGCGCTGAAGATCACGGTGGCCCCGTCCGGAACCTCGTCGAGCTCGTCCACGAAGATGGCCCCCTTCTCCCGCAGCTCGTTCACCACGTGGACGTTGTGGACGATCTCCTTCCGGACGTAGACCGGCCCCGGGTACAGATCCAGGGCCACATTGACGACATCGATGGCGCGATCCACTCCCGCGCAGAAGCCCCGCGGCTTCGCCAGGAGCAGCTTCTTGACCGGCATGACCCTCCCCTCGATATGCAGCCCTCTGCGCGACACGGCCTCAGGCGGCGAGGCTATCCAGATTGCCCGAGCTTGTCAACCCATTTTGTCCCCGCATTTTGTCCGGGGGGAAAGCGCGATCGTGAGTTGACAGGCGTCGCCATTGCCCGGTATAAAGGCGGCATCGCTCCTCGGGAGCGGGAGACGCCCGAGTTCCGGCGGGACAGGGGCCACTCGGGTCCTTCGTGGCGGCAGGCGTGCGGCCGAGAGGACCGTCCGGGCATGCAGTGGGCGATAGAGACGCGGGAGCTGAACCGGCATTTCGGGGCCGTGACCGCCGTGCTGGGCCTGAACCTCAGCGTGCGGCCGGGAGAGATCTTCGGGTTCCTCGGCCCCAACGGGGCCGGCAAGACCACGACCATCCGCATGCTCTGCGGTCTCCTGCTTCCCAGCGGGGGGACGGCGACGGTGGCCGGTCTGGATGTCGCCCGCGACGCGGAGGCCATCAAGCAACGCGTGGGCTACATGCCCCAGCGCTTCAGCCTCTACGGCGACCTGACGGTCGAGGAGAACCTGGATTTCTTCGCCGGGGTGTACCGGCTGCCGCGCCGGGAGCGGAAGCGTCGCGTGGGTGAGACGCTCCAGCGGGTCGGTCTGGCGGCGCGGCGCCGGGACCTCACCGATCATCTGTCCGGAGGCCTCAAGCAGCGCCTGGCCCTGGGGTGCGCGCTGGTCCACTCGCCGGCCATCCTGTTCCTGGACGAGCCGACGGCCGGTGCGGACCCGCCTTCCCGGCAGCGGATCTGGGACATCCTCTACGAGGCGGGGACCGAGGGCAAGACGATCCTGGTCACGACCCACTACGTGGAGGAGGCGGAGCGCTGCCAGACCATCGGCTTCATGCACCACGGCCGGCTGATCGGCTCTGGCTCTCCGGAGGAGTGCAAGGCGGGGCTCAGCGAGGTGGTGCTGGAGGTGGACGCCCAGCCCGTGATGGAGGCGGCGGCGGTGGCGCGGGGACTGGAGGGGGTGACCGGTGTCAGCATCTACGGCCACACGCTGCGGGTCTTCGTCAAGGAGGCCGCCCCGCTCTCCGAGCGCCTGCCCCGGGCCCTCTTCGCCCGGGGAGTCGTGGTGAAGGGCCTGCACGCGGTGGCCCCCACCTTGGAGGACGTTTTCATGTCCCTCACCCGAGGGACGTCGGAGAATGACGGGGCACCCTGAGATATGCTGGCAATCATCGGTCACGTGGCAGTCAAAGAGTTCCGCCAGATCCTGCGGGACCGGCGCAGCCTGGTCCTCATCCTGGTGATGCCGATCCTGCTCACCTTCCTCTTCGGCAAGGCCCTCGAAACGGGGGAGCTGAAGCATATCCCCTCGGTCATCCTGAACCAGGACGAGTCGCCCGAGAGCAATGTCATCGTCACCGCCTTCAGCACTTACGACGAGGTGAGGATCCAGGGCGAGGTGGTCGATCTCAAGGAGGCCGAGGATCTCCTGGCACAGGGGAAGATCAAGGCCGCCATCATCATCCCCAAGGGCTTCATGCAGAAGGTGGAGGCGGGAGAAGAGGCCCAGCTCAACCTCCTCCTGGACGGCACCGACAACAACTCGGCGCCCGTCGTCGAGGGCGTGGCGCGGCGGGTCATCCAGCGCTACAACGCCGAGCGGGCCATCAAGGGGCTGTGGGCCAGGGGGGTGCGCCCGGATCGCGGCCGCCTGCTCATCCAGCCGGTGTTCGTCCAGAAGGAGATCAAGTACAACCCCGGCCTGCAGTACCTGGGCTACGTCATGCCCGGGGTCATCGGGCTGACGCTGCAACTGCTGACCGTGATGCTCATGGCGATCAGCATCCCCCGGGAGCGCGAGCGGGGGACGCTGGATCAGCTCATGGCCACGCCCATCCGCCGGGCCGAGCTGATCCTGGGGAAGCTGCTGCCCTACTTCGGGATCTCCCTCCTCAACGTGGCCACGATCCTCTACGTGACGGACCGCTGGTTCGGGATCGACGTGCAGGAGCGCCTGCCGCTGCTCCTGCTCCTGTGCGCCCTGTTCGTGCTCTCCTCCCTGGCGACGGGTCTGCTCATCTCCGCGGTGTCCCGGTCCCAGTTCCAGGCGGTGCAGATCGCCGTCTTCTACGTCCTGCCGGTCTTCCTGCTCTCGGGGGCGTATGCCCCCATCGAGGCCATCCCCGAGTACATCCGCCCCATCTCCTACCTGTTTCCGCTGATGTACTTCTCGCGGGCGGTGCGGGCCGTGACCCTGCGGGGGGCCGACTTCCTCCTGGTGTGGAGGGACGTGGCCATCCTGGGCGGGTTCGTGGTGGTCTTCCTCTACTGGGCCGTCCTGAGCTTCCGCAAGCGGGTCGCCTGACCCGCTAGAACCGAGAGCGACAGGGATTTCCGACAGCGAAGGATCCGCTTGGCTGTCGTTGTCGGTTATCGCTGTCGGATTCTGGTCAGGGCGTTCGGGTGGTCAGAAACTGCGCCTCGTCGAACTCCTCGGCGGCCAGTTCTGTCAGGCCGGTCCGCTCGAACACGTGGCCCAGCATGACGTGCAGGCCAGGCTCGTCCGGGTCGGCGGTGATGGCCGCTTCCAGCTCCGTACGGGCGTCGACATACAGCTCCTGCTCGAAGAGATATTCGGCGCGCACCAGCGCCAGGGTATTCTTCGGGTAGCCCGACAGGCTCGCGGGTGCGAGGGCGTTCAAGGTATCCCGGACGGCTGCCGCCTCGGTCGGGGTGAGGATACTGAACTTTCCTCGCTGGACCGGAAGGTCTTTGGTCCCCAGCTCCCACTGGTACGGCACGCCGGGGCTCAGGCGGGGGGCGCTGGCCGGGTAGGCGAGAGGGGCCCGGGGAAGGTTGGCCTGCTCCCAGATCGGGCCTTGAGGGCCCACGACCCGGACCGTGTAGCGCAGCCGATCGGAGCCTCCCCACTCCAGGACCGGCGGACCCAGGAGCTTGCCGTCACGCGGGGAAAGGAGCAGGGGGGGCTGTTTGACACTCCGTGTCGTCAGGGGAACGTACGTCAGCTCCTTCCGTTTCCCCATGAGGAGCCGGCTGAGGTTCGCGACGAGCTCCGAGGATTTGCCGCCGGTCGCTCCCGCCGCGGGCACCTGCACCGTGTAGGGCGAGTTCGCCGCAGCGACCGTGACGGTTCCCTGCCCGCCCGTGAACATGAGGACGGCCGTGGCGTTCTTTGTGACCCGGATCTGATCGCCCGGCCGGAGGGACAGAAGCGGCAGGGGGGCCCTCCAGTCCGCCCCGGCCGCGAGCTTGGCCCGCACCTCGCCCTGACCGGCGCGGATCTCCGTCAAGACGGCAACGGGGTCTCCCGCTTGGGCGGCGAAGCTGCTGGCCGGCGCCAGGGTCGCCAACGCCACCAGGACCATGCACCATCGCGTCCCCATCTTGCCCTCCGCTCTCGGCCCGCCGCGCTCGCCGCGAGGGCCAGCACCTCGTACACCTTGACCGCCTGGTGGCGGCCCTTCACCTTCACCTCGCCGCAGTCCTTGACCTCTACCCAATCCTTGACGGCCGCGTAGGTCTCGCCCGTGATGAGCAGCGTGGTGGCAAGCTCCTTGTTCAGACCCTCCACCCGCGCGCCCACGTTCACCGCATCACCCACGACGGTGTACTTCTTGCGGGTGGGGGAGCCGACGTTTCCGGCAAACACCGGACCGGTGTGGATGCCGATGCCCATCCGGAGGGTCGGGAGCCCTCGGGCCTGCCATTCCGTGTTCAGCCCCTCCAGCCCCGCCTGCATCTGGAGGCCCGTGCGCACGGCGTCGAGAGCGTGTTCCGGGTTGTCAACGGGCGCCCCGTAGACCGCCATGACGGCGTCACCGATGAAGTCGTTCACGACGCCCCGGTACCGGAGGACCGCGTCCACCATCATGGGGAAGTACTCGTTGAGCTGCTGGGCCACGTGATCGGCGGCCATGGTCTCGGACAGGGTGGTGAAGTTGCGCAGATCGGTGAACATCACGGTCACGGTCCGGCGCTGGCCCTGCAGCGAGCGGTCGTCACGGTAGACCCGGTCGGCCACCTCCCGTCCGATGTACTGATGAAAGGATTCCCGGATGCGACGCCGCTCCATGCCATCGTGCAGGCCATTGCCGATGCGAATTGCCAGGATGGGTGTCAGGAAGTCGAACCAGTAGCCTGCGTGTGCGGACCCCCAGGCGCCGGTCCCGGCGGTCACCAGGGCCGCGCCGGCGAACGCGAGGAGCAGGGCACGGTTCGGCCGGACCACGGCAAACAGCTGGGCGAGGAGCAGGCATACGACGAACTGGAGGGCGAGACTCATTCCCCAGGCGATGGGCTGGATCTGACTCCGGGTGAGCAGCGTGTGCAGGATGTTCGCATGGATCTCGACCCCGGGCAGGATCCCGCGTGGCGTCGGGTAGGCGTCGCGACTCTCCTCGAAGGTGGCGCCAACTAGGACGATCCGATCCCGGAAGGGGTTATCCCGAGCGATCTCCTGATCGGAAATGCCAAGCCGGTACACGGCGTCGCTGCCGATGGTGAGCAAGCTGCCGGCGGGACCGATGAACTTGATCTTCCAGTCGTCGTCCCGGAAGAAGCGGAGCCGCGAGTCGCCCAGGAGCTTTCCCCGCGTCTCGTCCCATTCCGGCACGGAGAGCTCGACCGGCTCCGGCCCGGCCAGCCCGCGGGCCAGCGCCGCCACATCCTGGCCACCCAGACGCGCCAGGAGGGCCAGGGACCACGAGGGGAAGAACTGTCCGTTGGGGAGCGGAACGGCCAACGGGATGCGGCGGAAGAAGCCGTCCTCGTCTTTGGGCACCTCGGCAAACCCGGAATCGGTTTCCAGCGAGGCATCGTAGAGCGGACGGGGCAGGAATCGGATCTCGTCCCCCGGCGCGGGCACACGGCTGAGCGTTCGGGCCACGACCACGGGGACGCTCGGATCGCCTGGATCGCCGCGGATGGCGGCGATCAGGGCGCGGTCCTGGGCCGGGATCGTGGGCTGCCGCAGGTCAATGTCCAGGCCGATCGCGCGCGCCCCGCACTTGCGCAGACCGCGAATGACGCCGGCGAGATAGTCGCGAGGGAGGGGCTGGCGCTCGTTCAGACCATGGAAGGCGGCGTCGTCAATCGCCACGAGAACGATCTCCGGCGCTCGCGCTCCGCCCTGCGCCCAGAAATAGAGATCCAGGGCCTTTCCCTGGTAACCGGAGAAGTAGCCCAGGGAGGTGGCCGCCGCGACGCCGGCACTGGCCAGAAACCCCAGGGCCAGGCCCAGCAGGAAGCGGCGGTGTCGCGATCGGAGCTCAGGCAGACGGAGGCGCAGTTGACGGCCGTTCACGTCAGCGCGCCTCGCCGGTCAGTTGATATGCGGCCCAGTAGTAGGGGTGGGGGTACCTCGATAACGTGGCGAGCTGGGCCTGGCGGAGCGCCTCGCCCTTGCCCCGGCCCGCCCGGAGGTTCTGATAGAAGGCCTGCATGAGTTCGTAGCTGGCCCGATCGTCCACCATCCACAGGGTGCTGATGACCGAGGGGGTCCCGGCATAGATGAAGGCGCGGGTAAGGCCGACGACCTCGTCCCCCTGGGTCAGCCTTCCCAGGGATGTGTCGCAGGCGGAGAGGATCACGAGGGAGGCATGCAGGTCCAGACCGAAGACCTCCTGGACCTCCAGCCGTCCCGTGTCGCCTCCGGCTGGTCGCAGCAGCAGGGCAGAGCCCAGGGGATCGTTCCCGTCCAGATCTGCGTGGGTGGCGAGATGGATCAGCGACTCGGCGTCCATGTAGCGTCGGGTCTGAATCTTTGTCGCCTCCTTCCCGACGAGCACGGTTGCCTCTGGGAAGAACCGGCCCACCTCCCGGGCTTCACGCTCGGCGTAACGGAGATTCAAGCCGGGGTCTTCCAGATCAGGATTGCCGACGGCCAGAGCACCAGCCGTGGCCGCCTGCTCCTTTTCCCGCGTGAACTGCATCAGGCTGGCGCTGCTGAGGTAATACACCAGGCTGTCCTGCACGAGGTGCCGGCCTGGAGCCGACATCAGGGCGTGAAAGGGAAGGTAGTGGAGCGCCCGATGGGGGACGATGAGGAGTTCCCGGGGCAGCCCCGCCGGGAAGGCGGGGGCCACCAACGTCTGAAAGAGATCACTCGCGGCCTGCTGAAGCTCCTCGATGCGTCCGCGGGAGGCGATGAGTTGCCGGAAATCGCTGATGTGTCTGGCCAGCTCGTTCTCTCCGATTCTCAGGCGCACGACGCGCAGCGCATCCCGGCTGACCACCCAGCCCAGCGTCCGCCCCCCGCCGACGAAGTATTCCAGCAGGACGGTGTCTGGACCCAGCAGGGCCTGCACCTCGGACAACGTGAGGGGCTCGACGGTCATCAGGGAGGCCTGTTCGCGACTCTGGGCCCGGACCCGGGACAGGAAGGCGGCGTAGGCCTCGCGGGCGAGGTTCAGCTCGCGCTGAGGGGCCGACCCACCGGGACGGGTCGTCTGTTCCGGCTCCTCCTCCTCGCTGTCCTGGAGGGCCTCGCGCGCCTTGAGCTGTGCGATCCGTTCCTGCAGGGACTTCTCCTCGGCGATGAGCGCCGCGCTCCGGCCCTTGGACAGGCTCACGCGGTTTCCCAGGAGATCGAGAAAGGCCCGGGCCCGGGCCCGCTCGCTCATGTCGAAGGCTTCGGCCAGCTTCCTCCGGTCGAAGAGCACCTGGATGAGTCGGGCGTAGGCCCCCATCTTGTCCTCGACGAACGTTTCCCGGAATTCCTCGGACTGGAGCTGCGAGCGCATATCCTCGATCGCCGCCACGGAGGTGCGAAGATGGCTTTCGGCTGCCGGAAGGTTGCCCGTCTCGTGATAGACGCGTCCGAGGAGACTCTGGGTCGCCACGGCAAGATTGGGTTGAGGCGAGAGTCGGAGGGATTCCTGCAGATGGACCAAGGCGGCCTGGGGGTTTCGCTGTTCCAGGTCCACCCTGCCGAGCCCGAGCTGAGCCTGGGCCGTCACCTGCGGTGCATCGAATCGTTCCCCGGATTCCCGGGCTTTCTCGAAGTATGCCCGGGCGGGTTCGAGCTGGTGGAGGGCGAGGTGATGGCCGCCCAGAGCCAGGAGCGCGGTCGAGTAATTCCGCTCCATGTTCCAGAGCCCCTCTTGCCTCCTGCCTCGGAAGCGCTGCCCTTGGGCTCGCATGCGCGCAATGGCCGGCTCCAGGACCGCGACCGCCTCTTGCGTGTATTCGATGGCCAGGTCGGGTTTCGCGATGCTGCGGTAAGCTCGGCTGAGCGAGATATAGCCGCTGGCCTCGCTGTTGGGATTCCCGGCAATCCTCGCCTCCTGAGTGGCCTTCTCAAGGATCGGGATCGCTCGCTGCGGGGCATTCAGGTCCAGGTGTATCATTCCAAGGCGGACCAGGGCGGGCGCGAGATGTCTCGGGTCTCGAGCCCGCTCGGCCATCGCCACGGCCTTCTGACTCATTTCGAGGGCGTCCTGGAGACGTCTGAGAGATCGTGCCGACGTGGAGGCATTCGAGTAGGCGATGGCCGCCTGGGCAAACCGGCCCTGGCGCTCGAGGTCGGCCCCCATGCGCTGATACGCCTGGAATGCCTCTCGGGCCGTGGCGGGTTGCCTGGCGGCGTGTATTCCCGACATGTAGTCGAGGGGGAAGCGCTGCTCCTCGGTGGTCGCGCAGCTCGTGAGCGCGGTGAGACAGAGAAGGGACGTGAAGGCTACTTGCAGGACGAGGTCGGAATGATTCAGGGACCAACGGGAGGTGCAGATCGGAGTGTTCATTTTCTCCCGCCTCGCCGACGGGAACCTCGGAACCGACGTTCGAAGGGGTCTTGAAGGTTCTTCTAACCTTCACGTCCGCTGGTGTCAAGGAAGAAAGCGGTCTGCGTGGGGAGACCCGACAACCGAAGAGCCGGCAGGGATAGCGACAGCGACAGGGACAGGGACAGCCGATCGCGCGGCAGGTCTTCCTGTCCCTGTCGCTGTCCCTGTCGGTCTATGTTCCGGCAATCTGGGCGTAGTAGGCTTCGTAAGAGGGCACGATCAGGCTGGCGTCGAACTGGGAGACGGCCCGGTGGCGCGCCGCCACCCGGAACTCGGCGTGGCGGCTCGGATCGGTGAGCAGGCCGAGGGCGGCGCGGGCCATGCCGTCCACGTCGCCCGGGGGCAGGAGGAAGCCGCTCTTCCCATCCTCCACCACCTCCGGGAGCCCCCCGACCGCCGTGGCGATGACGGGAACGGCGCAGCTCAGGGCCTCCAGGGCGGCCAGGCCGAAGGCCTCGTCTTGGCTGGGAAGCAGGAACAGGTCTGCAAGGGCGAGAAGCCTCTCCACGTCGTTCTGCTTTCCGAGGAAGACCACATCCCGCTCCACCCCCAGGCTGCCCGCCAGCTCCAGGGCGCGCGGCCGGTCCTGCCCGTCTCCGATGAGCACCAGCTTGGCCTGCAGGGACGCCCGGACGGCGGCGAAGACCCGGACGACGTCGGGGACCCGCTTCACGGTGCGGAAGTTGGAGAGGTGCATCAGGATTTTCTCGCCGTGGGGGGCCAGGTGCTCGCGCAGCTGGGGCCGCACGACGGGGACAAACCGGCGCGTGTCCACGAAGTTGTGGATGACCTGGAGCGGGCGCGTGATGCCGAAGACCTCGCGCGTCCTGCCCTGCAGGTAGCGCGAGACGCACGTGATCCCGTCCGATTGCTCCAGGGCGAACCGGGTCATGGGGAAGAGGGAGCGGTCGTTGCCCACCAGGGTGATATCCGTCCCGTGAAGCGTGGTGATGATCCTGGGCCCCCCCTGCCCCAGGATGGCCCTGGCGAGGAAGGCGGAGACGGCATGCGGGATGGCGTAGTGGACGTGGAAGAGGTCCAGGCCCACCTCGGTCCCGACCTCGGACATCTTGGCGGCCAGGGCGATGGCATAGGGAGGATGCTCCAGCAGCGGGTAGTTGATCATCTCGACGCCGTGGAAGAAGATGCGCTCGTCGTACCGCTCGAGCCGAAAGGGGAGCGAGTAGCTGATGAAGTGGATCTGGTGGCCGCGCTGGGCCATGGCTTTGCCCAGTTCGGTGGCGACAACGCCGCTCCCCCCGTAGGTTGGGTAGCAGGTAATCCCGATCTTCATGTGGCGGACCTCCGGCATTCCGTCGTTACGGCCCACTCCGACCGCGTCCGTCGTGCCTGCAGGGTCTCGGTCATCCACCCAGCGTCAGGAGCTCGTGCTCCCAGCCGGGACCCTGGATGGCCCTGCGGATCGTCTGGATGAGGCCCGGGCCGTACTTGGCCAGGTACGGCAGGACCGGGAAGACACGCTCCTGCGGTCGGCCGCCCGGCATGAGGGCCTCCCGGACGCGCTGCACCTGTTGTCGCGTCTCGGCCTCGCGACGCTTCAGGGCCTGGACGGCCTTTCGCTCCAGCTGGTCCAGGTGTCCCTTGATGTGACCGGCGGTCTGTCCCACCGTCGCCTTCAGGGTCGGGTCCACGGCCGCGATGGCCTCGCCCACGCCCCGGAAGATCTCGTCCACGCCCTGCCTGGCCCGGCCCAGGGTTGCCTCAAAGTCCGAGGGGAGTTGGGCCCGCAGCACCCGGGTGGCCAGTTGCTCCGGCTCCAGGATGAGATCGGAGAGGGTGAGGTGGAACCGCTCCAGGAGTTGCGTGATGCGTGGCTCCATCAGGGTGAGGAAGGCTCGCGGCAGGAGCAGGGGCATGCAGACGTCGAAGGCTTCATACACAGGGCGTAGCTGCGCGAAGTAGGCCAGCTCACCCGGTCCGGCCACGTAGGCCAGGGTGGGGAACAGGAAATCCTGGGTCACGGGGCGCAGCGCGACGTTCGGGCTGAACAGCTCAGGCTGCTGCTGGACCAGGCGGCGGACCTCCGCCGTGGGGAACGACCCCCCGCCGTCGCGCAAGCGGAATCCCTCCCCCTCCCGCGCCAGGCTGCGCCGGCCGTCCCGGAGCAGGAAGCAGTTCACGCCGTCGGGACGGGCCTCGATCTGGGCTGCATAGCCCAGCGCCCGCAACGACTCGCTCACGGTCAGGATGTCCCGGGATGACCGGGGCGCCTCCTCTACCTCTCGCTGGAAGATGGGAGCCGCCAGCCTTTTCAGGCGCGGGTCCGACGCATCCACGAGCACCAGGCCGCTGTCCCCGACCAGGTGCGTCATCCAGCGGGCGAAGGCTTCGGCCAGTGTTCGCTCGGGGGCGAAGGCCTGGGTGAGGGCCTGGCACACCGCGGGCGCGAAGTCCGTGGAGGGGAGCAGCTCACAGACCTGCTGGATGGTCCCGTGGATGCCGGGGCCGAGCCGGAGGTTGGCGGGGATGAAGCCCGCCGGCGCTCCCCAGGCGGAATGGCGCACCGTCACCACAGCCCCCGTCCGATCCGGGAGCAGCACGTGATCGGCCTCGGCCACATCGTGGTCCTCGGAGGCCATCCAGAAGACGGGGACCACGGGCCGCCGGAGCTCGGCCTGCAACCGGTCGGCCTGCTGGACGGTCGTCAGGGCCTTGTAGAGGGTGAAGAGCGGTCCGCCGAAGAGGCCTGTCTGCTGCCCCGTGACCACCGCCACGGCCCGCGGATCGCGCAGCGTCTCCAGCCTCTGGCGAACGAGAGCGGGGGCTTCCCAGGCTGCGTTCTGTGCCAGCAGGATGTCCGCCAGCTCGGCCCGGCGATAGGTGTGCGAGTCGAGCCGTTCCGCCTGCTCGCGGTAGGCGCCGTCCCTCCGGGGATTCCCGGCGAAGAAGGGGGCGAGGCGCCCATGATCGTGGACGTAGTCGCGCAAGAGCGGCGGCGTCCCAGGAAGCTTGCGCAGGTCGAGTCGCATCAGCGCTGCCTCTGTTCGGGTAGCAGGATCCAGCGATGCTTCAGGTGCGGCGACCCGTGAAAGGACATGGACAACTCCTTGCAAAGGGAACAAACCCAGAACGCACTCCACGCGGAGGCGCTCAAGCGGACAGAGAATACCAGGGCAACCCCCACGGGGCAAGGCGACGGATCGGGGCTGTCACCTCAACTGGTGTCTCTCTCGCCTTGACCGCAGCCATGTCAATACCTACCATCATCACCACGTGACTGACGAGGTCGTGGTCCCCAGGAATCGAGTGATCCGGCCCCCCGGGTACGGTCGCCAGTCGGGATCGCGACCCCGAGCGGGTCTTCAGCCGCCAGGGATCATGCAGATTTCCGCCGACCATCGGGGGCGTGGCCCTGCTCGCTCGGGAAGTCGTGCCTTTGGCGAAGGCCGGAGTACGACTGGCAATGCTTGAAGGGCAAAATATTGTGCGATTGAGTCAAGTCTTGGTGGTGCTGTGACATTGGCACCCTTGCCCGTCATTCCGGCGAAAGCCGGAATCCAGGCACTCCTGACGCTGGACCCCGGCTTTCGCCGGGGTGACGAGTTGTCCAAGTCAAGGCTCGTCGGTCCGAGGCAAAGCCTCGTTGCGGAAGTGGGTTCGCAGATCAGAATCCTGCTTCTAGATTGCAGAGCTGTCGTCCGGGCCCAGCAGATCGCCTGCACCCATCCCTGGCTTCTTTCCCACCTCCCGACCGCATAGGTCGCACGGATACGCGACCAGAAACGTTCCCTTCCAGGAAAGGGTCGTCCACCGGATTGCGGCAGCGCGAGGCCGCCGCCGAAATCAGCGACGCGTCGCCGCATTCCAAGCGGGCTGCAGGGAAGGGGCCGGGCTATGCCGGGAGGGCGGAGAGGATGGCGGGGCTGTTGGAGGTGCCGAGGCGGTTGGCACCGGCCTCCAGCATCGCCAGCGCGTGTTCCAGGGTCCGGATGCCGCCTGCGGCCTTGACGCCGAAATCGGGACCGACTGCAGCGCGGAGCAGGCGGACATCGGCCGGGGTGGCCCCGCCGCCGGGGTTGAATCCCGTGGAGGTCTTGACGAAGGCCGCGCCGGAATCCAGGGTCAGACGGCAGGCCATGACCTTCTCCTCCTCGGTCAGGAGGCACGCCTCGATGATGACCTTGACCGGCACGCCGGGGACGGCCCGAACGACCTCGGCGACCTCGCCGAGGACCGCCTGATTCCGTCCGGACTTGAGCCGGCCCACGTTCATGACCATGTCCACCTCGGCGGCGCCGTCCTGCACCGCCAGCGTGGCGGCCTGGGCCATGACGGTCGAGCGATCGCAGCCGTGGGGAAAGCCCACGACGGAGACCACGCGGGCGCCCGATCCCTGCAGGATGTTGGCAGCCAGGCTCACGTAGCTCGGCTGCACGCAGAAGAAACCGATCGCCCATTTCCGTACGAGGTCGGCCCCGGCCAGCACCTCCTTCTCGGTGGTCTCGGGCCTGAGCAGGGAATGGTCCAGCAGCAGGGCGAGTTCGGCACGGATCATGGCTCTGTCCTTATCGTGCGCCCATGGCCTTGGCCAGGGCGTCGCCGAGGTAGGCAAGCAGGGCCGCCTCCGACGTGAATTCCGGCGCGGTGTCCGGCAAGCCCAGGAAGTACACGGTGAGGGTGGGCTGCCCCGCCCGCCAGCCCTCCAGCGTGTAGAGATGGATCTCTCGCCGGGGGAAGTCCGCGAAGGTTGCCCGGGGGCTCCGGACATCCGCCTGCCGCCCCAGCGGTTGACCGGCCAGGATCTCCTGGCGCTTCTGCGTGAACGGGTCGATTCCCTCGAGGCTGACGTAGGCATACCCACCGCCCGCCGGCACGATCCGGATCAGCACCTGGGTCTCCGCCTCGGTCGCCCCTTTCAGCACTGCCCAGGCGACGGCCACGCCGTGACCGGCGAACACGGAGTTCTCGCCGTGGACCTGCTGGCCCGCGGCGGCGGCCGGGCACGGAGGAGCGAGAAGGAGCAGGAGGAGGGCGAGCCAGGGACCCCTCGCCCCGGTCCTCTCCGCGCCCCGAGGGCTCCCGGGAGGAGGGGCGGAGAGGGGGCGCGAATTCGCAGGGACGTTCATGCGTCGCCTCCCAGCAGGAGGGGAATGTCATCGGTCTGCAGGTGGAGCGTCACGCTCTGACCCGGCGTGAAGACGCCGCGCTGACCAGAGCTGTAACTCGTGACCTGCAAGATGTCCTCGCCCACCCGGACCCGGTACTCCGCCTTCTCCCCCAGGAATGTCCGTGACACGATCTTCCCGCGAATGCCTCCCCCCGGATCGCCGTGCCTGATCTCGATCACCTCGGGGCGGACGACCAGGCGGACGGCGGCCCCGGCCGTAAGCGGGACGGCCCGACTCGTGACGGTGAGGCGAGCGCCAGCCACCTCCACCTCAGCCCCTTCCGGGCCGACGTGGAGGACCTTGCCGGCGAGCAGGTTCGTCCGGCCGATGAAGCCGGCCACGAACTCGGACGCGGGGCGGTGGTAGAGCGTCTCGGCCGACCCCTCCTGGACGATCCGCCCGTGATGCATCACCGCGATCCGGTCGGAGATGGCCATGGCCTCCTCCTGATCATGGGTCACGTACACCGCGGTGATCTGGAGCCGCTTCTGCAGCTCGCGCAGCTCCCCCCGCATGTGCACCCGGAGCTTGGCGTCCAGGTTGGACAGCGGCTCGTCGAAGAGCAGGACGCGGGGGCGGATGACGATGGCCCGGGCCAGCGCCACGCGCTGCTGCTCGCCGCCCGAGAGCTGGTTGGGGAACTGCCTGTCGTAGCCCTGGAGGCCCACGAGGCTGAGGACCTCGCCCACGGCCCTGGCGATGTCGCCCTCGGTCTTGCGCTGGACCCGCAGCCCATAGGCCACGTTCTCGAAGATGGAGAGGTGGGGGAAGAGGGCGTAGTTCTGGAAGACGAAACCGATGTTCCGCTGATTGGCCATGAGGCCGGTCACGTCCTGCGGGCCGATGAAGACCCGGCCCGCCTCGGGCTGCTCGAAGCCGGCGATCATCCGCAGGGTGGTGGTCTTGCCGCAACCCGAGGGACCCAGCAGCGTCAAGAGTTCGGCCGGCTGGACCGTGAGGCTCACGTCCCGGACGGCGTAAACCTCCCCCTTCACCCGGTGCGCGAATCGCTTGGAGATCCCCTCGATCCGGATCCCGACCGCGTCCACGCTCGCCTCGGAGCCGTTCATATCCGACCCGAGAATGGCGTCGCGTTCGGGCATATCCCACCAACCCCCTTTGCCCGAAATCCCCCCTCCGCCCCCCTTTGCCAAAGGGGGGAGCGGGGGGATTTGGCCGGACTGATGGACTGAGTCAATAGCATTGAGGCTACCCTCCGAGGATGCTTGTCATCTCCAGCGCGCCCGGGGCGCGGAACCGCCGCAGCAGGATGCCGATCAGGGCGATGACGAGGAAGACGATGACGACCACGAGCACGGAGAACGCGGCGGCGGGTCCGAGCGACAGCTCGGTCATGTTCTCCAGGATGCGCACCGTGATCAGCGTCCAGTCGATGGAGACCAGGAAGATGGTCGCGCTGATGGCGGTCATGGAGCGGATGAAGACCACCCCCAGCCCCGCGAAGAAGGCCGGGAGGATCAGGGGGAGGGTGATCCGGCGGAAGGTGGTTCCGCTTGAGGCGCCCAGACCCTCCGAGGCCTCCTCGATGCTGGGATCGATCTGCTGGAGCAGGGCCACGGTGGCCCGGATGCCGGTGGGGCTGTAGCGGAACACGTAGCAGGCCACGATGATGAGGGCGGTCCCGGTGAGGACGATGGGGGGATCGTTGAAGGCGATGAGGTAGGCGATCCCCACGATGGTGCCGGGCAGGGAGTAGTTCACCATGGAGACGATCTCCATGGCCTGCCGTCCCGGGAAGATCTTCTTGGCCACGAGGTATCCCAGCAGGATGCCGTAGAGCCCCCCCAGGGGCATCCCGGCCCCGGCGATGAGGAGCGTGTCGCGGATCGCCTTGAGGCCCTCGGTGAAGATGACCTGGTAGTGGCGGAGCGTCCAGGCGTGGTTCGCGCCCAGGGCCACCACCACCGAGGCGTAGAAGAGCAGGAGGTAGAAGTAGAGGATCACTCCAGCCACCAGCAGGCAGGCGGTCAGCAAGGGTGCCCGGGCCCAGGGGGCCAGGCTCTTGATGGCCGTCTGGGCCCCCGCCTTCCCGGTGATCGTGACGTAGGATTTCCGGCTCACCCAGAGGCGCTGGAGCAGGTAGACCGCCAAAGCCGGCACCAGGAGGACGAAGGAGAGGACGGCCCCGCCCTTCAGGTCGAAGAGCCCCGTGATCTGGAGGTACGCCTGCGTGGGGAGGATGGGGAACGAGTTCCCCGCCAGGATCAGCGGCGTGGCGAAGTCCGCCAGCGAGGCGGCGAAGAGGAGGAGGAAGGCGTTGGCCAGGCCCGGCACCGTCAGGGGAAGCGTCACGGTGCGGAACACCCGCCAACGGGAACTCCCCAGGCTGAAGGCCATGTCCTCCACGTTCGGGTCGATGGCGGCCAGGATGGGCTTCAGCGTGAGATAGGCGATGGGGAAGTAGGTGAGCGTCTCGGAGAAGAGCGTGCTGTGCAGCCCGTACACCGTGAACTGCTTGATCCCGAAGACGTGATAGGTGATGAGCCCCCGCGGCCCGAAGGAGAAGATCATGGCGATGGCGGTGGTGAACGGGGGCGAGATCAGGGGCAGGAGGGACGCCGCGTCCAGCACCGTGCCCCAGCCTCGCGGCAGGTTGGCCCGCACTGCGGTGAAGGCGTACAGAAACCCCAGCACCGTCCCGCACACCCCCACCAGGCCCGCGAGCAGCAGGCTGTTCCAGAAGGCCTGGCGGTTGCCCGGATCCTTGAAGATGGTCAGGAAGTGGGCGAGCGTGAAATGCCCGCCCTCGGTAAAGGTCCGCACGAGGAGCGCCGCCAGCGGGAACAGGATGAAGAAGGCGAGGAGTCCCCACAGGGTGAGGACCGTCGCCGAGAGGGCGGGGTCTCGAAGTGTCCGGCGCCAACTCCCTGTCCAGGTGGCGGCGAGGCTTCCCACCGACGATTTCCCTCTAAGCAAATCCCCCCACCCCCCCCTTTACCAAGGGGGGGCGAGGGGGGATTTGGCCGGTCTGACGTCTTCAGAGAGCAGCTTATCACTCGACAGTAAGGCTTACTGGGACAGCGGGAGCACCTCGCTCACCCATCGCTCCACGATCCGCTTGCGATTGGCGCCCGCGAAGGCGTCGTCGATCGGGAAGATCTTGGCGCCCTTCAGGACCTCGGCCAGGCTGGCCTCGACCTTCACGTCCGGATGGGCCGGCACGAAGTTGATGTGGTACTTGGCGAATTGCGTCTGCATGGCGGCGGAGGTCGCCCAGTCGATCAGCTTCTTCCCCAGCGCCGGGTTCTTGGCCCCCTTGAGGAGGGCGATGGCCTCGGCGGACGTCCCGATCCCCTCCCTGGGGAAGCTGATGGTGACGTCGTACCCCTTGGCCTTGGTGTCCAGGGCATCCACGATGAAGAAGATGCCCGCCCCGGCCTGGCCCAGGCCCACGGGAAGCGTGCCGCCGCCGCCGCTCTTGGTGTAAAGCTGGACATTGGGCCGCAGCCTCTTCATGTAGTCGAAGGCCTTGGTCTCGTCCCGACCGTTCACCTCCAGGATGGAGAAGATGCGGGTGACGGCCGTGCCGGAGGTGCGGGCGTCCGCCATCTGGATCATGTTCTTGTAGGCCGGGTCGAGCAGGTCGGTCCAGGAGGCCGGCGGCTTCAGGTTATGCTCCTTCAGGAACTTGGTGTTGCTCATGAAGACCAGGGGGTCGTCGGCGATGGCGATCCACTGGCCCTCCGCATGCTTGAAGCGGTCTGGCAGGACGCTGAAGACGGGGGGCTTGTACGGCTCGAAGATGCCCTCCTTGATCCCGGCGGCGTGGGTCTCCACGGGGCCGCCGAAGAGCACGTCCACCCGCGGGTTGTTCTTCTCGGCGATCACGCGGGCCAGCGCCTCGCCGGAGGAGAAGCGCACGAAGTTCACCTTGATCCCTGTGGCCTTTTCGAACTCCTCGAACATGGGCCGCGCCCAGTTCTCCGGCCAGATGGAGTAGGCGTTGACGGTCTCGGCCGCGCCTGCCGGGGACACCCCGAGCAGGAGGACCGTCAGGAGCGGCAGTCCGATCAGCATCCCGACGCAACGCATGGTCAACCTCCTTTTCGCCCCCTCGTAGGAGTCATGAATAGCGTCACCTTATCAGAGGGCTTCGGATGCTGTCAACGTGAGGCCCGGGGTTCGCCACCCAGGCCGGGGCAGGGGACGGCTCAGGGGCCGCCGTTCGCCTGCCCCGCGGGCCGAGCCCGCCGCCGGCGGAGGAAGAGCAGGACGAGGACTGGGAGGTACTCGACCGCGCCGAGCAGGGCGCGGCTCCAGGGCGTCACGAGGTAGAAGAGGTAGCTCAGGGCGATGGCCCCGCTCAGGTAGATCCATTCCGGCCGGGGCTCGATCGCCAGGAACGGGAGGAGCCAGAGCAGGTACCAGGGGTGGAGCGTCGGGGTGAGGAGCGTGGCTGCGGCGGCGATCAGCCAGATGCCGGGTAGGGGGTCTGTGGGGTGTTCGGATCGGCGGCGGAGGAGCCAGAGCCAGATACCGAGCAGGGCGATGCGTCCGATCCAGGACGCCAAGGATGCGGCGGACGAGCCTGCACCCGAGAGCAGGAACGCGATCACGCCTACGAGGGAGGGGTTGAACATTTCCTCGGGGTCGGCGAGGAAGCGCGGGAGATGCCCCAGGACGCCCAGTCCTCCCCCGGGCAGAAACGGGAGATACCCCACGAGGATGGCGCCGACGCAACCGAGGAGCAGGGGCCAGCGCCGCCGACCGAGGAGCACGGGGAGCAGGAGGATGGGGTAGATCTTGACCAGCGTCGCAGCGCCCAGCCAGGCTCCGGCCGCCAAGTTCCGATCCCGGCGCCACGCCAGGACGGCCAGCAGGATGCAAGGGACGGCCAGAGCATCCACATGGCCCGAGCCCGCGACCTCGAGGACGGCCAGGGGGTGCCAGGCGTAGAGGAGGACGCGACTCCGCGGAAGCGAGAGCGCTTGCAGCAGCAGCAGGAGGAGCCCGAGGGTGAAAAGGTCACCCAGCAGCATGACGCCCTTCATGGCTGTCACGCGCTCGCCACCCAGGAGGCGCGAGAGGCGGAAGGAGAGTTGGGCCAGGGGTGGATAGATGGTCCGGGCGAAGGGCCGGTTCTGCTGCTGATAGATGGGGTCCCTCTGGGGATCCGCGGGCGGACGATCGGCCGGCCTCGCGAGGTACGGGTTGACGCCCGAGGCTTGCATCCTCGCGTCCCAGATGTAGCGATAGATGTCGCTGGACAGGACCGGCGGCGCCGGCAGCAGCAGCAGGCGGAAGAGCAGGCCGAACCCCAGGATCAGCCCGAGTGTCCCGGCATCGTCCGCTCCTGCCCGGAAGGTCCAGCGGGCTCCCGCCAAGGCGAGGAGGAAGAGCGGCGCGTAGTGCAGGAGAAAAAATGGCAGGACGTCCCCCTGGGGAAACCCCCAGCGGAGGAAGACGGGCTGGCTGCCGAGGCGGACGGCGACGGAGAGATAGCCCAGCGAGGAGAGGACCCCGAGCAGCCCGAGAGAGAGGTGCAACTGTCTCCGGGGGTCGCGGCACCACGCTCCGCGCGCGGCGCGAGTCATCCCCTGCTCGACGTTCGCAGGCTCGGGGCGTGACATGCGTCCTAGGTGAAGACGCGGACGGCTCTCGCCCAGGGCCGATGGGCGAGGGCCGGCGCGCTGAGACGCCGGGAAAGCAGCGCGTCCACCCCGAGGCAGCGGCCTGGACGGGTGCCGAGGAAGAGCAGGGCGTACCCAAGGAGCATGACGTAGGCCCAGGGCCATTCGTTCGGGTGCCGGGCCAGGCCGATCAGCAGGTTCGAGGACATGGCGAGGGCCACCAGGGCGCCCAGCCGGCTCACCACTCCCAGCAACTGCGTGACCCCGATGAACAATTCAGTGAGGAGGGTGAGCCAGCCGAAGAGCACGAAGTGGGGAAGGACCACGGACTCCACGAAGAACCGATGTGGGGGCAGGAAGGAATACTTCACCATCTCCGTGGTCCAGTAGTAGAGGCCCCCGCCGCTCGCCATGCCGAAGTCGGGCGGCAGCTTCCAGGTGGTCTGCTGCAGCCAGAGCACGCCGTAGACGATTCGAAGGGCGGCCAGGACATATGGGGTGCCGGTGCTGGACCACGCGCGCTCGGGCATCATGCTAGACTCCTCGGTGGCCCCTGGATCCGGAGATCCCGCAGGAAGGCGCGCGTCTGCTCCGCTGCTGTCCCGTTCCGAGCCAGGTCGCGCCGGAGGCGCTCCAGGTCCGGACCCGTGTCCACGTCGTACCAGGCAGGGATGAGACGAACCGTGAGGCCAGCGGCGGCGACCCGAGCGAGCGTCTGATCCAGGACGGAGGCCGTGCTCCAGGCGATGTCCTCGAACAAGCTGGGGGCGGGCCGCCGGAGGCCGACGAGGTAGTAGCCGCCGTCCTCGGCGGGGCCGAAGACGGCATCCACCCGCCCGCCGCGGAGAAGGGAGACGGCCTCGACCAGGAACCGATCGGGCAGGCTCGGCGTGTCGCTGTCGATGATCACGGCCGCAGGATGCCCGACGGCGAGCAGACGCGCCGCGAGGCTCGCGAGACGCGAGCCCAGCCCCTCGCCCTCCTGCGGGATCAGGGAGAACCCCTCGCCGGCAAGCTCGCGGAAGAATCCTTCGGCCTCTGGTGGTGTGTACGCCAGATAGCGCGCCGCGGCCGCGGCCCGCCGGACCTGGGCCATCTTGTCCACGAGAAAGCAGTGGTAGAGGTCGGCGGCCTGTTCCGGCCGAAGCGGCGGACAGAGCCTGGTCTTGACGCCGCCCGCCTGCGGCTGCTTGACCATGATGGCCACTGCAAGCTTCATTGGAACTTTTCAGGGCCCCGCGGGGTCAGAGAGACCAGAGCCGGCCGCAGCCACGGCACGCCTCGGGCGGCTGGTCGGACTCGAAGCGGGTCCGGAACTCCCGGTAGCGCTCCCCGTTCCAGATGTCGGCGAAGGACTGGGTGAAGGCGTCCCCCAGGATCAGGCCGGCGTAGTCCCTGGCGGTCCACGGCGAGATGCAGCAGGGCAGGACGTTCCCGTTGGCGGTGATGTAGCTCAGGCTCCAGGGCCGCTGGCAGCCGGACCAGGGACGCCGGCTCGCCTCGAGGGTGAGGCTGGTTTCGGGCGTGGTGTTCCCCGATGCCCGCAGACAGAGTCCAAGCTCCTCGGCGAGACGGCTCGCCTGAGCCAGCATCTCCGTCTCCAGCACGGAGAGTGCTCCGTGGAGGGACTCCTCCCGGGTCGCCAGCCCCTGGCCGTAGGTGACAAGCCGCTGGACATGCACCGAGGACGCTCCGACCTTGGCCGCCAGGCGGACGAAGTCCGGCAGTTCCCGGACGTTGTGCTTCAGCGCGGTGAACCACAGGGAAACCACCGGGTAGGCGAGGCCCAATTCGCGACGGAGCTCCACCAGCGCCGCAACGTTCTCCACCACGCGGTGGAAGGTGGGCACGCCCCGGATGGCCAGGTAGGTTTCAGGCGTCGCCGCATCCAGGGAGACGCGCAATTCGTCCAGGCCGGCCAGGATGAGACCGTGACGCCGCCGCTCGGTGAGGCCGATGGCGTCGGAGTTGAACACCACCAGGGCGCCGCGACCCTTCAGGTGGGCGATCATCTCGCCGAGGGCTGGATTCAGCAGCGGCTCGCCGATCCCGTGAAGGACGACGCGGTCGAGCCGCGGGAGCTGGGCCGCGATCCGCACCAGCTCTTCCAGCCTGAGGTCCCTGGGTGGCTCCAGCGTCTGGAACGTCCGGATGCAGGTCCGGCAAGCGGAGTCACAGCGATTGGTCGTCTCGATGTAGAGCGTGGCCGGCAGCTCGGGGGCGACGGGGGCCCGTCCCGCCGGTATCCGACCGGGGGGTTGGGTGGGACAGGTCATGGGGATGACTCCCCGTGGCCGTCCACAGACACGATGGTGGTGCAGGCCGAGCCCGACTTGAGGAGCGCCCTGCCCTGCGCCATCCGGACGGTCAGGCCCGGATCGTGACCACGAATGACGGGGCAGTAGGGATCGGGTGCCCACAGGTCACCCGCCAGGAGCCGCCGCCCCGCGCAGCCGCCGGCGCAGCTCCTCTCGAAGGCACAGCCGCGGCAGACCGGCGGGAGGGATCGCGCGGCGCAGAAGTCTTCGGACTGAAGAATGGCCTCCCCCGATTCCCAGATCCGCTCCAGGGGCAGGCCGTCGCCGTGCCAGTACACGCACGGGATGACGCGGCGCTTGGGCGTCACCCGGATGGTTCGCCGGCCGCAGGCGCAGCCCGCCAGGCTGTTCAGGCCCAGCATGGCGTGCAGGATCGGTTCGGTCGTGGCCACGACACCCGCCACGTCGAAGAGGCGGCGCCAGCCCTCCCAGAATTCCTCGTAGGTCAGGGAGAAGGCGTCCGACTTTACCGGCTGATACACGTTCACCCGGAAGCTCGCGCCGCGCTCGTGCGCCAGGCGGGCCAGGTCGGGGAGACGCGCATAGTTCGTGTGCATCATCACGGCGATGATCGTGATCGGAACTCCCAGCCCGCGGCAGCGCTCCAGGCCCCGCGTGGCCAGGTCCCACGAGCCCGGGCCGCGGAAGGCATCCTGCTCGGCGGGGGTCGGAAAGTCGAAGGAGAACTCGACCTCGGCCAGGGACGCGAGGAGCGGATCGGGCATCGCCTGGACGGTGTACCCATTGGTGGTGAGGGTGGTCTTGATCCCGCGTCCCACCAGGTGTTCCGTGATGGCGCTGAACTCCGGGTGCAGGCCGGTCTCACCGGTGCCGAGGTTGACTGACCCGATCGGGAGGCTGGCGCAGGTTCGCCGGACGTCTTCCAGGGAGAGCCGATGCGTCCCGTCGGTGGGACGGTAGCAGTGTGCACAGGCGAGGTTGCACTCGTTGGTGAGGCCGAGCCCGAGGGAGTAGGCCACGGCATGCCTCTCGGGGTGCCGGCATCCCTTGCGGAGCCGGTGGGTTGGGGATAGCATCCCGCGGTCCGACGACCGGTCGGCGTATGCTAGACTTGGCCCTCGAACGGGTCAAGGCAAATATGCCTCTCGTTTTCTTAGACGCCGGTGTTTGCCCTATCGGTTCGCCGATCCACCCGGAGGACTGGTTGGAGGCCGTTGTCGCGGCCCGATGAAGGGCCAACACGCGGCGCCGGTCAGAAAACGCTGAATCGTGCGGGAAAGGCTGTCCTGCTGGAAAGGCTTGACTCTTCGAGGTACGGGGTCTGATAATGCGATGTGCTAATGCGATGTGCCGGTTGACGGTCCTTTCATCCATTTGGTATAAGACACGCATGGGAACTGGTCAATGAATGCCATCGATCTCGTACTCCAAGCCGGGATTGTCGCCAAGGCTGTGCTTGGCATCCTGCTGTTCTTCTCCCTGGTGTGCTGGATGATCATCTTCTTGAAGCTCCGAACCTACCGGCGCACGGACCGGCAGGATGAGCGGTTTCTCAAGCTCTTCCGTGAGAGCAAGAATCTCTCCGCCACCTTCGAGGACTGCCGGCGGTATCCCCATAGCCCCCTGGCCGCGCTTTTCCGCGAGGGGTTCCGCGAGCTGAGTTATGCGCTGAAGGGAAACCCGGGACCCGGCGGAAATCCGGCATCCGCCGAGGCCGCTGCAAAGGGGGCGGACGTATCGGTCGATGAGCTGCGCTCGCGGGTCACGCGGACGTTACGGCACGCCAGCCTGCGGGAAGTGTCCGGGCTGGAGCGAGCCCTGATCTTTCTGGCCACGACAGGGAACGTCACCCCGTTCATCGGTCTCTTTGGAACCGTGTGGGGGATCATGGATGCCTTCCACAGCATCGGCCTCACCGGGTCCGCCAACCTCGGGGCGGTCGCCCCCGGCATCGCCGAGGCCCTCATCACCACGGCGGCCGGCCTGGCCGCGGCCATCCCCGGGGTCATCGCCTACAATTACTTTCTCAACCGGATCAAAGGGGCAGCCACCCGGATGGACCTGTTCTCCCTGGAGTTCCTGGGGATGGCCGAGCGGATCGTCGCCCGGTCCGCCCGAACCTGAGACGGGTGTCCCATGGCGTTCAAGAGCGCAGAGTTCGAGGGGCAGACCCGGCTGGGGCCCGCCCTGGCAGAGATCAACGTCACACCCTTCGTGGATGTGGTCCTGGTCCTGCTGGTGATCTTCCTCATCACGGCGCCCATGATGCTGGGCGGGATCGATGTCCGGGTTCCCAAGACCCAGACGCGGAACATCCAGCCCGAGGAGCGCGTGATCCTGACGGTGACGCGGGATCGAGGGGTGTATCTGGAGAACCAGCCGATCAGCCTGGACAGACTGGCCAAGGTGCTGAACGGCATGGTGAAGCGCAATCCGAAGTCGTCGGTATTCCTGAAGGCCGATGAGGCCGTGGCCTACGGGACGGTCATGAAAGTGATGGATGTGATCAAGAGGGCAGGCGTGGATCGGGTCGGGATGGTGACCGAGCCGGTGAGTCCTGGCGGGGGGTAATTCGTGACGGCGGCGGTCGGACGATTGGAGGCGCCCGGGCCAACGCCCCGGGAGGTCTGGCTCACCCTCGGCTTGTCCGTCTTGTTCCACGGGGTGCTGGTGGGGACCATCGTCCTGATCCCCCACTTCCGGGTCGGGACCTACCTCACGGTCCCGGTAAGCTACACGGTGAGCCTGGTGAGCACGCCGCCGGGGGGACGAAGCGGTGCGGGTCAGACAGCATCGCCGCCACCTCCGGCGGTGCTGAGACCGGCACCGCTGGCCCCTCCACCACAAGCGGCCCCCGCACCCCCGGCGGCCAGGCCCACCGAGGAGCTGACCCTGCCCGGACGGCAGGCAGCGCGAAAACCGGCCAAGGAGGTTGAGCCCTCCCTGCGTCCGCCGATTGCCCCGAGACAGGAGACGACACGCCCTGCCCCACCGAGCCCGGCTCCACCCGCTGCCGTGCCTGTCGCCCCGGCCGCTCCCGTCCCGGCGCCGCCACCTCCCGTGGCGGCCCAGCCGGCTCCCCCCGCGGCTTCGACAGGCAGTGGGGCCGGCGCAGATGCCGGGAAGGAGAGCGGCGTCGAGCTGGCGGGAAAGGGGGGCCCGGCCGCCGGTGGGACCGCCCTGGCTGCCTATCTGACCCAGGTGGACTGGAAGATCCAGAGCAACTGGGTGCCCGTGCCGGTGGCGGGAGCCGCCGAGGTCATCGTGGTGGTTCGATTCCGGGTCCTTCGGTCGGGTCAGGTGCGTGACGTAGACCTGGACGTCAGCTCAGGAAACGGGAGCGTGGATACCTCCGCGCTGCGGGCGATCCGGCAGAGCATGCCTTTGCCCCCGTTCCCCAATCTCCTCATGGAGCCGTATCTGGACCTCCGTTACCGTTTTGTCATGGAGCGTGGATGATGCATATGCGCCAGTGCGTGACTGTCGGCGTGATCCTGTTCGTTCTTGGCGGACTCCCCTCCGGGGCCACCGGACAAGTGATCGATCGGGAGCTGCGCGAGCAGGTGGCCCCCAAGATCACCATCGCCATCGGGGGCTTTGCCTCGTTTTCCTTGGGCGGTCAGGATCTGGGCAAGCTGGGGGCATCGGTCTTGACCCGGGATCTCAAGTTCACGAATATCTTCGACGTGATGGATCCGGCCACCCTTCCCTTCGATCCCGTGACGGTCCAGTTGGATCAGGAGCGGGCGCTCCTCCCCGGGCTCGGCTCGCTGAAGATCCAGAACCTGGCGGTGGCCCAGGTGAGCGGCCGGGGACACGAGACCGTGGTGGAGGGGAGACTCTTCGACGTGGCCACAGGGAACATGGTCTTCGGCAAGCGCTACGTCGGGGATCCCAAGTTCTACCGGCTCATCATCCACCGCTTCGCCGATGACATCGTGTTCAACCTGACGGGGGAGAAAGGGGTGGCGCAGAGCCGGATCGCCTTCGTCGCCGCCGTGAGCCGGACGCAGAAAGAGATCTACGTCACGGACTACGACGGGGCCAATCCCTCGGCCCTCACGGGCAACCAGTCCATCAATATTTCGCCGCGCTGGTCCCCGGACGGGCGCCTGATCGCCTACACCTCGTACAGGAACGGCAACCCGGACCTCTTCGTCCTGAACTTCGACAGCGGGCGCCGGGACGTGCTGTCGGCCCAGCGGGGTCTGAACGCCACTCCCGGCTGGTCGCCCGATGGGCAGTGGCTGGTCTTCGCCATGAGCATCGGCAGCGGGACCAACCTGTATCTCATTCCCAAGGGGGGAGGGACGCCGAAGCCGCTCACGAGCGGCGCGGCAATCTCGGTGTCGCCCTCCTTCTCGCCCAACGGCCGCCAGATCGTTTTCAACTCGGACCGTGGGGGGACGCCCCAGGTCTACGTCATGGATGTGGAGGGGACCAACGTCCGCCGCCTGACGTTTCAGGGGAACTACAACTCCTCGCCGCGCTGGTCCCCGCGGGGGGACAAGATCGTGTTCATGTGCCGGGCCGGGGGAAACCAGATCTGCCTCATCAATCCCGACGGCACCGGACAGCAGCAGCTCACCACCCTGGGGAACAACGAGGATCCCACCTGGTCGCCCGACGGCCGCCACATCGCATTCTCCTCGACCCGCATGGGCCGTCGGGATATCTTCGCGATGCACGCCGATGGGTCCGAGCAGACGCGACTCACGAACAACGGGTGGGACAATTATCTTCCCGATTGGTCGCCGTAGGGAGGGCGACCCGGGTTCCCCAACCTCGAAAGGAGGTGGAAGTCCATTGCGACACGTCAGTTCGGCAGCCATCCTCCTGGCCGCCCTCGCGCTGGTGGGGGGGTGCGTCAGCAACGCGGACCTGGATGCCCTCCGGCGGGACATCGCCACCCTCCGGCAGGAAGTGGCGACCCAGACCAAGACCAGCGAGGGGGCCCGGGTCTTCACCGAGAATCGGCTGAGCAAGTTGGAGAAGGATTTCCGCGGCCAATTCGAGTCCAGCGTCAAGGAGAGCGAAGGGTCCCGTGTGGCCCTGAACCAGCGCCTGGAGGAGCTGGCGACGGAGACCCGCTTCGTCCAGGGGAAGCTGGAAGAGAACGCGTCCGCCTTCCGGGACCTGAACACCCGACTGGATGGGATGGATCAGAAAATCGGGCAAGCGGTGCGTCGGGTGGAGGGCATGGAACAGCAGGTGAAGGTCTCCGGCCAGCAAATTCAAGCCCTGGATCAGCAGGTCCGGGCCCTGGATCTGCAAGGCCGGGCCCTGGATCAGCAGGTCCGAAACCTCATGCCGCCACCTCCGATGGCGCCCGCGCCTGCCCCGGTTCCAGGACAGGCGCCCGGGGTGACCCCCACGCCAGGACAGGCTCCCCCCGGGCAGCCCATGGCGGTTCTGCCGGCGCCTGTCCAGCCTCCGACGGGCGCGATGCCCCCTGGGCAGCCGACCGGAGCACCGTCAGTCCCAGCGGCACCCCCGCCGCCGGCCCCTCCGGCGGCTGCGCCCACTCCCCCTCCGGCGCCGCGGCCGCCGGTCCAGGCGATGCTTCCCCCGGAGGAGGTCTACCGGAATGCCCTGGACGATTACACCAAGGGGAACTACGACCTGGCGATCACCGGCTTCCGGAGCTACATCCAGAACTACCCGAAATCCAGCCTGGTGGCCAACGCGCAATACTGGATGGGGGAAGCCTACTACAGCCAGAAGAACTATGCCCAGGCGACCCAGGAGTTCGACGCGGTGGTCCGGGACTTCCCGGACAGCCCGAAGGTGCCAAGCGCGCTGTTCAAACAGGGGGTTGCCTACCTGGAAATGGGCGACTCCAAGCGCGGCACCGAGGTCCTCTGCGAACTGATCTCCAACAAGAAGTACTCCAAGACCAGGGAGGCCCAGCTCGCCCGAGAGAGAAACGTCCGCTGCCGCTAGAGCCCCAGACCCCACATGCACGCACGGCCCGGGACCAGCGTCCCGGGCCGTGCGGTTGGGGTAACGATCCGCCGCTCGCCCGCCCTCCGATCAACCCGAGACCCGGACGGTCAGCTCGTCTATCTGCCTCCGGAAGGCGTCTTCCCCGGCGATCTTCCGTTTCACCTTCTCACAGGAATGGATAACGGTGGTATGGTCCTTCCCCCCGAATCCATCGCCGATGTCCGGGAGAGAGGCCTTCACGATTTCACGGCAAAGGTACATGGCCACCTGGCGGGGCAGCACGATGGACTTGTTCCGCCCGCGAGAGCGGAGGTCGTCCACGCGTACCCCGTAGAAGTCCGCCACGACCTTCTGGATGGCGGGGATGGTGGGGATGCGCTGCTGCTCGGCGGTGAGCTCTTTCAGGACCTCCTGGGCCAGCTCCAGGCTCACCTCGCGGTAGGTGAAGGAGGCATGGGCCGCCAGTCGGACCAGGGAGCCCTCCAGTTCGCGGATGTTGGATTTCACGTGCTTGGCGATGAACAGGGAGACCTCGTCCGGCAGGCGCACCCCTTGCGCCTGGGCTTTCTTGCGCAGGATGGCGGCCTTGGTCTCCAGGTCTGGGGGCTGGATGTCGGCGATCAGCCCCCACTCGAATCGCGACCGCAGTCGCTCCTCCAGGGTCGGGATCTCCCGGGGCAGGCTGTCCGAGCTGATCACGATCTGCTTGGAGGAGTCGTACAGGTCGTTGAAGGTGTGGAAGAACTCCTCCTGGGTTCGCTCCTTCCCCGCGATGAACTGGATGTCGTCGATCAGGAGGAGATCCAGGCTCCGGTAGCGGTTCCGGAATTCCACGGTGGAGTCGAAGCGGATGGCGTTGATGAGGTCGTTGGTGAATTTCTCCGAGGACACGTACGAGACCTTGATCCGGGGGTCCCGCTGCAGGGCCAGGTGGCCGATGGCGTGCAGCAGGTGCGTCTTCCCCAGTCCCACCCCCCCGTAAATGAACAGGGGATTGTATGCCTTCGAGAGCTGTTCGGCCACGGCCAGCGAGGCCGCGTTGGCGAACTGATTGCTGGAGCCGACCACGAACGTGTCAAAGGTGTACTTTGGATTGAGTTGGGCGGCGCCGTCCCGCGGCCGGCGCGGTGCGCGGCGCTCAGTCGGCTCTTCCCGCACCGGTCCGGGTGTTGCGGTCTCCCTCTCGGGCAACAGGAGACTCACCTGCACCTTGGTGAACATGAGGTCCTCCAGCGCCGAGCGGAGGAGCCCCAGATAGTGCTCCTCGAACCATTCCTTGAAGAACCGATTGGGAAGCATGACATTGAAGCATTGCCCCTCGAAGGTCCCCAGGCTCAGCGGCCGGAACCAGGCCTCGAAACTCTGCCGGCTGATGCGGCCGCGGATCACCGAGAGGGCCTCTTCCCAGAGCTCATTCGCATTCGTTGACGATACCGTCGCGCTCATACTCGACCCTCCAAGCAACTTATCCACAACCAGTCCAACCGGCAAAGTGTTTGAATTTCCAGAGACGATCCCGCCACCGATCCGCTCGATCCGCTCCCAGAGCGTCATTGAAGTTATCCACAGACTTATCCACAGGTGTGGATAACCGGAACTTCTTGTTTTTTTCGGGGTCCCGGAGAATTATCCCCAATTCGAGCAGAACCATGGCTTTCCAGAATGAGCGGAAATTATTGAAAATAAACAGCTTCCTGTACTTCCTGTGACGAGGGAAACCTTGTATCGCAGACCCGATACCGGTGTCAAGCTTCTTTTTTGGAAATCTTTCTCCGGCCCCCCGGCGGTCATCTCCCTGGACTCTCCACGGGGGTAGAGCCACCAGTCCGAGGGGCCCGCGAGCCTGTGCGGAGGGCCCGGCTCCAGCCCACAGTGGCCTGATCCAAGGCCGGAAGGAGCCATTTCCCTTGACACCCGGTTTCGGGCTGAATAGATTTGGCCAGGATCCCCGATGGAGTGTCGGCGAGGAGCGAAGCCAGATCCAGGCATCGGAGTATAGCACATGGGACTGATGCGGTGGTTGATCGGCCTGTCGTGCGTCGCCGTCCTGCTCGTGGGGGCGAGGTTCGGCGCGAGTGCGGAGCCGCCGATCAAGATCGGTGAGATCAACTCGTACAGCGGGATCGCCGCGGGCTTCACCTTGCCGTACCGGCAGGCGGTGGAGATGGCGGTGGATGAGGTCAATGCCGGGGGGGGACTGGTCGGCAGAAAGGTCGAGGTCCTGTTCCGGGACGACAAGGGGAACCCGGCGGAGGCCATCAAGCATGCGCAGGGGCTCGTGGCCGAGGAGAAGGTGAACCTGCTGGCCGGGACCTTCCTGAGCAACGTGGGGCTGGCGGTGTCGGACTTCGCCCGGCAGAACCGGATCCAGTTCGTCGCGGCCGAACCGCTGACCGAGGCGGTCACCTGGTCCCAGGGGCACCGGTACGTCTTCCGCGTCCGACCCAACACCTATTCCCAGGGGCGGGTATTGGCGGAGCGGGCGGCCAAGCTCTCGTACCGGAAGTGGGCGGTCATCGGCCCGAACTACGAGTACGGGCACCGCGCGTGGGAGACCTTCTGGTCCCGCCTGAAGGAACTGAAGCCGGACGTCCAGGTCGTGGCCGAGCACTGGCCCACGCTGGGTCAGATCGAACCCAGCGGCTACGTCACCGCCCTCCTGAGCGAGCGTCCGGAGGCCGTCTATGTCTCCCTGTTCGGCAGCGACTGGATCGCCTTCGTGCGGGAGGCCGGCAAGCGGGGCCTCTTCCAGCGGGCCTTCTTCGTCGGCATCCTCCTGGGCGAGCCGGAGTACATGGACCCGCTGAAGCTCGAGGCCCCCGAAGGGATGCTGGTGACGGGCTACCCCTGGTACGACATCCAGACGCCAGCCCATCGGGAGTTCGTGGCGCGCTTCGAAAAGCGAACGGGGCGGCCCCCGGTGATGGGGAGCCTGGTGGGCTACCTCACCTTCCTGTCCATTTTCGACGCGATCCGCAAGGCGCGGAGCACCGAGACCGACAAGCTGATCGGGGCCCTGGAGGGACTCCGCGTCGAGACGCCCATTGGACCGATCACCTTCCGTCCCTTCGATCACCAGTCCACCATGGGATGCTGGGTGGGCATGACCAAGCGCGATCCCAGCCGCGGCGGGGGCGTCATGGTGGACTGGGAGTACGTTCCGGGGGAAAAACTTCTCCCGTCCGAGGCTGAGGTCCGGAGAATGCGGGAGGCGGCCCGCTGACCCGCCACACCTTCACGCATCTGCCTACCCCATGCCCCTGTTTCTGGTGCAGCTTCTGACCGGCCTGGCCAACGCGATGTTCCTCTTCCTCATCGCGTCGGGCCTCTCCTTGATCTTCGGTGTGACCCGGGTCATCAACTTCGCCCATGGTGCCTTCTACATGCTGGCGGCCTATCTCACCTACTCCCTGGCGGCGGTCCTCCCCCTGGGCGGGGCGGGCTACTACCTCGCCGTGCTCCTGGCCTCCCTCGGCGTGGCGGCGCTCGGGGGGATCCTGGAAGTCTGTCTCCTGCGGCGCGTCTATGGGGGGCCGGCTCTCTACCAGTTGCTTCTGACCTTCGCCCTGGTCCTGGTGCTCGGGGATGCGGTGAAATTCTTCTGGGGCACGGACAACAAGATGGGCCCCGCTCCCCCAGGTCTCTCCGGGGCCGTCCCGGTCCTCGGTCAACTCATCTCCAGATACGATCTGCTGGTGCTCCTCGTGGGGCCGGTGGTGGCCCTGGGGTTGTGGTGGGCGCTCCATCACAGCCGGTGGGGGATGCTGGTCCGTGCCGCGACGGCCGACCGGGAGATGGTGGGGGCCCTGGGCGTGAACCAGGCCTGGCTGTTCACCAGCGTGTTCGTCGTCGGTTCGTGGCTGGCGGGCCTGGCCGGGGCCCTCCAGGTGCCGCGACAGGCCCTGACCACGGTCATGCACGCCGGCGTCCTGGCCGAGGCCTTCGTGGTGGTGGTGATCGGCGGGATGGGGAGCCCCTTGGGTGCGCTCCTGGGTGCGGTGCTGATCGGGGTGCTCCAGGCCCTCGGCATCCTCCTGCTGCCGCCCGGCTTCGACCTCGCCATCATGTTTGTCCTCATGGCGGGGGTTCTCATCCTCCGCCCCTGGGGGCTGCTCGGCAGCGCAGAGCGCGCGGCCCGCCCGGAAGGCGAGGCGGCGGAGGATGCCGGGAGCGGCAGCCGCGTGCTCTGGCGCTGGGCGCCCGGTCTGACGGTCCTCGTCTTGATCATCCTGCCCCTGATCCTGCCCACGTTTTACATCTGGTTGCTGGTCGAGGTCCTGGCCTTCAGCCTGTTCGCCGGGAGCCTGCAGCTCCTGATGGGAACCGGCGGTTTGGTCTCGTTCGGACACGCCGCCTATTTCGGCCTCGGAGCGTACGGCGCTGCCCTGGGGATGAAGCTCGGGGGGCTGCCCATGCCGGCCGCCTTCCTCCTCGGCCCGCTGCTCGCGGGGCTGGCGGCCCTCCTCTTCGGCGCGTTCTGCGTCCGGCTCACGAGCATCTATTTCGCCATGCTGACCCTGGCCTTCGCGCAGATCGCCTACGCCGTGGTCCACCAGTGGTACGAGGTGACCGGCGGCGACAACGGCATCCTGGGCATCTGGCCGCCCGGGGCCCTGGCGGAGCCGGTTCGATACTATTACCTTGCGCTCGGGATCGGGGCGGGCGGCCTCGCGCTGCTCTCGCGCATCACCCGCTCTCCGTTCGGCTATACGCTGCGGGCGGCCCGGGATCATCGCCTGCGCTGCGAGGCCATCGGCGTGAGCGTGCCGGCTCATCAGCTCCAGGCGTTCGTCGTGGCGGGAATCCTGGCCGGCCTGGGGGGGAGCACCTTCGCGTTCCTGAAGGGGAGCGTGTTTCCCGACTACCTGTCGATCCCCGTGTCAGTTGAATCCCTGATCATGGTGCTGCTGGGGGGCGTCCACACCCTCGCCGGCTCGCCGGTGGGCGCCACGGCATACAAGCTCCTGGATACCCTCCTCACGAATGCCACGGACTACTGGCAGGCCGCCCTCGGGGGGATCCTGATCCTCGTGGTGGTGGCCTTCCCCCGCGGGATCCTCGGGTTCCTGCCCGAGCGCCCCGCTGGGACGGGGCACGGGCGTGGGTGAGGCGCCGCTCCTGGAAGTCCGAGGCGTCTGGAAGGCCTTCGGCGGGATTCAAGCCGTGCGCGGCGTGAGCCTTAGACTCGGCCCCGGCGAGGTGCACGCGGTCATCGGGCCCAACGGCGCCGGCAAGACGACGCTGTTCAACCTCCTGACGGGCCACCTCCGCTGCGATCGGGGGGCGGTGCTGTTCAGGGGGGAGCGGATCAGCGGGCTCCCGCCGCACCGAATCTGGCGGCGCGGGATCAGCCGGACTTTCCAGGTCGCCGCCACGTTCCGGAGTCTCACCCTGCGCGAGAACGTCCAGGTGGCGATCCTCTCACATCAGGGGCGAAGCCGGGAGATGTTCTCCTCCGCCCCGGGCGCCGTGCGGGAGCCGGCGGCCGCGTTGCTGGAGCGGGTCGGGCTCCTGGACCAGGCGGAGAGCCCGTGCGGCGCCCTCGCCTACGCCGACCTGAAGCGGCTGGAGCTGGCCGTGGCGCTGGCCAACGATCCGGCGATCCTGCTCCTGGATGAGCCGACGGCGGGTATGGCCCCGCAGGAGCGCATGGATCTCATCGGCCTGGTCCTGCGAACCGTCGCGCTGCAGGGCCTCGGCGTCCTGTTCACCGAGCATGACATGGATGTGGTGTTCGCTGCGGCCAGGCGCATCCTGGTGCTGCATCAGGGCGAGGTGATCTCCGAGGGGACGCCGATGGAAGTCCGGTCGAGTCGCGCCGTGCAGCAGATCTATCTGGGCGGCCCGGCTGGTGGCTCATAGCTCATAGCTGATGGCTCATAGACCATGGCCAGTGGCTAACGGCTGCGATATGCTCGACGTGATCGACCTGGAGGCCTGCTACGGCCCGAGCCACATCCTGTTCGGCGTCAACCTCCGCGCCGAGCGGGGCGAGGTGGTGGTCCTCCTCGGGCGGAACGGGGCAGGCAAGTCCACCACGCTCAAGGCCATCATGGGCCTCGTGCCCCCCTCGGCCGGCCGCGTGCTCTTCCGGGGCGAGGACCTCACACGACGGCCACCCTATGTCATCTGCCGGAGGGGGATCGGCTTCGTCCCCCAGGAGCGGCGGATCTTCCCCGAACTCACGGTTCGGGAGAACCTGGAGGTGGGGCGGCGCCAGGGGAGGAGAGACGGAGGGGCCTGGACGGCGGAGCGGGTCTTCGAGCTGTTCCCTGCGCTCCGCGGGCTGGAGCGGCGTCGCGGGGACAGCCTGAGCGGCGGGGAGCAGCAGATGCTCACGATCGCCCGGACGCTGATGGGTCAGCCAGCCCTGCTGCTCCTGGACGAGCCGTCGGAAGGCCTGGCCCCCCGGGTGGTGCAGGCCATGGCGGGGCAGATCCTCCGGCTGAAGGGGGAAGGGGTCACCATCCTGATGTCTGAACAGAATCTCCACTTCGCCACAGGCGTCGGCGACCGCGCTTACATCATGGAGAAGGGCAGGGTCCAGTACGAGGGGGGAATGACCGACCTCCGGGCGAATGCCGAGGTCCGCCGCAGGTATCTGATGGTTTGAGGAGGAGGGTCGATTGGCCAGGCCGTGCATCGGTGAGCTGGTCCGGGAGGCAACGGGATGAAGCCAAGGGGGGTGGCGCTTTTCGCGACCTGTCTCGTCGACCTGTTCTATCCCGAGGTGGGTGAGGCCACCGTCCGGCTCCTCCGACGCCTGGGCCTGCGGGTGAGCTATCCGGCGGGCCAGACGTGTTGCGGCCAGCCCCTCTTCAACAACGGCTTCTGGGCAGAAGCAGCGCGGGTGGCCCGCCGGACCGTCGCGCTCCTGGAGCGGGAGGAGTGCATCGTCATTCCCTCCGGGTCCTGCGCCTCCATGATTCTCAAGGAGTACCCGCGACTGTTTCAGGACGATCCGGCAATGCTCGAACGGGTGGCCGCCCTGGGGAGGAAGACCTTCGAGCTGTCTGATTTTCTGGTGCGAATCCTGGGGCGCGACGACGTGGGGGCCCGACTTGTCGGGACGGCAGCCTACCATCCTTCCTGTCACTTGCTCCGCGGGCTGGGGATCGCGGAGGCCCCGGCCCGGCTGCTCAGGAGCGTCCAGGGCCTGACCCTGCGGGAGCTGTCGGCCGCGGAGAGCTGCTGCGGGTTCGGGGGAAGCTTCGCGGTGAAATTCGCCGAGGTCTCCAATGCCATCCTCCAGGAGAAGATCCGAAACGTCCACTCCAGCGGCACCCAGATGCTCATCGCAAACGACTGCGGGTGCCTCATGCACCTGGGGGGCGGCCTGACTCGCGGGGGGAGCGCCGTCCGCACACTCCACCTGGCCGAGGTCCTGGCCGGGGAGAGGTCCGGGGTCTCCAGGGGCGGAATCGAGGAGGGCCGCCCGTGACGGACCCGCGTCTCGCCTTCCTCGCCAAGGCCCGGGGGGCGATCGAGGATCAACACCTCCAGGCGGCGCTGGATGTCGTGACGGGTCGGTTCACCACGCTCCGGCGTGACGCCTTCCGCGGTGTGCCCGATCCGGACGGCCTGCGGCAACGGGCCAAGGCCATCAAGGAGCGGACACTTTCCGAGCTTGGACGGCACCTGGAGCGCCTGGCGGTCGAGTGCCATCGGGCGGGGACCGCCGTGCACGTGGCGGCCGACGCCGGGGAATGCAGGGAGATCGTCCTCGGACTGGCGCGCGCACGCGGCGTCCGATCCGTGGTGAAGTCCAAATCCATGGTGACGGAGGAGGTCCACCTGAACGCCGCCCTGGAGGCGGCCGGGATCGGCGTGGCGGAGACCGACGTGGGCGAGTGGATCGTCCAGCTTGCGGGGGAGAGCCCATCCCACATCATCGCCCCGGCCATTCACAAGACCAAGGAGCAGGTCGCGGCGCTGTTCTCTGCGGCCACTGGGGAGAGCCTGCCCCCCGATCCGGAGATGCTCACGGCTGCGGCCCGGCGCGCGCTGCGGGAGAAGTTCCTCCGAGCGGACATGGGCATCAGCGGGGCCAACTTCGCGGTGGCCGAGACCGGGACCATCGTCCTGGTGACGAACGAGGGCAACGACCGGCTGGTGACGACACTTCCCCGGATCCACGTGGCCATCATGGGGATGGAGAAGGTCGTCCCCAGCCTCGTCGACCTGATGGTGTTCCTGGAGATCCTGGCGCGGAGCGCCACCGGGCAGAAGATGTCGGTCTATACGAATCTGCTCCGGGGACCGCGACGGCCCGGAGACGGGGAAGGCCCCGAGGAAGTCCACCTGATCATCCTGGACAACGGACGCTCGCGACAGGTGGGCGGTCCGCTGGAGGAGTCGCTCCAGTGCCTCCGATGCGGGGCCTGCCTGAACGTCTGCCCGGTGTACAAGGAGGTGGGAGGTCACACCTACGAGGCGACGTACCCCGGGCCCATCGGCATCCTCGTGACCTCGTTCCTGGGAGATTCGCCGAAGAATCTGAGCGGCGCCTCCACGCTGTGCGGGGCGTGCCTGGAGGTCTGCCCGGTCCAGATGGACATTCCCCGGATGCTCCTCGACCTCCGGCGTGAGGCAGGGGAGAAGCATCACGTCGGGTACGGGGAGAGGCTGGCCTTCGGCGCGGCCGCTGCCGTGATGGAGTCGCCGGCTCTCTACAGGCTGGCGGCCCGCTTAGCGCGGGTGCTGCAGTGGCCGTTCCTCCGAGCCGGCCGTCTCCGGCGCTTGCCGGGACCACTGGCCGGTTGGACCAGGTTCCGGGATCTGCCGCCCGTGGCGGCCAGACCCTTTCACCTGCGATGGCGGGATCTCGAAGATGAGTCCTGAGGTCGGACAAGACCAGGCCGCCGCCCTGCAACGGATTCGAGCGGCCTTGGCCGGGAAGTGCCCGGCGAGCGCCCCCTTTGCAGGGGTCGTCGAGACCGAGGACTGGAGGGAACGAGCGAGGCGCGTCCGGGCGGAGGCATTCCGTCGTTGGGGTGAACTGCTTCCCCGGTTTGGAGCAGAGTTGGAGGGGGTCGGGGGCAACATGCATCTCGCGGGGGAGGCAGACGTGGCGGCAGTCATTGGGCAGATCGCCAATGATCGGGGACTGACTCGCGGTGTCTCGTGGGGCGAAGAGGTCTTGGGCCTTCCGGGCCTCCTGGCGCGATTGAAGGTCGAGGGCGTGGAGGTGGGAGAGACGCTTTCCCCCGGCGTGTCGGATTCGGGAAGGGGGGAAATCCTGTACGGGGCCCCCTCCTGGGCGGAGGTCGGCCTGACCGGAGTGGATTATGCGATCGCGGCATCCGGCAGCCTGGTTCTCCAGTCGGGTTCTGGAAAGAACCGGCTGGTGAGTTGCTTGCCGACGATTCACATTGCGATCCTCAAACCCGGCCAACTCCTGGAATCCTTGGAGGAGGTGGGCATCTTGCTGGAGAGTGAGAGCAATCAGGCGTTGCCAGGAGAAACCTCGAGAGTCGTGGACTTCATCACCGGACCCAGCCGGACGGCAGACATCGAGATGAGTCTCACCCGCGGCATTCACGGCCCCAAGGAAGTTCACGTCATCGCCGTTTCCTGATTGAAATAGAGGTTTAAAATATCCTATGGAAATAAAGGCATAGATATGTATTGACAAGATGAGGCTCAAGTTTTATATTCTCTGTCGTATAAATAAGGACTGAAGGACCAAATAGCTTTTGGAGGGAGTGGCCGTGCGCTTCGATCAGTTCACCTTCAAGGCCCAGGAAGTGATCCAGACCGCGCAGAAGACTGCGGAGGAGATGCAGCACCAAGCGGTTGATGCGGAGCATCTTCTGCTGGCGCTGGTGGAGCAGGAGGAGGGAATCCTCACGCCGATTCTCCAGAAGGTCGGCGCCAGCCCGAAAAAGATCGCCGACTCGCTTCGTCAGGAGCTCGGGAAGCTCCCCAAGGTCTATGGGCCATCCCAGGCCTACATCACGCCCCGCCTGAATGAAGTCTTCAAGCGGGCCCAGGAGGAGGCGGGACGGCTCAAGGACGAGTACATCGGCGGCGAGCATCTGCTCCTTGGCATCCTGGATGAGACATCGGGGGTGGCGGCTCAGGTCCTGAAATCCAACGGGGTGACCAAGGACTCAGTCTATGCGGCTCTCCAGACCGTGCGGGGGGGACAGCGAGTCACCGACCCCAACCCCGAGGACAAGTACCAGGCGCTCCAGCGGTTCAGCCGGGATCTCACGGACCTTGCCCAGAAGGGGAAGCTGGACCCGGTCATCGGGCGGGACGAGGAGATCCGGCGGGTCATCCAGGTGCTGTCCCGCCGCACGAAGAACAATCCCGTGCTGATCGGAGAGCCGGGTGTCGGCAAGACGGCCATCGTGGAGGGTCTGGCCGAGCGCATCGTCCGGGGAGACATCCCGGAATCGCTCAAGGAAAAGCGGGTCGTGGCGCTCGACCTGGGCGCCCTGGTGGCGGGCACGAAGTACCGGGGCGAATTCGAGGATCGTCTGAAGGCCCTGCTCAAGGAGGTCACCGAGGCCTCGGGGAAGATCATCCTCTTCATCGACGAGCTGCACACGCTGGTGGGTGCCGGCGCGGCCGAGGGGGCCGTGGACGCCAGCAACATGCTGAAGCCCGCCCTGGCGCGCGGGGAGCTGCGCTGCGTGGGTGCCACCACGCTGGACGAGTACCGGAAGCGCATCGAGAAGGACGCGGCCCTGGAGCGGCGCTTCCAGCCCATCGTGGTGCGCCAGCCCAGCGTCGAGGACACCATCTCCATCCTGCGGGGCCTGCGCGAGCGGTACGAGGTCCATCATGGCGTCCGCATCAAGGACGCCGCCCTGGTGGCCGCGGCGACGCTCTCCCACCGTTACATCACAGACCGTTTCCTGCCGGACAAGGCCATCGACCTGGTGGACGAGGCGGCCAGCATGCTGCGCATGGAGATCGACAGCCTGCCGACAGAGCTGGACGAGGTGGAGCGGAAGCTCCGGCAGTTCGCCATCGAGCGCGAAGCCATGAAGCGGGAAACCGATTCCGACACCCTGGAGCGGCTGGAGCGACTGGAGTCCGAGGTGGCGGAGCTGGAGACACGGAACGCCGAGCTGCGGGGCCGCTGGGAGCGGGAGAAGACCAGCATCCAGCGTCTCCGGGCGCTCAAGCAGCAGATCGAGGCTGCCAGGCTGGAGGCGGAGAAGGCGGAGCGCGAGGGGAACCTCGGGCGGGTCGCCGAGATCCGCTACGGCACGCTGGCGGGACTGGAGAAGGAGCTGAAGGGAGCGCAGGCCGCGCTGGGCGCCCTGGAAGGGCAGGAGCGGATGCTCAAGGAAGAGGTGGACGAGGAGGACATCGCCAAGGTCGTGTCCCGCTGGACCGGGATCCCGGTGGCCAAGATGCTCCAGACCGAGACCCAGAAGCTATTGCGCATGGAAGACCGGCTGCGCGAGCGGGTGGTGGGCCAGAGCGAGGCCATCATCGCGGTCTCCCACGCCATTCGACGGGCCCGGGCGGGCCTCCAGGACGAGAACCGGCCGCTGGGCTCATTTCTGTTCCTCGGTCCCACGGGCGTGGGCAAGACGGAGCTGGCCCGGGCGCTGGCGGAGTTTCTCTTCGACGACGAGCGGGCCCTGGTCCGGCTCGACATGTCCGAGTTCATGGAGAAGCACTCGGTGGCCCGTCTCATCGGCGCGCCCCCCGGCTACGTGGGTTACGAGGAGGGCGGGTATCTCACCGAGGCGGTCCGCCGCCGTCCTTACACCGTCATCCTCTTCGACGAGATGGAGAAGGCCCACGCCGATGTCTTCAACATCCTGCTCCAGGTGCTGGACGAGGGGCGCCTGACCGACGGCCAGGGGCGGACGGTGGACTTCAAGAATTCGATCATCATCATGACCTCGAACCTGGGCAGCCAGTACCTCCAGGAGGAGGAGGACGAGGCTGTGATCAAGGAGAAGGTGGGCGAGCTTCTGAAGACCGCCTTCCGGCCGGAGTTCCTGAACCGCGTGGACGAGACGGTGATCTTCCACCGGCTGGCCCTGCCGCAGATCAAGCAGATCGTTGGCATCCAGCTCAGGTACCTCCAGCGCAGGCTCGCCGCGAGGAGGCTGGAGCTGACCGTGACCGAGCGGGCGAAGGAGTACCTGGCCCGCGAGGGATTCGATCCGGTCTACGGGGCGCGGCCCCTCAAGCGGGCGATCCAGCGCCTGGTCCAGGACCCCCTGGCCCAGCGCCTGCTGGAGGGCGACTTCCAGGAGGGGGACCGGGTCACGGTCGATCTCGCAGGAGGAGACATCGTCCTCCAGCGAGAAGAGTCGGCGGCGACCCCCGGAGGTCGGGACGCCTGATACGAGTGCGACTGTCCCACTCACACCTTTCGCCCCTCGCCCCTCGGCAGGGGGGAGAGGGATGGGGTGAGGGGCCGAGGGCGGAACAAACACTGCCTTTGGCGTTTGTAGTAATCACCGAGCGATGTGGTCCGCATCCCCGACGCTCCCGTTGCAGACGCCCTTCCGGCCCTTGGCGCCGGAAGGGCGTTCTTGTTATCGAGGGGTCGGGGGAATCGGACATCTCTGCATTTGCCCCTGGCATTCACATTAGGCCAAGCAGTTGTTCAGGGAGACCTTCCGGAGGTTGAGCGATGACGCGCTGCGGAAGCTCGCCGACGCGGTGAGTGGCTTGCGCTTGGGGGAGCGACACGGGGGGTACCAGGAAGGGGAAGTGATCCGAAACGGATCCGCGTCTCTCATCCGATTCTTGAATCTGCGGGGTGAGTGGAGAATTTCCACACTGTAGCCAGACCCTCCATCTCCCGAAATTCCCCGTGACGATCACCGGACACCCGCCCGCACGTGAGACCGGCCAGCGCCACGCATTGCATCTCGGAGTAGCGCTGTCGGGCCTCGTTCCCCCTCAATTCCTGGGACACCATACTCATCTATGGTTTCCCGCGGTCTTTGCCCCCGGCTTGGCTCGCCGGGGCGGCCGATGGAGGTGCCGCTCAATTTCCGCAGGGAGTGGCTCGCTCCCCATGCTGTCCCCGGGATTCCACAGTCGGTGTCCCCGCTTGACATATTTGTGTGTCATAGATATGCTGTCATGCATGAGAACGACGATTGACCTCCCCGACGATCTGCTGGCAAGGGCCAAGCGGTTCGCCGCCGACACCAAGCGGCCGCTCCGCGCGGTGATCGAGGACGCGCTGCGTGAGGCGCTGGGGAGGCGACGGACCTCCACGCGTTCGGCACCGGTCAAGCTCACGACCTTCGGGACATCCGGTCTCCAGCCCGGCGTGGACCTCGACGATAGCGCCGCCCTCCTCGATCTCCTGGACGCGCCGCGGTGATCCTCCTCGACGTGAACGTCCTCGTCTACGCCCACAGGGCCGACGCCCCCAATCACCCGCGCTATCGGTCCTGGCTGGAGACGACCATCAGCACAGACGTGGCCTACGGCATCGCCGATCTGGTGCTGAGCGGCTTCCTGCGGGTGGTCACCCATCCGCGAGTGTTTCGCGAGCCCAGCCCGCTGGCCGCGGCGCTGGCGTTCGCGGCGGAGGTTCGCAGCCGGCCCAACTGCGTGGGCGTGGCGCCGGGCGAACGCCACTGGGAGATCTTCACGCGCCTGTGCCGGGAGACGGAGGCCAAGGGCAACCTGGTCGCTGACGCATATCTGGCCGCGTTGGCTCTCGAATCGGGAAGCGACTGGATCACCACCGACCGGGACTACGCCCGCTTCCCCGGTCTTCGCTGGCGGCATCCCCTGGCCTGACCCATCCTCACATCGCCCGCTCCGCCTTGACGTGTGAGTCATGGCTCCCCGCCTCATCGCCCCGGCGCTGCCCCCGGGCGGGACAACGTCTCCAGCCTCCCATGGCAAGCGAGTGCACAGGGATTTCCGTTGACGAGGCTGGATGCCTTCACTACTCTCGACTTTGCACGAGGGGGAGCAGGGTGCTAGGGGGTGGGGTTGGGGCGGATGGAGCGGAAGGGCGGGGGAGATGACGGGGCGGAGTGTCCTGGGTGAGGTGGCGCGGGCGCTGCGCGGGGCCGGCGCGGCCGGCGGCGAGAATGCGGTGGTTGCGGTATCGGGGGGCGTGGACTCCATGGTGCTGCTGGATGCGCTGGCCCGGCTGCGGCATCGACTCGGCATCCGACCCCACGTCGTCCACGTCCACCACGGGCTGCGGGGGAAGGCGGCGGATAGGGATGCAGCCTTGGTAGTGGCCGAGGCGGCCCGCCGCGGCCTGGGCGTCACTGTGGCGAGGTTGGAGCCGGCCGGGCGCCCGCGGGGAACCTCCATTCAGGTTTGGGCCCGGGACGCGCGCTATGCGTCACTGGAAGCGGTCCGCCAGCGGGTGAAGGCCGCCTGGATCCTGACGGCGCACACGCTGGACGATCAGGCGGAGACGCTGCTCCTGAACCTGCTCCGGGGGACGGGGCCCCGCGGCCTGGCGGGGATTCCGCCGTCGCGCGAACAGATCCTGCGCCCGCTCCTCGGGGTGTCGCGCGCCGAGATCGAGAGGTATGCGGGCGTACACCAAGTCCCGTTTCGTGAGGATGCCTCCAACGCCTCCGACTGTTACCGCCGGAACCGCATCCGGCACCATCTTCTGCCTCTTCTGGCCGAGGAGTATAATCCGCGGATCGTGGAGTCGCTGGCCTCCCTGGCGGCGCTTCTACGCGAGGACGAGGCAGCGCTCGCCGCCGCCGCGACCGCCTTGGTCGGCGAGGGGGTTCAACCTGGGGAGCACGACGTCCAGTTCGACCTCCCACGATTCCGCTCGGCCCGGCCGGCCGTGGCGCGCCGGGCGTTCCAGGAGGCCTTCCGGATGGCGAGTCGGGAGGCGCACGGCTTGACGCGACGGCACCTCGGTGCATTGATCGACTTACTGTTTCGAGATGGCATTGTCCGGCTTCCCGGGGGCCTGGTGGCGACCAGGACCGGCGATGCACTCGGCCTCGGGCCGATGGCGGCTGCCGCGGATGCCGGGCCCGACCGCTCGATGCCGTCGTTGACTGGGTCCTGCGAGATCCCGGTGCGACCCGGCCGATGGACCCGCTGGAGGCCGCTCGGTTGCCGTGTGCGCGTGCGCCGGGTGCCGCAAAGCGCCGTCGCCTCGACCTCGGACGGTCGCTGGCGGCAGGTCCTGAGCCCGGCGGTGCTGGCCGGCACGCTCAGCCTGCGGGGCTGGCGACCCGGCGATCGCTTCCGGCCCCTGGGCCTCCGCGGCCAGAAGAAGCTCCAGGATTTCTTCGTGGACGCCAAGGTTCCCCGGCTGGAGCGCGCCCGGATCCCTCTGCTCCTCGCGGCGGGGCGGATCGCCTGGGTGGTGGGGCAGCGGATCGCCGAGGAGTTCCGCTGGGAAGGCAGGGGCCCGGCATGCCTTGCCGAGGTTGAATTTCCGGAGGACGCGGATGCGATACCGAATCGGCCCAACTCTCATCAGCGCCGCTGACATCCAGAGCCGGATCAGGGAGTTGGCGACTGCGATCTCGGAGGATTATGCGGGGCGGGATCTCCTGCTCCTCTGCGTCCTGAAGGGGGCGGCGATCTTCTGGGCGGATCTCTGCCGCGCCCTCAGCGTCCCCTCCCAGAGCGACTTCGTGGCCATGGAGAGCTATGGGGACTCCACCTCCCCCCTGGAGGAGCCTCGCTTCACCAAGGCAGCGGACGTGGCCCTGGCGAACCGGGATATCCTGATCGTGGAGGACATCATCGACACCGGCCACACCAGCGCCCACCTCCGGACCCTGCTGCAGAGCCAGTCGCCGCGCAGCCTGGCGATGTGCACCCTGCTCGACAAGGCGGAGCGGCGGGAGGTCCTGACCCCCATCGAGTACTGCGGGTTTGTCATTCCCAACGCCTTCGTCGTGGGGTACGGACTGGATTTCGCCCAAGGATTCCGGTACCTCCCCTACATCGCCACGCTGGAGGCACTCCACGAGGCATAGCCTCGGGTCAGTCGTGGCAGTCGGCAATCGGCGCCGGTTCTCTCGAACCAGGAGGCGCCAGCCTCTCTCCTGGTTACCCCGGCGGGATGGGCGGGAGATTCCGGCGTGCCGAACCGGAAGCCACGGGCCGATTGCCGAGGGCTGGAAGTGTATGTTTCCTGTTGTGGATCGCGGACTTTCGTGGTAAAAAGTTACGCGAGAATACACGGGAGAATACGGTCGCGCGGGCGGCCTCGTTGAGGAGATTCCGGGTGAGCCCGTTTTTCAAAAATCTTGCTCTCTGGCTGGTCATCGGCCTCATCATGGTGCTGGTCTTCAACATCTTCAACCAGACGCAGCCCATGCAGAAAGAGCTGATCTTCAGCGATTTCATGACCAAGGTGGAGCGTGGCGAGGTCGCCGAAGTCACGATCCGAGGCAACGACGTCACCGGCCGGCTCTCGGACAACACGGTCTTCCGCTCGTACACGCCGGACGACAAGGACATGATCGCGCTCCTGCGCAAGCAAGGGGTGAAGATCACGGCCAAGCCGGCCGAGGGGCAGCCGTGGTACATGAGCGTCCTCATCTCCTGGCTGCCCATGCTCCTGTTCATCGGCGTGTGGGTCTTCTTCATGCGGCAGATGCAGGGCGGCGGGGCCAAGGCCCTGTCCTTCGGCAAGAGTCGGGCCCGCCTGCTCTCGGACAAGCAGAACAAGGTGACTTTCTCCGATGTGGCCGGCGTGGACGAGGCCAAGGAAGAGCTCCAGGAGATCATCGAGTTCCTCAAGGACCCCCAGAAGTTCCAGAAGCTGGGCGGCCGGATCCCCAAGGGCGTGCTCCTCATGGGGCCGCCCGGCACGGGGAAGACGCTCCTGGCTCGGGCCATCGCCGGCGAGGCCAACGTGCCCTTCTTCTCCATCTCCGGCTCCGACTTCGTGGAGATGTTCGTGGGGGTGGGCGCCTCCCGTGTGCGGGACCTGTTCGAGCAGGGGAAGAAGAACGCCCCCTGCATCATCTTCATGGACGAGATCGACGCCGTGGGGCGCCATCGGGGCGCGGGGCTGGGGGGCGGCCACGACGAGCGGGAACAGACCCTGAATCAGCTTCTGGTGGAAATGGACGGCTTCGAGAGCAACGACGGCGTCATCCTCATCGCGGCCACCAACCGTCCGGACGTCCTGGATCCGGCCCTGCTCCGACCGGGGCGGTTCGACCGCCAGGTGGTGGTGGCGCGGCCGGACGTGAAGGGTCGTGAGGGGATCCTGAAGGTGCACACCCGGAAGATCCCCCTGGGGCCGGACGTGGACCTCCAGGTCCTGGCGCGCGGCACGCCGGGCTTCTCCGGGGCGGACCTGGCGAACCTGGTGAACGAGGGGGCCCTCCTGGCTGCCCGGGCCAACAAGAAGCTGGTCGAGATGCTGGATTTCGAGAACGCCAAGGACAAGGTTCTCATGGGCGTGGAGCGGAAGAGCCTGGTGGTCAGCGCCAAGGAGCGGAAGATCACCGCCTATCATGAGGCGGGTCACGCCCTGGTGGCCAAGCTTCTCCCGGGCACGGATCCCATTCACAAGGTGACCATCATCCCGCGGGGCCGGGCCCTGGGCGTGACCCAGCAGCTCCCCACGGAGGACAAGCACAACTACTCCAAGGAGTTCCTCCTGAACGACATTGCCATCCTCTACGGCGGCCGCGTCGCCGAGGAGATCGTGTTCGGCCCGCAGGAGGTCACCACCGGGGCCATGAACGACCTGGAGCGGGCCACCGAGTTGTCGCGCAAGATGGTCTGCGAGTGGGGGATGAGCGAGCGCATGGGTCCCCTCCAGTTCGGGAAGCGCGAGGAGATGATCTTCCTGGGCCGCGAGATCGCACAGCACCAGGATTACAGCGAGCAGACGGCCATGGAGATCGACCGCGAAGTCCGCAGCATCGTCATGGAGAACTACGAGCGGGCCAAGGGCCTCATCCAGCGCCGGCTCGAGACCCTGCACAGCCTGGCCGAGGCCCTCCTGGAGCGTGAGGTCTTGGACGGCCCTGAGATCGATGGCATCGTGAAGGGGGCCGGCTCCCCCGCGCCGGCGGCGGCCTAGACCGGTCCGGTCATCGACGGGCGGTCGGGCCTCCGGCTGGCGGTGACCCACCGGACAAGCGCGGTACCGGATCGCCCGTGATTCAGGGGTCCCCACCACGCATCGCCGACCGGCGGCGGCACACCCCCTGATGGCTCCGGCGGAATGGCCCGCCGCAGCCCGTCCTGCCTGCGTTCCCTCTCGCATTCGTGGGCGTTTCTCGGCCGTGACGTCGGAGGTTTCCCGGTCTCGTGGCGGTTCCAGGTACAGGGCCGGGGAAGGAGGTGGGGTCCCCGCCCTGGCGCATCCGAGGGAGTGGAGCGGGATGCTCAACCTGATTCACCAGTTCCGGTGGATCGACGCCCTGGATATCCTGATCGTGGCCTGCGCCATCTACCAGATCATCCTGGCGCTCCGCGGGACCCGGGCGTTCCAGATGCTCCTGGGCCTGGCGTTCCTGTACGTGGCCTCCTGGGTCTCCTTGCGCATCGGTCTCATCACCGTGAACTGGGCCCTGAGCAACCTCCTGGCCGTGTGGTTCCTGCTCATCATCATCCTGTTCCAGCCCGAACTCCGTCGGGCGCTGGCCAGTGTGGGCCGGCGGGGTAGCCTCCTCCGGGCCTTCTCCCGCTACCAGGAGGCCCACATGATCGACGAGGTCGTGCGGGCCGTGGCCTCGCTCGCCGCCAAGAAGATCGGGGCCATCATCGTGGTGGAACGGGATTCACGCCTCACCGACACCGTGGATTCGGGAACGGCGGTGGACGCCATGGCCTCGCGTCGCCTGCTGGAGTCCATCTTCTTCCCGTACTCGCCGCTGCACGACGGGGCGGTCATCCTCAGCCGGGACCGCATCGTGGCCGCGGGCTGCTTCCTCCCCCTCAGCATCAACCCCCGCCTCCCGCGGGATCTCGGGACGCGCCACCGCGCCGCCGTCGGGGTGACCGAGGAGACCGACGCCATTGCCATCGTGGTGTCGGAAGAGACCGGGGCGATCTCGCTGGTCATGGGGGGGGAGATCACCCAGCACCTGGACGCGTCCGCCCTCCGGCAGCGCCTGGGCGGCCTGCTGGGTCCTCCCCTGGGCTCAGGCCGGCAGGCGAAGGTCGAGGCCCCCGCCTCCCTCCGCGAGCTGGCCGATCAGCCTCGCGGGGAGGGTCCACAGGGGCTGTGACGGCGCCCCGGCCTCCTCAGGGGGCGTGAGCACATCGAACCCGCCATCCGGCGCGGCCGCGGACCGGACCGGTCGACGAGTGGGGCATGCGAACCTGGCTGCTGGACAACCTCGGGCTGAAGCTCTTGTCCCTCTTCCTGGCGGTATTCCTGTGGGCCGTGGTCCTGGGAGAGCAGAAGGTCGAGGTGACCGTGAACATCCCCCTGGAATTCAACCTGCCGAAGAACCTCGTCCTGGTCAACGAACCGCCGGACAGCCTGGAGGTTCACCTGCGCGGACCCAAGACGCTCGTGACCAGCCTGGCGTCGCGCGAGGTCGTTCTGGACAACATCCCCAGCAAGTTCGTGGAGGGGGAGAACAGCATCGCGATCACCCGGGATGTCATCCGGGTACCCCGAGGGATCGAGGTCGTGGAGGTGAACCCGCACCGCATCCGGGTGGCCCTGGAGGCGGTCGTGGAACGCGAGGTGGATGTGAGGCCGCGGCTGGAAGGTGCCCCCGGCGAGGGATTCACCGTGAGGGCGGTGACCTCCAGCCCGGCGCGAGTCAAACTGCTGGGTCGGAGGAGCGAGCTGCGACGACTCACGCAGGTGCCGACACTCCCGATCCGGCTGGAGGGGCAGACGACCTCGTTCTCGACGAAGGTGATGCTGGAGCCGGTGGGACACGACGTGCACATCCAGGGGGGCACGCCCATCAGCGTGCAAGTCGAGATCGGGCCGAAGAAATCCTAGCCACGGCCGGGTGCGGGGGTCTTCGACGGGTTCAGGAGCCCCGAAGCATCCGGCCCGGCGAACGCACCACGGTCAGCATCCAGGAGAGTACCATGCCTCGCTTGTTCGGGACGGATGGAGTGCGGGGGATCGCGAATCAGGAGCCCATGACCCCCGAGACGGTGGTGAAGCTGGGTCGGGCCGCCGCCTATCTGTTCAAGGCGCCGGGCAGCCGCCGGAGCTTCGTGATCGGCAAGGACACGCGGCTGACCGGGTACATGCTGGAGACGGCCCTCACCGCCGGGATCACGTCCATGGGCGTGGACGTGCTGCTGGTGGGGCCCCTGCCCACGCCCGGCATCGCGTTCATCACGCGGAGTCTCCGCGCCGATGCCGGGGTGGTCATCTCCGCCTCGCACAACTCCTTCGAGGACAACGGCATCAAGTTCTTCTCGGGGGATGGTCTGAAGCTGCCGGACGCCACGGAGGCGCAGATCGAGGAGCTGATCCTGAGCGGAGAGATCGACCGCATCCGGCCCGGGGCCAACGAGATCGGTAAGGCCTTCCGGATCGGCGACGCGGGCGGACGCTACATCGAGTTTGCCAAGAACACCTTCCCCAAGGGGCTGACGCTGCGCGGGCTGAAGGTCGTCGTGGACTGCGCCCATGGGGCCGCCTACCGGGTCTCCCCGGCCGTGCTGCAGGAGCTCGGCGCGGAGGTCGTGATGCTGAACGTGGCCCCGGACGGCCTGAACATCAATGCGGGCTGCGGCTCGCTCTTCCCCGCCATGGTGCAGGAGACGGTGGTGAAGGAGCGGGCGCACGTCGGCTTCGCCCACGACGGCGACGGGGATCGCGTCCTGTGCGTGGATGAGCGGGGAGCCCTGGTGGATGGGGACCAGATGATGGCCATCTGCGCCCTGGACATGCTGGCGGAAGGGCGCCTCCCCGGGCCGGCCCTGGTGGCCACGGTCATGAGCAATATGGGCCTCGAGGTGGCCATGCGGCAGCACGGGATCAAGCTGGTGCGGACGCCGGTGGGGGACCGGTATGTCCTGGAGGAGATGCTCCGCTCCGGCTACAGCCTGGGTGGGGAGCAGTCGGGACATGTCATATTCGCCGAACACAACACCACGGGAGATGGGATCGTGACCGCGCTGCAGATCCTGGCGGCCATGCTCCGGGCAGGCCGGCCGCTCTCCGACCTGGCGGCCCGCATGACGTGCTTCCCCCAGGTGCTGGAGAACGTGCGGGTGGGACGCAAGCAGGACCTTCGGACCCTCCCGGGCGTCCAGGCGAAGATTCGCGAGGCCGAATCCGCCTTGGCCGAATCGGGGAGGGTCCTGGTGCGCTACTCCGGGACGGAGCCGCTGGTCCGGGTTATGATCGAGGGGCCGGAGGAAGCGACCATTCGCCGCTGGGCCGCAGAGATCGTCGTGGCGATCCGGAAGGCCTTGGGATGAGGGATGAGCCGCGAGCCGCGAAGGACGAGCCGCGAGCCGCGAAGGACGAGCCGCGAGCCACGAGGAGCGAACGGCGAGCCACGAGTCGCGGGGTGAGGTGACGCCATGACCATCCTGTTCGCCGGTCTGGATCATATCGTCACCCTGCGGCAGGCGGGAGGCGGACGGGATCCGGACCCGTCGGTGGCGGCCGCCCTGGCGGAGCTGGCCGGCGCCGGCGGCATCAGCCTGACTTGCGGTCGGGAGCGGGCCGCGACGCAGGACCGGGACGTGCGCTTGCTTCGCGAGGTGACGCGGACGGTCTTGAATGTCCGCCTGCCGCCGCTGGAGGAATTCATCAAGCTGGCGCTGGACGTGCGACCGGATCTGGTCACCCTGATCCCCGAGGGATTTGACGGTCTGGGAGCCGTGCGGGGCCTGGACGTGGAGGACCGTCGGTCCGAGCTGGCGCCGATCATCGAAGCCCTTCGGGCCGGTGGGATCGGCGTGAGCGTTCTGGTGGATCCCTCGCCCGCGCAGATCAAGGCCGCCCATCGCGCGGGGGTGGATGCCGTCCTGCTGAACACCGGGGGTCTGTCCTGGACCGGCGACCCGGCAGTCCGGGCCGCGGAGTTCGAGGGACTGGTGAATGCGGCGAAGGTCGGGCAGAGGCTCCGGCTTGCCGTGCAGGCGGGGGGCGGGCTCGACTACCAGACCGTGGGGTCGATTGCCCGCGTCCTCGAGGTGGAGGCCATTCACATCGGGCACGCCCTGATCGCCCGTGCCGTCCTGGTGGGGATGGGGGAGGCGGTGCGGGAGCTACTCCGGGTCATGGGGGGTCCGGCCGGATCTCGACCGCCCGTGACGTAGGGGCCGCACCGCGCGGGAGGCTCCTGCGCGTTCCCGGGAGGCGCCAGATGATCCTGGGGCTCGGCACGGACCTGGTCGCGGTGAACCGCGTGGAGGCGATCCTTACACGGCACAGGGAGCGCTTCCTCGACCGGGTGTTCACCCGCGCGGAGCAGGCCGAGTGCCTGGGGCGTGCCCGCCCCGCCATGCATCTGGCCGCCCGCCTGGCCGCCAAGGAAGCAACCATGAAGGCCCTGGGCACCGGATGGGGCTTCGGTGTGCGATGGCAGGACATCGAGGTCCGGTCCGGCGGGTCGACCCCGCCGGCCCTCCGGCTGGGCGGGCAGGCCAGACGACGGGCCGAGGCCCGTGGCGTCCGCCAGGCGCTGGTCAGCCTCTCCCACGACGGGGACTACGCCTTCGCCGTGGTGGTGGCGACGGACTGACCCGAAGTCAACGTGCGACGTTCAACGTTGAACGTTCATCGAGAAGCCATGCTCAAGGTCGTGACCGCCCAGGAGATGCAGGAGCTGGATCGGCGCGCCACCGCCGAGTACGGCATACCATCCCTCCTCTTGATGGAGCACGCGGGGGCGGAGACGGCCCGCGAGATCCGGGAGGCCATCCCGGCCGCATCCGGCGGTCGCGTGGTGGTGCTCTGCGGGCGAGGCAACAACGGGGGAGACGGGTTCGTGGTGGCGCGGCACCTCCTGGCTCGGGGGGCGCAGGTGGAGACGTTCCTGCTGGCCCGCCGGGAGGAGGTGAAGGGAGACGCCCGGGTCAACCTGGAGATCCTGGAGAAGCTCCGTGCCGCCCCGACGCAGATCACGGAGGCTTCCGGACTCGGGGCGCTCGTGGATCGAGTGGCAGCTTCCGACCTCGTGGTGGACGCCCTGCTGGGGACCGGGACCCGCGGGCCGGTGGAGGGGCTGTTCGCCGAGGCCATCCAGGCCGTGAATCGAGCGGGGCGTCCCGTGGCGGCCGTGGATATCCCCTCCGGCCTGATCGCGGATTCCCCGGAGGCGGCGGGCCCCGCGGTCCGGGCGGCCCTCACCGTCACCTTTGCCTTGCCCAAGCCCTGTCTCCTCCTGCATCCGGCGGCGGGCTACGCGGGGTCGGTCCGGGTCGCGGACATCGGCATCCCGCGGGCGCTCCTCCAGGATCCCACGCTGCGCCTGGGGCTGCTGGAGGCGGCCGATGTGGTCGCAGCCTTTCCCCCGCGTGACCCCGCGTCCCACAAGGGAACCTTCGGGCACGTCCTGGTCGTGGCGGGATCCGTGGGCAAGACGGGCGCCGCGGCCCTGTGCGCCCTGGCGGCGCAGCGGGGGGGCGCAGGACTCGTCACGCTCGGCGTGCCCGAGAGCCTGAATGACATCCTGGAGGTCAAGCTCACCGAGGTGATGACCGAGCCGCTGCCAGAGACCGAGGCGCGAACCCTCGCCGGTGATTCCCTGAAGCCCTTGCTGGCCCTGGCGGAGGGGAAGAGCGCCGTGGCCATCGGGCCGGGCCTCACGACCCATCCCTCCACCCGCCAACTGGTGTGTGACCTGCTGACCACTCTCCGGCTGCCCATGGTCCTGGATGCGGACGGGATCAACGCCTTGGAGGGCCGGGCAGAGATCCTGGCCCGCGCCACGGGGCCGGTGATCCTCACGCCTCACCCCGGCGAGCTGTCCCGGCTGCTCCGCCTCACCCGGACGGAACTGCTGGCGCGGCGGATCAGCGTGGCGCAGGAGACGGCCGCCGCCCACCACGTGACCCTCGTGCTGAAGATGGCCCGCAGCCTCATCGCCGGTCCCGGGGGGGAGATCGCCATCGTCCCCACGGGGAATCCCGGGATGGCGACGGGAGGAACGGGCGACGTGCTCACCGGCCTCATCGCGGGGCTCCTGGCCCAGGGGATGGCCCCCGGGCTGGCCGCGCAGGCGGGCGCCTACGTCCACGGCCTGGCAGGGGACCTTGCCGCGACGCGTCTGGGACAGGAAGCCATGCTGGCCGGGGATCTCCTCGACTGCCTGCCGCAGGCGATCCGGCAGGTGAAGACGGGCAAGAACGTTCGGCGGTTCGGCGGTTCGGCGGTTCCGCAGATCGCCGATCCGGAAGGAACAGCCGAACAGCCGAACAGTCGTACAGCCGAACGCTTTTGATTTCGTCAGGTGACGCCATGCAAATCGAGAAGAACGCGGACAAGCTGGTCAAGACGCTGCGGGTCCATATCCAGGATCGGCCGGGCTACCTGGGGAGGCTCTGCACGGCCATTGGCCAGGCCGGCGGCAATATCGGCGAGCTCGAGACGGTGAGCCTGGGCCTCGTCCGGAACACACGGGACCTCACGATCTACGTGGATGACGAGGCCCATCTCGAGCGTGTCGTGGAGGCCATCCGGGCGCTCTCGGGCATCGAGCTGGCGGAGGTCGTGGACGAGGTCCTCAAGCGACACGAGGGGGGGAAGATCGCGGTCACCTCTCGCTACCCATTGAACAGCATCGCCGACATGCGCAAGGTGTACACGCCCGGCGTGGCCCGGGTCTGCAAGCTCATCCAGTCGGATCCCGCCCTGGCCTCCCGGTACACCGGCATCGCGAACACCGTGGCCATCGTCACCAACGGAACGGCCATCCTGGGGCTCGGCCCCATCGGACCGGTGGCGGGGATGCCGGTGATGGAGGGGAAGGCCGTCCTGCTGGAGCGACTCGTCGGGATCAACGGGGTCCCCATCCTGCTCACGACGCGGGAGGTCCCCGAGTTCGTGGAGACGGTGACCCGGATCGCCCCGACGTTCGGGGCCATCAACCTGGAGGACGTGGCAGCCCCCGAATGCTTCGAGATCGAGTCGCGCATCCAGGCCGCCCTGGACATCCCGGTGATGCACGACGACCAGCACGGGACCGGGGTGGTCGTCCTGGCCTCCCTGCTCACCGCCTGCGCCCTGAGCGGGCTCACCCTCTCGGAGCAGGCGGTGGGGATCATCGGGCTGGGGGCCGCGGGCATGGGGATCTCGAAGCTCCTGCTCTCCTACGGGATCAAGCACCTGATCGGCACGGATCTCAAGGCTGAGGCGATGCGCAGGTTGGAGGAGGCCGGCGGTGTCCGCGCGAGCCTGGAGGGGGTGATGGGGGAGGCCATGATCGTGGTGGCCACCACGGGGGCGCCGGGTCTGATCCGGGCGGGGCTGGTGCGCAAGGGACAGGTGATCCTGGCCCTCTCCAACCCGAACGCCGAGATCCGGCCGGAGGATGCGCTGTCGGCGGGCGCGGCCTTTGCCGTGGACGGCAAGGTGGTGAACAACGCCCTGGCGTTCCCCGGGATCTTCCGGGGGGCCCTGGACGCTCGAGCCCACCGCATCACCGAGCCCATGAAGATCGCGGCGGCGAAGGCCATCGCCGCCATGGCCCCCGAGGGGGAACTGGTGCCGGAGATCCTGGATCGCTCGGTCCATGCGGAGGTGGCCCGGGCCGTGGCCGCCGCCTCGGCCGGTCCCGCCCGCGACTGAGCACTCTGGGCCGAAAGTTCGGTGACGTATCCAGCGAACCCAACCGCTCGCACCGAGCCCGTCGAAGGGTGAGCGCCTCGAACCGCGGGCGAGCGGTCCGTGCTGCTTCCGGCTTGCGTGGCGGGCCTTGTCGGGTCATCATGACGATCCTCAGCCTGAATGAGTGCGACCTCGTCTGGGAGTCCGCGTCACCGGAGGAGACCCAGCGGGCGGGTGAGATCCTCGGGGGACTGCTCCGACCTGGGGACGTGGTGGCGCTCCTGGGCGAGCTGGGCAGCGGAAAGACGGTGCTGGTCCGCGGCATCGCTGAAGGCATGGGCTGTGCCGCGGGTGACGTGCACAGCCCCAGCTTCACCCTGATCAATGAGTACGAGGGGTCCGCGGATCGGCCCCTTGCAGGCGGCCGGTCCTGTCTGGCCCACATGGACCTGTACCGCGTCACGTCTGAAGACGAGGTGCTCGGGATCGGCTGGGACCACTACGTCCGCGCCCCCTTCGTCGTGGCGGTGGAGTGGGCAGAGCGGGCCCTGGGGTGGCTTCCGCGCGACCATCTGCGGGTGCGCCTGGAGACCCTGGAGGGATGTCGGCGGCGACTGTGCGTGCAGGCCACGGGCCCGCGGTCGGCCCAGGTGGTCCGCGCGTGGATGACGGTGGGGAATTTCTCGATCGAGGCTATCTAAGGGGAACGGGGCGGATGGATCACAGGACGGGAGGGGTGTCATGAAATGGATGCGCGGGTTTCGCCGGGCGGCCATCGCCGCGGCGGCCCTCTGGATGGTTGTCGGGTCGGGTCCGCTGCCCATGCGGGCGGAGGCGGCCCTGTGGACGGAGTCCGCGGCGGGCGGGCGCGAGGACCCGGAGCTGGGGCGCGTGAATCAGGCGCTGGTGCGGCTGGCCGGGAGCCTCCGGCCCTCCGTCGTGCAGATCGGGGTGAGCATGGAGGCGGAGTCGGGACGGGACATGCCGCCGGATCACCCGCCGATCCAGCCGGGGGACCGCCCGAAGGTGGGCTCCGGCGTCATCCTGAGCCCGGACGGGTACATCCTGACGAACCAGCACGTGGTCGAGCAGGCCGGCGACATCGAGGTCCAGCTCATGGATGACCGGAAGTTTCCGGCCAAGGTGGTGGGGCGCGACGCGCGCACGGATCTGGCGCTCTTGAAGATCGAGGCCACGGGCTTGCCCCCGCTGGCGCTGGGCGATTCGGACAAGCTGGAGGTGGGCGAGCTGGTCCTGGCCATCGGGAATCCCTTCGGCCTGGAGTATGCGGTGAGCCTGGGCATCGTCAGCCGGAAGGGGCGCGCCCTGGGAGGGGCCGGGGCCTTTGACGATTACATCCAGACCGACGCCTCAGTGAATCCGGGCAACAGCGGCGGTCCACTCCTGAACATGCGGGGCGAGGTGATCGGCATCAACACCGCCGTCATTCCCAACCGGCGCGTGGCCTTCGCCATTCCCATCAATCTGGCCAAGACCCTGCTGCCCGATCTCCAGGCCAAGGGGCGGGTCGCCTGGGGGTTCCTGGGGGTCAGCATCCAGGACCTGAACAAGGAGCTGGCGTCGGCCCTGGGCGTCCAGGACGCGAAGGGGGCCCTGGTGAACAACGTCATCTCCGGGCAGCCGGCGGAGACGGCCGGGATCAAGCGCGGGGACGTGATCGTGCAGTTCGACGGCAAGCCGGTCTCGAACGTGCGCGCACTCCAGCGCGCGGTGAGCTTCACGCCCGTGGGCAAGCAGGTGCAGCTCCAGGTCCTGCGCCAGGGGAAGCTTGAGGCGATGCTGGCCAAGGTCGGCGAGGCCACCACGGCGGAGCGCCGGGCCTCGGCAGCGCCGCCCCGCCGCGACATGGGGATGACGGTGGAGGAGCTGGACCAGGAGAAGGCCAAGAAGTTCAAGCTCCGCGAGGACGAGGAGGGGCTCCTGGTGACCGACGTGGCCAGGGGCGGTCCGGCCTCCGGTGCGGGGATCCGCGCCGGCGACGTCATCCGCGAGGTGAACCGGCGAGCCGTGCGATCCCTGGACGGGTACCGCGGCGCCCTGCGCCAGGGCGAGGGAGAGGTGGACCTCTTCCTCGTGAAGCGGGGCGAGGCATACGTGTACGTCGCCGTGAAGCCCAAGACGTAGTGCGCGCCGTGCGGCCCGACGGGCCGTCGGGGGAACCTGTCGACCAGGGGCAGATCCGGACTGAACGCCCCGGATGAGGTGGGGCCATGACCATCGTGGCGGTGTCCCGAGAGATGGGAAGCGGTGGGTACGAGATCGCCTCCGCGGTTGCCAAGGCGCTGGACTTCGAGTACGTGGACAGGGAGATTCTCCTCCAGGCGGCCCGGGCGCACGAGGTGCCGGAGGAGAAGATCGTGGACGTGGCCGAGCGGCGCCTCTCGCTCTGGGAGCGCTTCGACGAGGAGAAGCGCCGCTACCTCATCTTCATCGAGGCGGCCTATTATTCCTTCGCCGAGAAGGGCCGGGTGGTGACGGCCGGACGCGGCGGGCCGTTCTTCCTGCGAGACGTGGGCCACGCCCTCAAGGTGCGGATCATGGCCCCCGCGGATGTCCGGGTGAGAAGGATCATGGCGCAGGACCAGCTGGACTCCAAGACGGCCGCGGCCCGCGTGAGGAACTACGATCGGGAGCTGTCCGGGCGCATCGACTACCTGTTCGGGCTGGACTGGACGTTGCCCGAGCACTACGACCTGGTGATCAACACCGCGGGGGACACCTGGAAGTTCTATGTCGATCTCCTGGTCGCCGCGGCCCGGCACCCCCAGTTCCAACCCACGCCGGAGTCCAAACAGAAGATCCGGGACCTGAGCCTGGCGGCGCAGGTGCGGGCGGCCATCGCCAAGGATCCCCTGACCAAGAACATCAACGTCGAGGTCACGGCCCAGTCCGGCCGGGTGGCGCTGAAGGGGGTGGTCTTCAGCCCTGCCATGATGGATGCCGCCGCCGAGGTGGCCCGGCGCGTCCCGGCCGTCGCGGATGTCTCCTGCGAGGCCGTCGAGATCCCGCGGGTCTACCCGGGCCCGATCATGTAACGCAGAACCGTTCGGTGGTTCGAGGGTTCGGTAGTTCGGCTGTTCGGGGAACGACCGAACCACCGAACCATCGAACAGTCGAACGCCTGTTGTTCCGTCCGAGGAGACCTGCCTGACCAGCACCCGGTATCTGGCCGCGTTCTACTTCTGGTACTT
>DATIFO010000285.1:0-16672 GCA_035455275.1 Methylomirabilis sp. (SeqCode) | reverse complement strand
ACACACCGGCTGACCATCCCCGAAGAGACCCTGGCACGGGTGCGCCCGCATCTGGCGGCGATGGGGGTCACGCGCGTCGCCAACATCACCGGCCTCGACCGGATCGGCATCCCCGTGGTCATGGTCTGCCGCCCGAATTCCCGGACGCTCGCCGTCCACCAGGGGAAGGGGCGGACGCTGGCGGCGGCGAGGGCATCGGCCTTGATGGAGGCGGTGGAGACCCATCATGCCGAGCGAATCGCTCTGCCTCTCAAGGTGGCCGCATACAGGACACTCCGCCGAGCCCAGCGCGTGGTGGACGCGCACCAGCTCCCGCGCCTGCGCGCAAGCCGGTTTCACCCTGATCGGCGGATTCCCTGGATCGAGGGCTGGGATCTGATGGCCGGCGAGCCGGTGTGGGTGCCCTACGAGATAGTCCACGCGAACTACAGCCTGCCCCGTCCACCCGGGAGTGGATGCTTCTGGGGGACCACGAACGGCCTGGCCTCGGGCAACCACCCGCTTGAGGCGATCAGCCACGGCATCTGCGAGGTTGTGGAGCGCGACGCGGCCACCCTCTGGTGCCACCTGCCGCGCGAGAGCCAGGACCGGACGCGCGTGGATCTTCAAAGCGTCGAGGACGGCGCGTGTCGCGAGATGCTCGACCGCTTCACCCGGGCCGGGGTGGCAGTGGGGGTCTGGGAGGCAACTGCGGACACGGGCTTCCCCAGCTTCATCTGCGAGGTCGCGGAGCGCGACCTGAACCCGCTGCGGCCGATTGGCGCGGCGTGGGGTATCGGGTGCCATCCGGCGCGTGGGGTGGCCCTCGTCCGGGCATTGACCGAAGCCGCGCAGTCCCGCCTGACGTTGATCGCCGGCTCGCGCGAGGATATCCCGCGCGGCCAGTACGAGCGCATCCTGAGCCCGGAGGTCCAGGTCTGCGAGCGGGCGTACATCGAGCCGCAGGGCCCGATGCGTGACTTCCGGGACGCGCCGACCTGGGAGGCTGAGACATTCGACGAGGACCTGGCCTGGGAACTGGAGCGGCTGAAGGCCGTCGGCGTCAAGCGGGTTGTCGTGGTGGACTTGACGAGGACGGAGTTCCACATCCCCGTGATGCGCGTTGTGATTCCCGGGCTCGAAGGCCCGGGGTTCGGCGAGGGCTCCTCGGCCTACGTGCCTGGGGCGCGGGCGCGACGCGCGCTGCAATTCGTGCGTGACGGAGGAGGTGGGGTCACGACCCGGAGGCGCCGCCCGTGATCGCCTGCGTCTTCACCGGTCCGACGCTGTCCCCGGCGGAAGGCCGCGTCGAGCTGGACGCAGTCTATCTGCCTCCGGCCGCCCAGGGAGACCTCTACCGAGCCGCGCTGGCCCGGCCGCAGGCGATCGGGATCATCGACGGCTACTTCGAGTGTGTTCCCGCCGTGTGGCACAAGGAGATCCTCTGGGCGCTGTCGCAGGGCATCCACGTGTACGGGTGCGCCAGCATGGGTGCGCTTCGAGCGACCGAGCTTGCGCCCTTCGGCATGCTGGGGGTCGGCAGGATCTTCGAGGCGTACCGCGACGGCGTCCTGGAGGATGACGACGAGGTGGCGGTGACGCACGGCCCGGCGGAGACCGGGTTCCGTCCGCTCTCGGAGGCCATGGTGAATATCCGGCCCACCTTTGCCGCGGCGGAGGCGGCCGGAGTTCTGAGCCCCACGACGCGGATTGCCCTCGGGCAGATCGCCAAGAGTCTCTTTTACCCCGAACGCGTCTATCCACTGATTCTTCGTCGCGCCGGAGAAGAGGGTCTCCCCGCGAAGGAGTTGGACGCGCTCCGGCGCTGGCTGCCCCAGGGGCAGGTCAACCAGAAGCGGGATGACGCCCTCGCGATGCTCCGGGTGATGCGTGAGGCGCTCGGCGCCGGCCTCCCGCCGAAGCGAGTCACATTCCGGCTGGCGCGGAGCGCGCACTGGGAGCATGCGCGCGTGATGCTGTCCCGTCAAGCACGGGAAAGCCCCGATCCCGGCTCGAAGGCGTCCGGGGAGACACAGGCGAGGGGGAGGGGCGAGGATGGGACCACGCATGGCCAGGCGAAGGACGCGATCCGGGTAGGGCACCCGGCCGGCCGGCGCCGGTCGCCCGGAGAAAGCAGGGACAGTGAAGGAAGCGCCGGGGGAGCGCCCTCGGTGGCAAAGAAGTCGGCGAAGGGCAGGGTCAAGACGGTCAAGAAATCAGGGAAAACTCGCAGGCTGCCCGCCAAATCCTCCCGCCCTCGCGACGCCTGAAACTCCGCCCGCCCGGCCCGAGCGTCCGGCGGCCGATCTGAAATCGGCAGCGCGAGGAACCCTGGCCCCGGCAACTTCCGGGGATGGCGGCTGGCGTGGGACAGGAAAAGACCTCCGTGCCGTGCCCTTCACTCGAGCTGTCGGGGGCGGCAGTTGACAAGCGTCTTGCCATCGGCAAGAATCCGCCTCCTGAGACGAGCCGCACCCTTACAGGATGTTGAAGTGACGCCCGCATCGCGGGCATGGGAGGCGTGATGATCAGCGGCAGACGCGCGCACCGGCCGGCCGTCATGGGGATGCGCGGGATGGTGGCCACCGCGCATCCGCTGGCCAGCGCGGCCGGATTGGAGATGCTCTGGCGGGGCGGCAACGCCGTGGACGCCGCGGTGGCTGCGGCGGCCGCGCTGAATGTGGTCGAGCCGTTCATGTCCGGGGTCGGCGGCGACGGATTGCTCCTCCTCGCGCTGGGCCGATCGGGGGAACGGAAGGTCCTCAACTTCATGGGCCGGACACCGTTCGCCGCCCGAGCGGAGGGGTGCGCGCCTGACGAGCTCGACCGCGGGCCGAAGGCCTCCTTGGTGCCGGGCAACTTCGCCGGCTGGTGGGAGGCCCTTCGGTCCCACGGCCGGCTTTCGCCCTCGACCGTCTTCGCCCCGGCCATCCACTATGCCGAGGAGGGGTTTCCCCTCACGCACCGGGGCGCCGCCTTTCTGGTCGAGCACCGTGGGCGGCTGACCCCGCAGGCGGCAGCCGTGTTCTGCCCCGCCGGCGAGACTCCCCGGCCCGGGACGCTCCTTCCGCACACGGGGCTCGCCGCGACGCTGCGGCGGCTGGTTGCGGAGGGTCCCGATCTGCTGTATCGGGGCGATCTGGGGAAGCGAGTCTGCGATGCCGTGCAGTCGGCCGGCGGGTGGCTGACGCCCGAGGATCTCGAGGCGTTTTCCCCCGAGTGGCGGCAGCCGATCGTCTCGACCTTCCGCGGCGTCGACGTGGCGAGCGTCCCCCCGCCGGCGGCCGGGATGCAGGTGCTGGAGACCCTGAACGTCCTCGAAGGCTTCGACCTCGCGGTCCTTGGCCACAACAGCAGCGAGGCCCTCCACCTGATCATCGAGGCGGTGAAGCTGGCGATGGCGGATCGGATCGCCTATCAGGTGCTGCCGGATGCGCCGGTCGCGGGCCTCCTGAGCAAGGGGTACGCCGCGGTGCAGCGGGCCCGGATCCACCCGGGGCGCGCTGCGGTGAGCGGGGGGGAGCGATATGCGGCGGCGGTCGCGCCCGAAGCTGTCTCGCCGGGCGATCCCTACGGCTACAACCGCGAGCACACCACCCACTTCAGCGTGGTGGACGGCGAGGGCAGCGCGGCCTCCATCACCCAGACACTCGGCAGCCCGTTCGGCTCGGGCTTCATCGCCGGGGATACGGGGATCCTCCTGAACAACCTCCTGAAGTGGAACGATCTGGATCCGCGGAGCCCGAATGCCTTGGCTCCCCATCGGACCGTCGAGACCCGGATGGCCCCGCTCCAGGCGTTCCGCGGGGGCCGGCTGCTCCTGGCCCTCGGGACCCCCGGCAGCTACGGCATCCCGCAGACTACCACCCAGATGTTCCTCAACCTCGTCGAATACGGCATGGATATCCAGGAAGCCATCGAGGCCCCGCGAGTTCGCGTCTATCAGGACCGGGTGGTGGACGCCGAAACGCGCATCCCGGCCGAGGTGCGCGCCGCCCTCACGGCACGTGGTCATGTGATCCGGGAACTGCCGGACTGGTCCTGGGTGGTCGGAGGCGGTCAGGGAGTGTGGGTGGACCCGGTCAGTCGGGCCTTGGCCGGCGGCGCCGACCCGCGGCGGGACGGCTATGCGGTCGGCTGGTGACAATCAGTGGCGCGCAATATTGCGGCTTGACCCAAAAGCGAGGAGCGGAGGCATGAAGATCACCGCGAACGGGCTCGAAATCAACTACACGATCGTGGGGGAGGGACCATTGGTTACGCTGAGCCATTCCCTCGGCTGCAACCTCTCGATGTGGGATGACCAAGTGAAGGTGCTGAGCCGGCACTATCGGGTGCTGGCGTTTGACACCCGCGGGCATGGACAGAGCGGCGCTCCGCCCGGTTCCTACAGCCTGGACCAGATGGCGGAGGATTTCCACGGCCTCCTCACCGGACTCGGCTTCAAGGAGACCCACTTCGTCGGGCTGTCCATGGGCGGCATGATCGGGCAGGTCTTCGCGCTGGCGCATCCCCAGATGGTCCAGAGCCTCACGCTCTGCGATACCACGAGCCGTTATCCCGGGGATGTTTGGCCCGTCTGGGAGGAGCGGATCAAGACGGTCGAGACGAAGGGCATGGAGCCGATGGTCGAGCCGACGCTCCAGCGCTGGTTCACCCCTCCCTTCCGGGCGCGACGTAAAGACGTGATAGACAAGGTGAGCGCCATGCTTCGCAGCACGCCGCCGCAGGGCTACGCCGGTTGCTGCCACGCCATCCCGAAGATCCATGTGACCGATCGCCTGGGCGCGATCCGTTGCCCCGCGATGGTGATCGTTGGTGAGGAGGATCTGGGCACCCCCGTGGCCATGGCGAAGACGATGCATGCCGGCCTGCCTTCCGCGGAGCTGGCCATCCTTCGCTCGGCCTCGCACCTCTCGAACATGGAACAGCCGGAGGAATTCAACCGGGTGCTGCTGCGCTTCCTGGATCGGGTGACGGGAAAGACGAAACTCTAACCAATGACCAATTACAAATGACCAATGACCAATGGAGGGACCGGGCCGAAGAAACGCCATCGGATCGCAGAGCGCGCAAAGGTCGCAATGAAACCTGCTGGGTTAATGAAAGCTGGCGAGTCTTTGCGATCTCGGCGATCTTGGCGAGAGGTGTTCTGATTCATTGGTCATTCGATTTGAACTACCCGCCCGGCCATTTTTCAAGGGTCCAGGCCATCTCCCAGAACGCTAGCTCGTAGCGACTGGAGGTCACGAAAGCCTCTTCCATCTGCGTCCTCACTCCGGCAGGCGCGTCTGCCCCAAGCCTGTCCACCAGCTTGCGGCACCAACGGGCAAGCTCGGCGAACTCCGGCGCGCTATACATGGCAATCCACTTGGCATAACGCGGGTCGGCCGGCATGCCACGGGCCGCGAGCGTCTCGCCCACCTCGGAGAATCCCCACATGCAGGGGAGCAGCGCCGCGGCGAACTCTGCGAAGTCGCCGACGGTGGCCACGCGGAGCAGGTAGTCTGTGTATCCCTGGGTCGTGGGCGCCTTCCGCTCCCCCTCCAGCTCCGCCAGCGTGATGCCGAACTCGGCGGCATATGAGCGGTGGAGGTCCATTTCTGTCCTGAGCGTCGCGTGGAGGAGGTCGGCGAAGGCCGTCATGGTCTGGAGGTCCGGCGCGCGTGTGGCGCCGGCGGCGAAGACCCGGGCGTAATCGATCAGGTACAGGTAATCCTGCCGCACCCAGAAGCGGAACCTGTCCAGGGGCAACGTTCCATCCCCGATGCCCCTCACGAAGGGATGGGCCTGCTGCGCCGCCCAGATCGGGTCGGCCAAACGGCGAAGATGATGGCTGAATGCCTCGGACATGCAGGACCTCCTTTCCGTCGCCCCTTGTTCCCGGCGGGACTTCATAGACGGGTCGCCCTCCGTCGCCCGAGGGAGACTATACGGAGGGACCAGCCGCCGTGCAAGCCTGCGCCCGCCGTGGCGGGGCGCAACAAGGGGGATGCTGCTTGACACGAAAGTGCAGGCTGATGTAGCGTCAGCCGCCATGGTGGCGCGGGCGGACGGACCACGGATCTGTGGAGCGAGAAGGAGGCGGCGATGACGAAATCCGTGACGAGACGGGAGTTTCTGGCACGGGGGGGTGCGGCGGTGGCTGGGGCGGGATTGGTGGGAGCGCTCGGCGCCCGGGCCGTGCGGGCCGCGACGCCGATCACCATCCGGTACGTGGACTGGCAGCTCGCCGAGGAACCCACGGGCACGGCCTACCGAAATGTCATCGCGGAATTCGAGAAAGCGCACCCGAACGTCAAGGTGCAGGCGGAGGCGGTCCCGCTCGCGCAGTACCCGACGCGGATCGTGACCCAGGCGAAGGCCGGGCAGGCGGCGGACGTGATCCGCGTCTTCGACCCGTGGCTCCGCGGGTGGATTCGGGAGGGATTCCTGCTCAACCTCAATCCGCTGGTCGAGAAGGCGGGTGGGAAGGCCTACACTAGCTACTTCTACGCGGCCCACGTGGACCTGGCCACAGTTCAGAACGGGCTCTACGGCATTCCGGGCTGGCAAGGCGCCCTCATGCTCCAGTACAACGCGAAGATGTTCGAGGCAGCCGGGCTGGACCCTGCGAAGCCCCCGCGCACCTGGGCCGACCTCCTCGAGGCCGCCAAGAAGCTGACGAAGCCCAGCGCCGGCCAGTATGCGATCGCCATCCAGGGGGCCAAGCAGAGCAGCGCGGTGAGCCGGTTCGTCACCTGGCTGTTCAACAACGACGTGGACATCATCACCAAGGGCGGAGACGTCGACCTCGACAGCCCCCGGGCCATCGAGACCCTGGCGTACTGGACGGAGCTGGCCACCAAGCACAAGGTGACACCCCCTGGCGTTACGGACATCGATGTCCAGAATGCGCGAAGCCTGTACGCGCAGCGAAAAGTGGCGATGTTCCAGAACGCTTCGAATGCGGCCTACCTGGTCGCCGCGGAGAATCCGAGCATCCGTTCCGAGATCCGGATGGCTCCGATACCCACGAACGTGGCCAAGTCGTATACGCCGCAGTTCATGAGCTTCGTCAGCATCGCGGCCAACTCTCCCCAGAAGGAGGCGGCCTGGGAGCTGGTGCAGGCGTTCAGCAGCAAGGAGAGCTGGATCAAGATCTGGCGAACCTCCGGGATGCTGCCTGCCCGCAAGGACGCGCTGGAAGATCCGGAGCTGCAGAAGGACCTGGTGGCCAAGGCGACCGCGGCGATGGCCAACAACGTCAAGTTCATTCCGCCCATCCCTGAATGGCCGCAGATCAGCGACGCCCTCGGCGACGCGATCCAGCAGGTGCTCAGCAACCAGCGGACGCCGGAGGCAGCCATGAAGGAGGCCGCCCAGAGAACGCGGACGATCCTCAAGAGGGCCTGACCTTTGGCCAGGACCTCTGTCGGGATCGAATCCGTCATCCCGGCCAAGGCAGGCCGCGCTCCCGCTGGCTGGCCAGCCTTGGCCGGGTCCTCAGCCGCCGGGTACCTCTTCGTGCTGCCCGCCACGCTCGTCCTGGCTGTCGTGCTCCTTTTCCCGCTCCTGTATGTCGTCTACTCGAGCTTCGGGACGGCCCGCGCCCCGGCGTCGGCCGGCTTCAGGCTCGACAGCTACGCGCGACTCCTTGCGGATGGAAAGTTCCGCGAGGCGCTAGTCAACACGGTGGTCTTCACCGTGGCCAGCGTGGGGCTGCACCTCGGCCTGGGCCTGGTCACCGCGCTCCTCCTGCACCGCCGGCTGGTGGGCCGGGCCTTTTTCCGGATCGTGGCCCTGGTGCCCTGGACCTTCGCTCCCGTGGTGGTCGGCGTCGTCTGGCGCTGGATGTACAACGCGCAGTTCGGGGTTCTGAACGACAGCCTGATCCGGCTCGGGCTGATCCCGGAACCGCGCTCCTGGCTGGGCGAGGCCGCGCTGGCCATGCCGTCCCTCATCCTGGCGAACGTCTGGCGCGGTTTCCCCTTCGTGATGATCGTGGCGCTGGCCGGGCTGCAGGCCATCCCCCGGGAGCTGTACGAAGCGGCCTCCGTGGACGGTGCGGATGCGGGCCAGCAGTTCTGGTACGTGACGCTCCCGCACCTGCGCTATGTCCTTCTGATCGCCGTGATCCTCGACTCGATCTGGACCTTCAAGCACTTCGACCTGGTGCAGGTCATGACGGCGGGCGGCCCGGCCGGCGCCACGGAGGTCCTGTCCACGTTGATCTTCCGGACCTCCTTCGAGTACCTGGACATCCCCTACGCCTCGGCCATGGCCGTGGCCATGTTCGCGATCCTCTTCGTCTTGATGCTGACCTATCTGCGGATGGTCCTGAGGAGTCGAGAATGATTCGACGCAGCCTCGCCGGGGCATGGTGGTCCTATTTCCTGCTCGCCTGGATCGCGCTCTTCTGCCTCTTCCCGCTGGCGTGGATGCTGTCCACGTCCCTGAAGGTCTTCGAGGAGACCTACGTCACCCCGCCCACCTGGTGGCCGGTCCATCCGACGGTCGAGGCCTACGGCAATATCTGGCGCATCCAGTCCTTCAGCACCTACTTCGTGAACAGCACCATCGTGGCGGGGATCACCACCCTGGTGTCGCTGGTGCTCGCCAGTCTGGCCGGCTACGGCTTCTCCCGCTTCCGCTTCGCGGGCGCGGGCTCGCTCATGGCCTTCATCCTGGCCACGCAGATGTTTCCCGGGGTCTTGCTGGTGATCCCTTATTTCCTGATGTCCTCCAAGGCGGGACTCTTCAACAGCTACGAGGTGCTGATCATCGCCTACACCTCGTTCGCGCTGCCGTTCTGCGTCTGGATGCTGAAGGGATTCTTCGACCGCGTCCCGCGGGAGCTGGACGAGGCCGCCCTCATCGACGGCACCGGCCGGTTTGGGGCCTTCGTCCGGGTGGCCCTGCCGCTGGCCATGCCGGGGATCGTGGCGACGGCCATCTTCTCGTTCCTTGTCGCCTGGAACGAGTTCCTCTTCGCGGTCGCGCTGACCTCCTCGCCGCAGATGTATCTGCTGACGGTGGGGATCGCCTCGAACATCGGTCAGTTCCGCATCCAGTGGAACGATCTCATGGCGGGGGCGGTCGTCGCCACCGTGCCCATCATCCTCCTGTACGGCGTGCTCGAGGGGTACCTGGTCGAGGGGCTGACCGCCGGTGCCGTGAAAGGGTAGAGGTGGGATCCGCAGGGCAAGCGAGATGCTTGGAGGGAGAACCGTGATGCAAGCGGAGATGACACCACGTGAGCGCGTGAAGGCGACCCTCGATCACCAGGAGCCCGACCGGGTGCCCCTGGATCTCGGCCAGGCGGTCGGCGACGGGATCACCCTCACGGCCTACCGGAACCTCCTCGGCCACCTGGGGATGAGCGACACGGCGATCCGGGTCAAGGACAGGCGCGGGCAGACGGCCCGCGTGGACGAGGAGGTGCTGCGACGATTCCACATCGACTTCCGGGGGGTCGGGCTGGGCGCCCCGGAGCGCTGGACGGATCGCTGGCTCGACGAGCGCACCTACCAGGACGAGTGGGGCGTGGTGCGGACCATGCCCAAGGACTCTTACTACTATGACCTGGTCGGCTCCCCGTTTGCGGAAGACGGAAGCCTCTCGGCCGTGGGGGCGTACCGCTGGCCGGACCCCATGGATCCCGGGCGCTATCGCGGTCTTGGCGAGCGGGCGCGACAGCTTCATCGGGAGACGGACTACGCCGTCGTGGCCGATCTGAACTGTGCCTTCTTTCTCCGCTGCTGCGAGTTGCGCGGCTGGGAGAACTTCTACGTGGACCTCGTGGCGAACGCTCCATTCGCCGAGGCCCTGATGAACCGCTTCCTGGAGATCCGCCTCGCCATCGCCGACCGCGCCCTGCGGGAGGTGGGGGAGGACGTGGACATCGTCATGGTGACGAGCGACGACCTCGGGGGCACGGATCGGCCGCTCATCTCGCCCTCGCTCTACCGGTCATTGATCAAGCCCCGGCAGCAGCGCACGTTCGATTTCTTTCGGGCCCGCACGGGGGCCAAGCTTTACTACCACACCGACGGGGCCATCTATCCGCTGCTCCCCGATTTCGTGGATCTGGGAGTGGACATCCTGAACCCGGTCCAGGTTTCCGCGGACGGGATGGGCGACACGCAGAAGCTGAAGCGAGAGTTCGGCGACAAGCTGACCTTCTGGGGCGCCATCGATACCCACCGCGTTCTCCCGTACGGCACCCCCGAGGACGTTCGCGAGGAGGTCCGCCGACGGATCCGGGACCTCGGACCCGGCGGCGGCTACGTCGTCTGCTCGGTCCACAACATCCAGCCCGATGTGCCGCCCGCGAACGTCGTCGCGATGTTCGACAGTGCCTACGAGCTGGGAGGGTATCCTCTCCGGCTCGCGTAGCCGGATCCCCGAGCACTACGAAAGCTCAGTCCGAGGGCTGCTTCCAGTTTTCGCGGGTGGTGGAGGACCCGCAAAGTCCAGGTCCATGGGAGGAAGAAATTGACAGTGTCATGCATCTCAGCGTATGTTGTATGACAGCAAAGGAGATGCCATGGCGAAATCGCAGGTCACGGTTCGGTTGGACAAGGAGCAATTGGTCCGTGCCAGGAAAGCCCTGGGAACTGACACGGTGACGGAGACGATTGAGCGAGCGCTGGCGCTGGCCACGGAGAAAGCCGTGCACGACGGCATCGTCCGGAAGTATAGCGGTGTCGGCGGGAAGGCCGCATTTGCCAGCCACTAACCTGGCCATCCTGGACACATCGGTCTACATCGAAAACTTCCGCACCGGGCGGTTCACGCTGACCCTGCTGCGCTTGCCGTGGGTCGTGCGGTGCTCGGCAGTGGTACTGCACGAGCTGCGCCGGGGCGCGCGGACACCTCTCGAGCTCCGCTTCGTTGGCGAGCTCGCCAGGAAAGTACGAACCTTCACCCCGACCGAGAGCCACTGGCTCGAATCCGCAGCGGTCCTTTCCCGCATGCGGCAGACAAGGGGTTACATTGCCGGCAAATTGCGGGATCTGGCCTTCGACACCCTGATCGCGCTCTCCGCCAGAGACGCCGGAGCCACCCTCGTCAGCTGCAACCGGGAAGACTTTGTCGAGATTGGCAAACACGTGGCCTTTCGCGCGGTCTATTGGTGACGCTCTCCATGTTCCCTTGCCGAACGCTTCGCTCCGTCCCCCTGCACCGCCCGCAGCCCGGATGGCAGCCTTTGACTTGACTTCCTGGCCGGAGAGGCAGTACCTTCAGCACACGGGCGAACCTCGCCCGGTGAGATCCTCATCGCATGAAACCGCGAAGGCTTCTCAAACGAATCCTCGTGGCACCGCACTATGTGCGGCTTCGCGATGTGCTCAGGTTGGCGGAAGCACTTGGATTTCGAGTCGAGAGAATCGAGGGCAGTCATCACATCCTCACCCATCCCGATATCTCTGAACTCCTCAACCTTCAGGAAGTCAAGGGCGAGGTGAAACCCTACCAAGTCAGACAGCTGCTTGACTTGATCGAGCGGCATAATCTGGCGCTTGGAGAGGACGCATGAAGGACTACCACGTCAACGTGTTTTACAGCGACGAGGATGAGGGCTACATCGCCGATATCCCCGATTTGCGGCATTGCTCTGCGTTCGGCGCCACACCACAAGAGGCCTTGGCAGAGGTGCTCAAGGCAAAGGAGACGTGGATCAAGGCGGCGAAAGCGGCGCGCAAGCCCATCCCACCCCCGTCATTCCGCCCCGCCATCTACCAGGTTGCGTAGGTAGGCCACTACTACCCCTCTGAACATGGCGTAGCACCAATTCGACCACCCTCGGGTATTGGTCCGAGGCCCGGTGGAAAGCACCAGCACCCACCGCTTGTATTTGAGACCAGCGCAATACCCGCGTAGAGTCCCCTCCATCGGCTCGGCCATCGCAGGGCTCGGCCGGGGGCCGCCCTTCGCACCCACGACGACGGCGCACGCAACCGGCTGACCAGACCCTGATCCCCCCCCCACGCGTGACCACCAGGAGCGCGTCTCATTTCTGCTGTGGCGAATTCCTTTGAGGCGATGGTGGCAGGAGTTATCGACAGTAGAGTCGTCTCCACACCAACAGGTAGCAGAACGGCAACCTGCGGGCCTTCAGCGTGATGAGCGTGGCGTGTGAAGTGGACGCAAGGAGAGTTAGGAAGCAACGTCCCGGCTGACTGGTTGCCCAACGTGGCCTTCTTCCAGCTCCTGCTCTTCGCCTTCGACGTGATGCACTACTTCCGGCGGCTCTGCCTCCCGCCGGCGTACCAGACCAAGACCCTGAAGACTATCCGGCGGGAACTGCTGGTGGTTCCCGGCCGCCTCGTCAAGTCCAAGAACCAGTACCGCTTGAAGCGGCCCCGGGACTATCACTTCCAGGGCGCCATCGAGTACGCCATGCGTCAGATCCAGAAGCTAACAGTCCCAGCTCACATGCTGTGATTTTGTCATCGGCCTCCCGGAGGTCTCGCGCTGGGAGGGCCGAAAAATGGGCGCGCCGTGCGTTCGCTTGGCTCAGGTTCCTCCGAATAGCGCATTTTTGAGGGTGGAAGAAATTATCGACAGAAGAGTCGTCTCCACATCAACGGATAGCAGAACGGCAACACGCCGGCCCTCCACGAAACAAGCGTGGTGGTTCGAGGTGGACATAAGGGAATATGGGAGGCAACGCCTGAAAACGTCCCGCCTGACGTCTGCCGACTTAGAGAGGATGGAGCAGACTGCAAGGCATATCCGGATACAGGAAACTAAACGGGTGGGACGGCGGGATTACATAGTGCGGCCAATTGGCTGCAATAACTTCGAAAGGGCGGTTCTGCTCTTCGTAACTCGCCAGCAGACGACCCAACGACGTACGAGTTTTGCGGACACCTGTACTGGGATATACACGCTGAGAGCGGAGAGAGGCGCCATAAAAGGCCTCCGCCGCGCTCATGACGTCGCTCGTCTCTTCAACAGCCGGAAACGTAACGCGCAACTGGACCTGACAGGCATCAAGAAAGATATGCAACGTCCTCTGATGATAGAATTTCGTGCTCGTGAGAATCTCCTCGAAGTCTAGGTAGTGGCCCGTCCTGTGCGCAATGGAAAACACGGAATCATAGATCGCGCCTTTCACAAGGTTGACCTTCTGGTGTGATCGTGGCTTCGCGCTCGGGCGAATTCTATAACCCAGAATCAAATCTACGTCGACTCCTACTCGCATGCCGATTCTCGCCCACTTGCCTGGTTCCACCTCAGCAAAAGGAACATGTTCTCGATCTGCAAAATGCCCGTAAACTGGGTCGTTCTGTAGTGGTCCAATAAAAGCGCACTCCCGATTGTAAGAGGTGCAGAATCTCCAAAAGCCATGATCCAGGTCCCGCAGGAATGCCTCCAACCTTTTCAAGTCGTGCTTGTCCAGCGAACGGCAGTGGGCGATGCGGTTCCGGATCGGCTTAATCTCATCAAACTTCGCCCTGAGGAGCGTCTTCGTGGTGAGATATGGCTCAAAGAGTCGCCAGAGTTTCCGATCGAAGACTATTTTGACAAGAGAGTCGAATGACAGAAACCATAGAGGGTCATTCTCGGGTGTTGCCATATGCGGGTGCCGCTTGTCGGCCTTGAGAGATTTTTCCGGTGAAATGCCTGCAGCCCTATTTCGCTTTAGTGCAAGCGAGACCTGCTCCCACCCTGCTGACCCATAGCTCGCCTTGAGTTCAAGATAGACAAGCTCCCGAAACCAGTTCTCCAGTTGATGAATGATACAGTAACCTTTGACAAGGTCTGGTGTTAGACCGCTTGGCAAGTCCAAGCTCAGCTTCATAACTATGACCTCGCCTTCGCACCGTTGCTGCAGAGTCAAATCGCAGGATGCGGGATGTGGCCAAGACTGACAAGTCAAATGCCTAGGACTCGGCCCCACTCCGCCCGGGACGTCCGGCCCCGAGTGGCAGCCTGGCAGACGGCCTGCGAGACGGGACGCTAACGCAAAGATAACACGTGTAATACGGGACGGTCATGAAATAGTGCAATTCATCCCTTAGACAAGGCCAAGCCGTGCTTCTTGGCAGGCGTTCTCCGCGGCGGACGGCCCGGCTGACGGCCAACTGGGTCAGGCCGAGTCTGACGGCCACGGTGGTGCCCACCAAACCCAACTCCCGCTCGGGCCAGCAGCAGGGGGGTTGGGCGGCCGGACGCGCGCCGAAGTGCGTTGTTGACTCAGAGGAATAGCGCGGAGGGAGTCCCCAGGGACCCCGAATGGATGCAGAGCCAGCACGAGCATGCCCCCTTAGGTGCGGCTCGATGCGCCTCCGCCCTTCGTTCGGAGCCTTCGACCGGCGTCCTCAACCACACCATCCTCGGAAGGATGGAATACGGACTGATTGGGACCGATCCGCAGGCGCACGCGGCCTGCCTTGCGGGGGTCGGTGGCATCCCGGCGGCGCCCCCTTGGCCGTCTCCATCTCGGCGTGACCTAGCAACCCATGTCTCACCTTGAGGGGCTCCGCGGGAGGGCGAGAGAAGGCTGGTTCACGAAGAAGACGGTGCGCGTTCGGCATTCGGAGCATTCCCGGTAAAAGGTGCGCCCGGCCTGTCGGATCCGTTCTCGGTGCCCCGCCTTCCCGCAGCCGATGTGAATTGGGGTGTGCTGGCTGCAAACCGCGCATGTGAAGTGAAAGCTCAAGCGGCCCGGCTGGAGAGTGAGCAGTTCGCTCCCGCAGTGACGGCAGGTCGGGCGGACCTGGCGCTGGCCACCGGACTGAGGTGGCGGGTTCGGACTCCACCGCGGAGGGCGGGCGCTTGGCGTGTGGGGTGCGGGGCGGGGCCCTGGCGGCTTGGTCATTCCGAATCGAGTCCCATAGTCAATGGTCATGGGCGTGTGCAGGGCCACTAGCTGCCGTCCGATCGCGCGGAGGGTCGTGGATGCCACTAATCGACCGATGTGCCTCACGCCCTTGAGGAACCCCCGCTTATTCAATTCGTCCTCAACGGAGAACAGGTCGGCCTTGAGGATGTGGCTGGTGTCGAACCGTTTCGGCCGCTCGATCCAGGCACGAGGTGAGACAAGCACGTAGGACAGAAAGACCGGGGTGAGCTGGACGCCTAGGCGGGTCGGCAGGTCGATCCGGTCGAAGGCATCCCGCAGGACCGCGATGTGCCGCTTGTTCTGGGCCAGCGGGGATGGCATGCCCTGGTAGGTCTTCGTGGAGGGGTTCCAACGGAGGAACTCGCCATCCTCGGTGATCTTGAGCCCGGATTGGAAGTGCTTCGTCTCCAGGACGAAGACGTTGAGTGTCCGGTGAAGGAGTACGTGGTCGATCTGCGCGACGCGACCGTTGAGGTCCAGGCGGAGGTCATGAATGACGGTCGTATTCCGGGACGCCTTGAGGTAGAAATCGAGCAAATATACGGATTCTCGCTCCCCGCTGAAGCCGGCGCGGAGAATCCGGACCTCCTCGGCAATCTGTCGCTTTTGGCCTGCGGATGCCACCGTCGCAAGCCGTTCCAGTTCGGCGAAGAGATGGCTCTTGTCATCGGGGGCTTTCAGGAGCATGGGGGCACCTTATTTGTGCACGAGCATCGGGAGAAACGTTAGATGACAGGAGGACGGACGGCAACCGAAATCTTGTACCTGCCTGCAGATGAGGAACGTGGAAACCTTCAGCGGGTCACCTTTCCGAATTCCGGGGTCACCATACTCATCTATGTATCCCGCCGGTCCGTGCCCCCCCGCTTTCCTCGATGGAGCGATTGACGGAGATGCTCCTCAATTGCCACGGTGAATGGCTCGATCCCCAGCGGTCACCCGGTCCGTTCATGGCGGCGAAGCTGTGTTCCCCGCTCCGCGGACGGTCCCGGGGAGAGGCAGTCTTTCCAGCGGTCCACGCGCATCAGGAGAGGCGCCGCCCAGACGAGCTCCCCATCCCTCCCCGCCCCATCGCCCCTGGCGCTGCTCCCGCGCAGAACAACGTCTCCCGCCGCCGATTCCCCCGTTGGGTGACATGGTGGAAAATCTCCGGCGCCACCACGGGCGCCTGTCGCACTATGTCGAAAGCCTGGGCAGAAACACGCCCGGAGAGAATTCCAGCCCAGTCCCGATTCCTCCAGCGATCTGAGAGGGGGTCGAACCCACATGACAACTTCCCCCCGGACCTCCGAATGAACGGGCTCGCGAGCCGGGCTGGCGTTCAGACCGGATCAGTCCCCCGTGCTCATGCCGAGCGACCGATACGCCCAGACAAAGAGCCCGGCGAAAATGATGTCGAATACCGCGAACGGTTTCCACATGCCAGGGATGCCGGAGGTCATCCACCAGCCAAAGACGACTCCGGAATACGAGACCTTCAGAAGGATGCCATAGGGGATCAGATTGCGGTTCCGCTCTGGCTTCGTTCCCACGGCGAAGAACATGAGGGCGAAGACGATGAGTAGGGCTGCGGGAAACTGCACATAGCCCCAGTGGTTTGGCGGTGGCACAGCAAACGTCGCGAAGATCGATGCCGGCACCGCCAGGAAGGCCAGTCCCAGGATGCCGTCGTATGTCCCGGCGATGAGGAAAAGCGCCCGGATGGTGTTCCGCCCGTTCATCGCATCGCCCCCCCGTGGTGTCGCCCCAGTCTCCGCAGACACTTCTCGAAACGCTCCTGACGATGTTTCGTGCAAACCTCCCCGTACAGTTCCACGGCCAACCGACGGAATCCCTGCTCCAACTGCTCGACGGTCA
>DATIFO010000284.1:0-12283 GCA_035455275.1 Methylomirabilis sp. (SeqCode) | reverse complement strand
ACCTTCGGCGTCCTCTCGCCCCACGCGGTGAGCTACTTCGTCCGCGAGACCAGGGCGCGGATCAAGAAGCCGCTGGAGACCCACTTCCACATGGACTTCGGCATGGGAGTGGCCAATACCATCATCGCCCTGGCGGCGGGGGCCGAGGTGGTGCACTCGACCATCAGCGGCATCGGCGAGCGGGCAGGCAACGTCCCGACGGAGGACACGCTCCTCAGCCTCCTCACCATGTACGGCGTGGATACCGGGATCAAGACGGAGCAGCTCACCAAGCTCTCGCGCTACGTCCGCAAGATCTGCAAGCTGGCGATGCCCTCCAACCGGCAGATCGTGGGGGACACGCTGTTCGACATCGAATCGGGGATCATCGCCTCCTGGTTCAAGAACGCGGGGGCAGAGCACCTGCTGGAGGTGTTCCCGTACCACTGGGACCTGGTGGGGCAGCGGCCGGCCCGGGTGGTGCTGGGGAAGAACAGCGGCATCGACTCCATCAAGATGCACCTGGAGCGCATCCGGGTGAAGGCCACGGACGAGGAGGTCAACGAGCTGGTCGTGCGGGTGAAGGCCGCCTCGCTGAAGAAGAAGGGTATCCTGGACGACCAGGAGTTCCGCGCCCTGGTCAAAGCCGTCGTCAAGCGGTAGGCGGCCATGGAGAGAACGGATTTCCGGGTGCTGGTCTCCCAACCGATCCCCGCCTCGGCCATGGTGCGGCTCCGGGCCATGGCCGAGGTGGAGGTGGGCGAGGCGAGCAGCCGGATCATGCCCCGCGCCGAACTGCTGGATCGCATCCGCCGGGCGGAGTGTCTCTTCCACCTGATGCACGACCTGGTGGATGCCGAGGTCATCCAGGCCGGGACGCGTCTCAAGCTCATCGCCAGCATGGCCATCGTCCCGGCCACGGTGGACGTGGCCGCCGCCACGGCCCGGCGCATCCCGGTCACGACCATTCCGCCCATCGTCACCGAGGCCACGGCGGACCTGCACTGGGCCCTGCTCCTGGCGGTGGCCCGGCGCGTGGTGGAAGGGGACGGGGCGCTCCGGAGCGGAGTCTTTCCCGGCTCCCAATCGCATCACTTCGCTGGGGCCGCGGTCCACGGGAAGACCCTGGGGATCATCGGATTGGGAAGGATCGGCCGCGCCGTGGCCCGCCGGGCCCGCGGCTTCGACATGACGATTCTCTACACCAAGCGATCCCGTCTCCCCGAGGCGGAGGAGCGGGAGCTTCACGTCGCCTACGTCTCCCTGGAGGAGCTGCTGCGGCGCGCGGACTTCGTCTCCGTGAACGCCGCCTTCACGCCGGCGACGCGGCGCCTCATCGGGGCTCGCGAGCTGTCGCTCATGCAGCCGACGGCTTTCCTCGTGAACACCGCGCGCGGGCCCATCCTGGACGAGTCGGCGCTGGTGGAGGCGCTCCGTACCCGGTGCATCGCCGGGGCGGGTCTGGATGTGTACGAGGACGAGCCGCGGGTCCACCCGGATCTGCTGCCGCTCCCCCAGGTGGTGCTCACGCCCCACCTGGGGAGCGCGGTGGGGGAGCTACGCGAGAGCATGGCCCATATCGTGGTGGACAACATCCAGGCCGTCCTGAAAGGGGAGCGTCCGCCAAACCTGTACAACCCGGAGGTGTATCGGTAGGAAGCTGGCAGCAGGTACAAGACAGCAGGCAGCTGGCAGGGGGCAGCGGGCAGGACGTGAAACGTGAAGCGTAAGGGACGGTTCCGAATTACGTCTTGCGCTTTACGTCGAGGACTTTCGCATGGTGGAGTACGCCCAGGGGCAGTTTCAGGTGGACTACGAGGCGCGGGTGGACTTCGAGCGCCTGCGCCGCGCCCGGGTCTCCAGGACCCAGGAGGCCATGCGGGCATCAGGGCTGGATGCCCTGGTGCTCTGGAAGGACGAGAACGTCCGCTATCTCACCAGCCTCCGGGCCATCACGCTCCAGTACCGCTCCACGACGCAGTACGGGGTCATGCTCTTCCCCGAGGGGGGCCCGGTCCTCTTCCTGTCCGGCGGCGAGTACGCCCGGGCGAAGGACGCCATGCCCTGGATCGCCGAGTTCGTGGTCATCCCGATCATGGAAGAGGTGGGGATGGTCGAGGCGGTCACGGCGGAGCACACCGCCCGGCTGCTCCGGGAGCACGGGGCGGACGGGGGGCGGGTGGGCTTCGACGGCATGACCGTGCCCCAGCTCGACGCCTACACCAAGCACCTGCACCGGGTGGAGCGGGCCGACGGCGAGACCTTCATGCAGGGGGTCCGGCGGATCAAGCTGCCGGACGAGATCCAGCTCCTGCGAGAGGCGGCCGCCATCGCCGACGCAGTCACCCAGACCGCCATCGAGTCGGTGCGTGCCGGCGTTCGCGAGTGCGAGGTGGCGGGGGAGGCGATGCGCACCCTCTTCCGGCTCGGCGGCGAGTTCGCGCACCTGGCCAGCCCCTTCGTGGCCTCGGGGGAGCGGATGTCGCCGCCGACGCGGTTCGCCACCGACAAGCTCATCCGGGACGGCGACCTGGTCTTCATCGACATCGGCGCCTGCTGGAACGGATACTTCGGGGACGTGGGGCGGGCGGTGATCTGCGGCGCGCCATCCGACATCCAGCGGAAGGTCTACCGGAGCGTGCACGAGTGCCTCAGGGTCGCTCACCGCGCTCTGCGTCCCGGCCGCACGAACCACGAGGTCGCGGAGGAGATCAAGGAGGCGGCGGCACGGGCGGGCCTGGAGAAGCATTTCATCCACCTCTTCATCGGCCACGGGCTGGGCATCACCCCCAACGAGCCTCCCTACATCGGCGAGCCCCAGCGGGGCGCCGGCGAGGTGGTGCTCGCGCCGGGCATGGTCTTTGCGGTGGAGCCGCTCATCTGGCTCCCGGGGGTCCGGGGCGGCGGCGGCGTCCGGCTGGAGGATACCCTCCTGGTGACCGAGGCTGAGCCGGAGGTCTTGACGCGCTGCGGCTTCGACCCGCGCCTGTTGTGAATGACCAATGACCAAATCCCAATGACCAAGAGGTGATTGGTCCAGGGACGTGCTCCCGCATTCCGAGCAGCGGTGATTCCTTCGAGGGTGGAATGGAATTCTGGGTCACGCAGGCCTTCAACGGAATCTCCTACGGCGCCCTGCTGTTCCTCCTGGCGAGCGGGCTGTCCCTCATCTTCGGGGTCATGCGGATCGTCAACCTGGCCCATGGCTCCTACTTCCTCCTCGGGGGCTACATGGGCCTGACGGCGGCATGGCGGACGGGCAGCTTCCCCGTAGCCATCCTGGCGGGGACACTGGGGGTGGCCCTGATCGGTGTGGGGATGGAGCGTCTCTTCCTGCGCCGCCTGAAGAATCAGGTGCTGGCCCAGGTGCTCATGACGATGGGCTTCGCCCTGATCTTCCAGGACCTCGCCCTCTTGATCTGGGGAGGCGACCCCTACACGATCCCGGTGCCCGCGCTCCTCAGCGGCTCGCTCCACTCGGGGGTGGTGGTGTTTCCGATCTACCGTATGTTCATCATCGGCGCGGCGTCCGCGGTCGGCGTCGTCCTCTGGCTCTTCCTGGAGAAGACGCGGGCCGGCGCGACCATCCGGGCCGCCGTGGACGACGGGGAGATGGCCCAGGGAGTGGGGATCAACGTCCCCATGGTGTCCATGGGGGTCTTCGCCCTGGGAGCCCTCCTGGCCGCCCTGGGCGGCGTGGTGGGCGGCGGGTTCATCGGCGTCTATCCGGGGGTGGACTTCGAGGTGCTTCCCTACGCCTTCGTCGTGGTCATCGTCGGTGGGTTGGGAAGCCTTCAGGGGGCCATCGTGGGCAGCCTCCTGGTGGGGCTCCTGGATAACTTCGGCAAGGCCCTCTTCCCCGAACTGGCCTACTTCACGCTTTTTGCCCCCATGGCCGTGATCCTGGCGCTCCGGCCCACGGGACTGTTCGGCAAGGTCTGAGGAGACCGGGGATGGCTGGAAGGGGATGGAGGACTCTCGCGCTCGCCGCGGCCGGGTGCCTGCTCGTTGCCGTTCCACCCTTCCTGCCCGCCTATCCGTTGACCCTGGTCACGCAAGCGCTGATCTACGCCGTCTTCGCCATGAGTCTGGATCTGCTGCTGGGGTACACCGGCCTCCCCTCGCTCGGCCATGCCGCCTACTTCGGCGTCGCGGCCTATGTGGTCGCCATCTTCACGACCGAATACCAGGCGGGATTCTGGACGTGTCTGCTCCTGGCCCTGGCGGCCGCCATCCTCACCAGCGCCGTCTTCGGCCTCGTGGCCATCCGGGCGGTGGGAGTCTATTTCCTGATGATCACCCTCGCCCTCGGGATGGTTGTCTGGGGTCTGGCCTTCCGCTGGGTCTCTGTGACCAAGGGGGACAACGGGATCTCGAGTGTGCCGAGGCCGTCCCTGGGCCTCCCCTTCACGTTCGGCAACCAGACGGCGTTCTATTACCTCACGCTGGTGACGTTTCTCCTGGCCTTCGGCTTCCTCTACCTCATCGTCCACTCCCCTTTCGGGATGAGCCTGCGGGGTATCCGGGAGAGCGAGGGGCGGATGCGGAGCCTCGGCTACAACGTCTGGCTCCACAAGTATCTGGCCTTCATGCTGGCGGCGGCCTTCGCGGGTCTCGCCGGGGTCCTGTGGGCCTACTACAACGGATTCGTCAGTCCGGTGGAGGTTCAGCTCATCACCTCCGTGGAGACGCTGCTGATGGTGGCCCTGGGTGGCCCCGGGACCCTGGTCGGCCCGGCGCTGGGCGCCGGGGTGATCGTCTTCCTGAAGAACTTCGTCAGCGTCTACACCAAGCGCTGGCTCCTCATCCTCGGCGGGGTCTACATCGGCGTCATCCTGTTCGCGCCCCGGGGGATCCTCGGTGCCATTCGGGAGACCACGGCGGTGGGGAAGAAATGAATCTGGCGATGCGATCACCGCTCCGCCAGAGCGAGGGCTCCTCGTGACGCCAGTCCCGGCGCTCAGCGTGTCGGATCTCTCCAAGGCCTTTGGAGGGTTGAGGGCGGTGGAAGGCGTGGCGTTGTCGGTGGCGGCGGGCGAGCGGCGGGCGCTCATCGGCCCCAACGGGGCGGGCAAGACCACGCTCTTCAATCTGATCAGCGGGGATCTCTCGCCGTCGGGGGGGCGGATCGCGCTGTTCGGCCGCGACGTGACGAACCTCCCTCCCAACCGCCGGGCGGCCCTGGGCCTGGCGCGAACCTATCAGATCACAAATCTCTTCCCGAGCCTGACGGTGTTGGAGAATCTCCTCCTGGCCGTGCAGGCCCTGGAGCGGACCAAGCTCACCCTGCTGCGACCCATCACCGCCTACCCACACCTCTACACCCGCGCCCACGCCATCCTGGATTCCGTGGGGCTCGCAGACAAGGTGGGGGAGGTCGTGCGCAACCTCTCCCATGGGGAGCAGCGGCAGATGGAGGTCGCCCTGGCCCTGGCGTGCCGGCCGCGGCTCCTGCTCCTGGACGAGCCGACGGCGGGGCTCTCGCCCGCCGAATCGCGGATGATGACCGGGCTGCTCAAACGACTGGACAACGGGATCACCCTGCTGGTCATCGAACACGACATGGACGTGGCCTTCGAGTTGACGGACCGGGTCACCGTCCTCCACAACGGGAAGGTTGTGGCCGACGGGAGCGGGGATGAGGTGAAGGCAGACCCGCTGGTGCGGGAGATCTACCTGGGGAGCGCCTGATGCTCCGGGTCGAGGAGATCCACACCTACTACGGCGAGAGTCACGTGCTCCAGGGGGTCTCCCTCGACATGACACAGGGGCAGGTGGTGGCGCTGCTCGGGCGGAACGGCATGGGGAAGACGACGCTCATCCGGTCGGTGATCGGATTCACTCCGCCCAGGCTGGGGCGGGTCGTCTTCCAGGGGACCGACATCACCAGGCTGCCTCCCTTCCGGGCCGTCGAGATGGGGATGGGGCTGGTCCCCCAGGGGCGGCGAATCTTTCCATCCCTCTCCGTCCGGGAGAACCTGACCGTCGCCGCCAGAGGGGACGGCGGGCAAGGGTGGGGCCTGGAGCGGGTCTTCGCCCTCTTCCCCCGGCTGCAGGAGCGCCTCTCCCATCCGGGGAACAAGCTCTCCGGCGGGGAGCAGCAGATGCTGGCCATCGGGCGGGCCCTCATGACCAACCCGCAGCTCCTGCTGATGGACGAGCCCACGGAGGGGCTGGCGCCGCTCCTGGTCCGGGAGGTGGGGAAGGCCATCGCGGAGCTGAAGGCCCAGGGCCTGTCGATCCTCCTGGTGGAGCAGAGCCTGCACTTTGCGGTCGGCGTGGCCGACCACGTCCACGTGCTCAATCGCGGCCGGATCGTCCATTCGTCCTCCCCGGCCGAGCTCCTGGCGAACGAGAAGGTGAAGTCCCGCTTCCTCGGACTGGGATCGTGACCCACCTCGAATGAAAGGAGGATCTCATGCGTAACCGACTCCTGCTGCTGGTTGTGGCCGTCGCGACGGCGGCCTCCATCCTGGCCTGGCCCACGGCACCCTGGGCGCAGAAGGCTCCCATCAAGGTCGGCCTCCTGGTGCCCGAGACGGGCCCCCTGTCCGCCAATGGAAAGGACATGGTCAACGCCCTTCAGCTCTTCCTCGAGGAGCAGAAGTATCGGCTCGCCGGCCGGGAAGTCAAACTCATCATCGAGGACGACGAGGGGAAGCCTGCCACGGGGCTGACGAAGGCTCGCTCTCTGGTTGAGGGGCAGGGCGTCCACCTCGTGATGGGACCCCTGAGCGCGGCCGTTGGCTACGCCATCGCTCCCTACGTCGACGAGAAAAAGGTCGCGACCATCTACCCCATCGTCTCGGCCGACGACATCACCCAGCGCAAGCGGAGTGCCTACATCGTGCGCACGGGGTGGTCCAGCTCGCAGCCATCGCACCCGTTCGGGAAGTGGGTGTACGACAACCTGAAGTACAAGAAGATCGCCATGATCGGCTACGATTTCGCCTTCGGCTGGGAGGTGGCGGCGGGCTTCCACCGCACGTTCGAGGAGGCCGGCGGGCAGATCGTGCAGAAGCTCTGGCCGCCGCTCGGGAATGCCGATTACGGCCCGTACCTGGCGCAGCTCCGGCGGGATGTGGACAGCATCTATGCGATCTTTTCCGGGGCCGACGCCCTCCGCTTCGCCAAGCAATACGCCGAGGCGGGGCTGAAGGGCCGTCTCCCGCTCGTCGGTGGCGGCACCTTGACCGACGAGCACGTGCTTCGCACCATGGGGGACGAGTCTCTCGGGATCGTGACCGCCCTGCACTACTCGGCGGCCCTGGAGAATCCGGCCAACAAGAAGTTCGCCCAGGCCTACGAAGCCAAGTACAAGCAGGTCCCCTCTTATTACTCGGAAGGCACGTACGTGGCGGGCATCGCGCTGAAGGCGGCCCTGGAGGCCACCGGTGGTGACATCGAGGATACGGGGAAATTCCTGGCGGCGCTCCGCAAGGTCGATCTCTCGGACGCCCCGCGTGGCCCGATGCGGTTCGACGAGTACGGCAACCCGATCCAGAACATCTACGTGCGAAAGGTGGAGCGGGTGGCGGGGCGGCTCCAGAACACGGTGATCCACACCTTCCCAGGTGTGTCGCAGTTCTGGAACTACAAGCCCGATGATTTTCTCAAGCAGCCCGTCTACAGCCGGGACTACCCGCCGTGCAAGAACTGCTAGGGCGACGCGATTCCAGATGCTGGATGGAAGGTTGAATTGTCAGGGGCAGGGCTGACCCAGATCCGGAGGAGGACCTGTGAGAAAGACAGGACCTGTGGGGGTCGTGGGGATCGGGCTGCTGGGAAGCGCGGTGTCCGGTGTCCTGCTCAAGGCCGGCTATCAGGTTGTCGGCCATGACGTGCTCCCGGAGAAGGTCGCCGCGCTGTTGGCCCAGGGAGGCTTCAAGGCGGGATCGGCGGCGGAGGTGGCCAGCAGCACGGGCGCCGTCTTCACCATCCTGCCGACCCTGGAGAGTGTCGGGGAGGTCATCACGGGTCCCAAGGGGGTGCTGGAGGGCGCGGGACCGGACACGGTCATCATCCAGATGAGCACGATCTCCCCGCGTCTCGCCATCCGGATGGAGGAGGCGGCGCGCGCCCGGGGCGTGGGATTCCTGGACGCCCCCGTCAGCGGGACCAGCAGCATGGTGGCCCGGCGGGACTCTGTGGTGACGGTCGGAGGCGATCGAACTGTCTTCGACCGTTGCCTCCCTGTCCTGGAGGCTGTGGCCCGGCGCGTGTTCTACGTCGGCGCCTGCGGGATGGGGTCGCACCTCAAGCTGGTGACCAACCTCGTCATGGGCCTCAACGGCGTCGTCCTGGCGGAGGGGCTCACGCTGGCCAGGCGGGCAGGTCTCGACCCGGCGCAGACGCTGGAGATCCTGGGCCAGGGGGCGGCGGCCTCCAAGATCCTGGATGTCCGCGGTCCCTTGATGATCCAGGGCAAGTTCGACCCGCTGATGAAGATGGATCTTTTCTTGAAGGACATTCGGTTGATGCTGGAGGCGGGCCAGGAGCTGCACGTGCCGCTGCCGCTCACCGGAATGATGCAGCAACTCTATACTGCTGCGGTGAAAGGGGGCCAGGGGTTGGAGGACCTTTCCGGGATCGTCCGCCTCTACGAGACGCTGGCCGGCCAGCCCCCCCGCGGCGCTGGAGGGCCCGAATGATCACCCGGCAGGCGCTCAAGCTGAACTGGGAAGGGACCAATCGCGTCCTCCAGGCCGCGATCCGAAAGGTCCAGGAGATGGGCATTCCCATGAGCATCTCGGTCGTGGACGAGGGGGGCCACCTGCTCGGCTTCGCCCGGACCGACCAGGGCAAGATCCACAACATCCGCGTCGCCCACGCGAAGGCGCGGGCTGCGGCTTCCAACCGGCTTCCCACGGGAAAGGTCAGCTCCAGCGGGCAGCCGGTGAACGATCACATGGCGATTGCCCTGCCGCTGGCGGCCGGGACGGACATGTACGTCACCTTCGCCGGCGGGCTGCCCATCCTGGTGGAGGGTCACTGCGTGGGGGGCGTCGGCGTGAGCGGCGGAACGGGCGAGCAGGACACGGAGGTGGCCCGGGCCGGGATCGACGCACTGGCGGCTGCCTGATCCGGCGGAACAATTTCGACTGTCGAATTTCGAAGGATGAATATCGAAGGAGAGCTCAATTCGGATCGGCTTTCCATCGAGGTTCATCATTCGGCATTCATCATTCGACGTTGGATATTTCTGAATCGGCTTAGGAGGTAGCTTGATGGAGGGACAATGATGGAGCCGGTACGGGCAGCAGCGGTCGGCATCGGCTGGTGGAGCGGGGTCCTGGCGGACGCCATCCCGAAGGGGACGAACCTCAGGCTCGTGACCTGCGCCACGCGCTCCGCCGAGAAGCGGGCCGCCTTCGCGGAGAAGTACGGTTGCCGCCAGGCCGAGAGCTATGCGGCGGTCCTGGAGGATCGCGAGGTGGAGGCGGTCCTCCTCACGACCCCCCACACGCTGCACGGGGAGCAGGTCGTCGAGGCCGCCCGGGCGGGGAAGCACGTCTTCGTGGAGAAGCCCTTCACCCTCACGGTGGCCGACGGCCGCCGGGCAACCGAGGCCTGCCGCCGGGCCGGGGTCGTGCTGTCCGTGGGTCACGGGCGGCGGCGACAGCCGGCGAGCCGGGCCCTGAAGGCCCTGATCGCGGACGGCACCCTCGGCCGGGTGGTGCAGATTGAAGGCAACATCTCGTCCAGCACCGGCTTCACGCTGAAACCCGGGGGGTGGAGGACCGACCCGAGGGAGACCCCGGCCGGCGCCATGACCGGCCTGGGCATTCATCACGTGGACACCTTCCAGTACCTCCTCGGCCCGATCGCGAGGGTGGTGGCCCTCTCCCGCCGGCAGATCCTCACCGGGCTCCCGATCGACGACACCACCGGGATCCTGCTGGAGTTCGCCTCGGGAGTCCTGGGCTATCTGGGGACCGCCTTCGTCCTGGCCAACCGGACCAACCTCCTGGCGCTGCATGGAACGGAAGCCCAGGCCTTCAGCGAGGCGGAAGGCTCCCGCCTGTTCCTGCAGAAGAAGGGCGAGCCGGAGCGGTCGCCGGTGCCGCTTCACCCCGGCGACATGATCGTGGAGGAGCTGACGGAGTTCGCCCGCTGCATCCGGGAAGGCGGGCGACCCGAGGTGGGCGGCGAGGAGGGCACCGCCAACGTCGCCGTGCTGGAGGCCATCGTCGAGTCGGTGAAGATCGGGCAGCCGGTCCTCGTGCCGAGCAGGGAGGGAGAGCCATGAAGCGACCGGCGATGGTCATCCTGCTGGTGCTGGCGTTCGGCCTGGCGGCGGAGGCGCAGTCACCGGGCAGGTGGGTCAAGCTGGCGCCCTTCCCCGAGCCGTCCGAGGAGTTGTACGGCGCGGCGGCCGGGGGAAAGGTCTACGTCTTCGGGGGGCTCGCCCCCGGCTGGAAGCCCAAGGGGCTCGTGTACGAGTACGATCCCGCGGCCGACCGGTGGACGAAGAAGAAGCCGATGCCTCTGGCCTCGCACCACGTGGCCTTCGCCGACCTCAACGGGAAGATCTATGCCTTCGGCGGCTTCGTCCCGCCCGCATCGGGCCCTCCGGCGTGGGTTCCCATCGACAACGTGTGGGAGTATGACCCCGTCGCGGATGCGTGGAAGGCGCTGGCCCCGATGCCGACGAAGCGGGGCTCGCCGGTGGCGGCCGTCGTCGGCGGCAAGATCTACGTCATCGGCGGGGCGAGCATGCACCCGGGCTCGGCGGAGCCCGCCGTGCACCCCGCCCGTCCCCACCGGTCGCTCTCCACCGTCGAGGAGTATGATCCGGCCACGAACACCTGGCGGGCGCGGTCGTCCATGCCGACCGCACGGAACCACGCCGCAGTGGGCGTCGTGGGGGACAAGATCTACGTCATCGGCGGCCGGGTGGGCGCGGCCTTCATCGGGGTCGCCAGCAACACCGACGTTGTCGAGGAGTATGACCCGGCCACGGACAGCTGGGGTGCCGTGCGGGCGCGGATGCTCACCCCGCGGAGCGCGTCGGCCTGGGGGACCGTCGGCGGACGGATCTACGTGGCCGGCGGCGAGTACCAGAATGCACAGCTCATGGCGGCCTACCGGGCGCTGGAGGCCTACGAGCCGGCCGGCAACCGGTGGACCTCGCTGCCCCCGATGCCGGTGCCGCGACACGGCCTGGCGGGCGCGGTGGTGGGCAACCGCCTCCACCTGGTGAGCGGCGACGTGCAATCGGCTGGGATCCCGGGGATGCACCTCGACTCCGAGTCCCACGACGCCTTCGAGATCGTCGGTCAGTAGCACCACGCGGAGGGCGCCCAAGAGAGACGCCGTCTGTCGCGCATACCTAGTCGCGGCCCTGCTGCCGATCGGAGTCGAGCACAGCGTCAGCATTCTCGAGGACTACACGGTCATCAACTGCAAGGACATCGTTCCCGGCTTCGGCGTCCACCACGGCCGCTGGGAGCGGTGAGGACGGGCAGGGGGGCACCCCACGAGGAGCGCCGATGAGCGAGTGCACGAGCCAAGCGCGCGATGGCATGCGCATCGACTGGGACGTGCCGATCAGGATGGACGACGGTCTGGTCCTCCGGGCGGACGTCTACCGACCGGTGTCCGAAGGGAAGTCTCCGGTCATCCTCTCCTACGGCCCCTACGGCAAGTGGCTGGTCTTCGAGGACCTGTACGTGGACCAGTGGCGGCGGATGATCGAGCAGCACCCGGACGTCTCGGCGGGTTCGACCAACACGTATCAGAACTGGGAGGTGGTGGACCCCGAGAAGTGGGTGCCGGACGGCTATGCCTGCGTCCGGGTGGACTCGCGGGGGGCCGGTCGCTCGCCCGGGTTCCTCGACCTCTGGTCGGCCCGCGAGGCGAAAGACCTCTTCCACTGCATCGAGTGGGCGGCGGCGCAGCCGTGGAGCAGCGGCAAGATCGGCCTGAACGGGATCTCCTACTACGCCATGAATCAGTGGCAGGCGGCAGCCCTCCAGCCGCCGCACCTCGCCGCCATCTGCGCCTGGGAGGGCGCGGCGGACTACTACCGGGACCTCGCCTACCACGGCGGGATCCTGTGCACCTTCGGCCGGGCCTGGTTCCCCGCCCAGGTCACCAAGGTGCAGCACGGCAAGGGGACGCGGGGCTACCGAAGCCGGATGACCGGCGACTGGGTGTCCGGCCCGCCGACCCTCACCGAGGAGGAGCTGGGTGCCACCCGGAGCGACTTCTACGCGGACTGCGTCGCCAACCGGTTCGCCGGCGACCTGTACTGGCGCTCTCGCATGCCCGACTGGCCGAAGGTCAACGTGCCGCTCCTCTC
>DATIFO010000283.1:0-23090 GCA_035455275.1 Methylomirabilis sp. (SeqCode) | reverse complement strand
CCGATCCGAACGCGCCGACGCCCACGACGCCGACACCCATCGCCCAAGCGCTGGGCGACGTGCTCAAGGTGACCAAGGCCCAGTACGCCAAGGACACCAAGACCCTGATCATCAATGCCATCTCCAGTGACGAGGCGGCGCCGCCGAAGATCACCGCCGTGGGCCTGGGCGTGCTGACGCCGGTCCCGGGAACCATCGCCGACCAGCGGCTGCAGGTGGTGCTCCCGGCCGAGCCGCCGGCCTTCGTCACCCTGGTCTCCTCGGGCGGCGGCCGCCACACCGAGCCGGTGACGGTGGTTGCCACCGCGCCGGCCAACCGGGCGCCGGTGGCGAACCCCGACACCGAGACGACGCCGGAGGACACGCCGGTGGTGATCCTGGTGCTGGCCAACGACACCGACGCGGACGGCAACACGCTCACCGTAACCGGGGTCTCCGGCGCCACCAACGGCACCGCGACCATCAACGCCAACGGCACGATCACATTCACCCCGGCGCTCAACTTCAACGGCACCGGCGGATTCAACTACGCCATCTCCGACGGCAACGGTGGTACGGCAAGCGCGGCCGTCACGGTGACGGTCACGGCGGTGAACGACGCGCCGGTGGCGGCCAACGACACCGCGACGACCGCTGCCAACACGCCGGTGACCATCAACGTGCTGGCCAACGACAGCGACCCGGACAACGTTCCGCCCGCCGCTGCCAACGCCGGGCTCACGGTGACCGAGGTGACCCAGCCCGCCAACGGCACGGTGGTGATCAACAACCCTGGCAACCCCGGCAACACGGTCACTTATACGCCGGCCGCGAACTTCTCCGGCACCAACACCTTCACCTACACGGTGAGCGATGGCCTCCTGAGCGCCACCGCCACGGTCACGGTGAACGTACAGGCCGGGGTGGACCTCGACATCGCGCGCCTCTCGGTGCCTGGCAACGGCCGCGTCGGCCGGCCGCTGAGCGCGGTCACCATCGACGTCAGGAACGGCGGGACGGTGAACGGCCTGCGCACCGCGACGCTGACCGGGACCCAGAACGGAACCCAGGTGTACAACCGGTCGCTGCAGGTGAGCGATCCGGTGGGCGGGGGCACCAGCCGGTTCGCGTTCCCCGCGTTCACGCCGACGGTGACCGGCAGCATAAGCTGGCGGGTCGAGATCTTCGACGACAACCCGGACGTGGACGTGGCCACGGGCACCACGGCGGTGCCTCGGTGATCCTCAGGCGCGCGCCGAAGGCGGCGGCGGCGCGGCGGCAGGTGACTACCTGTTCCGCGACCACGCCAGCTTCGGCAGCGCGAGCGGTGCGGGGGGAATTGTGCGGGTGAAGTAACCACCCCCCACCTGTACCCTCCCCCATCAAGGGGGAGGGGGGATGAAACGGGGAAGCAGCCTCGCGAGGGGCTGCCTCCCCGGTCTCTCTTTCGCTCAGGACTCCAGCACCCCCTTCCGCATACTCCCCCTCCCATCCTTTCCCCTCTGGGGAGAGGATGGGAGGGGAGGGGGGGTGATGATGAAGCGTAACGAACGATGAAACGTGGGGTGAAGCCGTGAGATACGCCCGACGACTGCCTCCGCACCAACCGTCTTGTCGCCCTTCCCGTGATCCCCGACAAATCGTGCCTGGATCTCTCGTGCATCGCATGGGTAGGCGCCTGGCAAGGGCCTGCCTTTTCATCGCCCTGATCCTGGTCGGCCTCTCCCTGGCGAGCCCTGAGGCGGCCCCCTCGGAGGCCCAATCCCCGGCCGCACCCCGGGCGGCCGACGGACAGGCCTCGCCCCCGGCGCCGGACGCGCCGTCTGCCTCCAACCGGCTCACCCACAAGGGGGTGGTGGTGGACTTCGAGGCCTGGCCCGTCGGGGGCCGTCCCGGTCAGGCGCTCATGGTCGGCCAGCTCGCCGACGTGCGGTTCAGGCTCACCGAAGAGGCCTCCGGCAAGCCGATCCGCGGGACCTCGCCCGGGGCGTGGATGGACATGGGGCAGGTTCTTCAGGGGCACGCGGACGCGATCCAGAAGTCGTGCAAGGACAAGATCAGCCTCTACCTCGGGGGGGCGGTCGGCATCCGGCCGATGATTGATCTGAACAGCTACTACGTCCTGGTCCTGAACCGCGAACCCAGCATCTCGGTGGTGGATCCGCTGGTGTCCATGGTCGGCATGACGAGTACCCTGGGGACGATCCCACTCAAGGGCGCCGGGGCGGACTGGGTCAAGAGCGCCGACCGCAAGCGGCTGTACGTGAGCATGCCGCAGGCCGGCGAGGTGGCGATCGTGGACGCCGAGGCCTTCAAGGTGCTGGCGAGCGTCACGGCCGGGGAGATCCCCACCCGGGTGGCGCTGCAGCCGGACGGCCGGTATCTCTGGGTGGGCAACAACGGGCGCGCGGCGGCCCGCAGCGGGGTGACGGTCATTGACGTCGAGACGCTCAAGCCGGTGGCGCAGCTTGCGACGGGAGCGGGCCACCACGAGATCGCGTTCTCGGAGGACAGCCGCCACGCCTTCGTGAGCAACCGGGACGCGGGCACGGTCACCGTCATTGACGTGCAGGCGAAACGGAAGGTCAAGGACGTCGCCACCGGCCCCATGCCGATCGCCCTGGCCTACTCGCCCCTGGCCAAGGCCCTGTACGTGGCGGACGGGAAGGCCGGGACCATCGCCGTGGTGGACGGCAGGGGCTTCGCGGTCGCGACCCGCATCGCCGCCAAGCCGGGGCTGGGCCCCCTGCGCTTCACGCCCGACGGACGCTACGGGCTGGTGGTGAACCCGGCCGAGGACGCGGTCTATGTCCTCGACGCGGCGGACAGCACGCTCGCCCACACGATCCCGGTGCCCGGCCGGCCCTACCAGGTCGTCCTGAGCCGGGCCTTCGCGTACGTGCGCTCGCTCGACAGCGAGCGAGTCAGCATGATCAATCTGTCCAGCGTAGGCCCAGGGAAGCAGCCGATCGTGCAGAGCTTCGCGGCCGGCGCGGTGGCCCCCAAGCTTGCCGGGGACCTGCCCCTGGCGGACTCGGTCGCGTCCACGGCCAACGAGGCGATGATGCTCGTGGTCAACCCGGCGGACAGCACCACCTACGTCTACATGGAGGGCATGAACGCGCCCTCGAGCAACTACAAGGTCCGTGGCGCCCAGGCACGGGCCGTGACGGTCATTGATCGGAGCCTGCAGGAGGTGGAGCCGGGCGTCTATGCCTCCAAGGTGAAGATCACGGCTCCGGGGCGGTACGATGTCGCCTTCCTGCTGGAGAACCCGCAGATCCTGCATTGCTTCGCCGTCGAGGTCAAGCCCAACCCGCTCATCAAGCAGACACTGGCCGCCCTGGCCGTTGAATACATGGACGGCCAGCGCACCGTCAAGGCTGACGGGAACGTCCCGCTGCGGTTCAAGCTGCGCGAGCCCGCCACCGGCACCGCGCGGACCGGGCTCGCGGACGTCCGCGTGCTGTATTTCCGGGCCCCAGGGCACGACCGCACGGAGGTGCGCGCCGAGGAGGCCGGGGATGGCGTCTATCAGGCCATGCTACCCATCACCAGGCCGGGCGCGTACTACGTCTATGTGGCCGTGCCTTCCGAAAGGGTCGGGTACGCGGACCTCCAGTTCTTCACCATGATGGCGACCACGGGGGCGACCGCCCCGCCCAAGGCGAACCCTTCTCCCAAGGCATCCCCCTCGCCCGAGGCAAAGCCGCCGGCCGGAACGGGGAACTGATCATGTGGATGGCAGGGCGCCCTCCCGCGTGGGCTCTGACGCTTATGGTCTCGGTGCTCCTGATTCTGGGGTTCCGAGCCGCGGCGTTCGCCCAGATGAGTGCCTACGGGCTGGCGGCGACCGTCAACGGCGCTGGGATCTCCAACGAGACGCTCGAACAGAACTTCCAGGAATACCTGCGCGAGAACCGCGTGAACATCGCGGCGATCCAGAATCCGGAGCGGCTCAAGGCGATGCGGCGGGAGGTGCTCGACCTCTTGATCGAGCAGGAGCTGGCCTGGCAGGCAGCCCAGAAGGCAGAGGTTCTGGCCACTGAGGCCGAGGTGGACGAGGCGGTGGCGGCGATGCGGGCGGCCTTCAAGTCCGAGCAGGCCTTTGTGAGCCGGCTCGAGATCGAAGGCTACACCGAGGCCAGCTACCGCCAGCACATGCGGCGGCTGGCCTCCGCCAGGAAATACCTGGACCGGATCGGCGCGTCGGCCCCGGCGGTCAGCGACGAAGCGGTCCACGCGTTTTTCGCGGAGAATCCGGACAAGTTCACGCTGCCGGAGCACGTGCGCGCCCGCCACATCCTGGTGAAGGTCGCCCCGGGGACCGGCGAGGATGCGAAGCGGGCCGCCCGGGAAAAAATAGCCCGCATCCTGGAAGAGGTGCTGGCGAGCGGTGACTTCGCGGCGGCCGCCCGGAAGTACTCGGAGGACTCGACCGCCGCCCAGGGCGGCGACCTGGGGTTCTTCCCCCGCGGCCGCATGGTGAAGCCGTTCGAGGATGCGGCCTTCGCCCTCAAAGAGGGCGCCGTCTCGGATCTCGTCAAGACCCCCTTCGGGTTTCATCTCATCAAGGTGGAGGAGCGGCGAGCGGCGGGCCCGGTGACCGAGGAGGCGGCGCGGGAGCAGATTCGCGCCTATCTGCGGTCGGTGAGAGCCCGCGAAGCCGTGCAGGCCGAGCTTCAGCGCCTGCGCTCGGCGGCGAAGATCGACGTGCACGTGCCGATGTGAGGGAGATGCATTGCACGCCGGTACAGGCCACGGAGAGAGAAAGAGGCGCGGCATGATGATAAGAAAACCGTCGGTACGTCTGTTGTGCTCCCTCGTGCTGCTCCTGATCCCGCTCCTGGCGGCCGCGGCCGGCCTGTCGGCCGCGGAGCGGCGGGGCAAGCGGATCTACGCCGAGGGCAAAGGCCGGAAGCCGATCACGGCCTTTCTGGCCGGTTCCGGACTCAAGGCGCCGGGGTCCGCGTTCGCGTGCGCCAATTGCCACCTGGGGGAGGGTGCGGGCACCAAGGAGGGGGGCGTCCAGTCCGCGGACATCACCTTCGCCACCCTGTCCGCGGATCTTCCGGGCGTACGTCGTTCGGGGCGCGCCCATCCGCCCTACACCGAAGAGGGGCTGAGAAATGCCGTCCTGGGCGGCTTCGATCCGGGAGGCAACACCCTGCACGAGGCCCATCCTCGCTACGAGATCTCCGAGGGGGACCTGGCCGACCTGGTCGCCTATCTCAAGGTCTTGGGCCGCGAGCCGGTGCCGGGCATCACCGAGGGGGAGGTCCGGGTGGCGATGCTCCTGCCGGAGCAGGGCCCGCTGGCGGAGGCCGGAAAATCGGTGCGGGCGCTGGTGGCCGCCTCCTTCGAGGAAATGAATGCGCGGGGTGGGCTGTTCCGGCGACGCCTCAGCCTGGTGCCGATCTTCTTCGATCCTGCCAAGCAGGCGGCCGTGGTCGCCGCGGTCAAGGGCCCGCTGGAGCTCGAGGACGTGTTCTGCTTCCTCGCCAACCTGGGCGTGCCGCCCGAGGACAAGGCGCTGCAGCGCTTGTCCGCGGAGAAGGTCCCGGTCATCGCCCCCCTGCTCATCGCCCTCGAGGGCGGATACGGCACGGACCGGACCACCTTCCACATCTATGCCAGCGTCCGCGACCAGGCGCGGGTGATGGTGGATTTCCTGGGGCAGGAGCTGGGGGACGCGACGAGACGGGTGGCGCTCCTGTACGCCTCGGACGGGGCCGGCGAGGCGGGGGCCGCAGGGGCGCGGGAGCAGGCGAAGACCGACGCGCTGGCCCTGGTGGCCGAGGTCTCCTTCACGGCGGGAAAGCTGGCCGCGCCCGAGACGGTGCGCCGCCTGAAGTCGGCGTCGGCCGGCGCCGTCCTGTTCTTCGGGCCGGGCGGGGATGCGGTAACATTCCTCCAGGAGGCGGAGCGGCAGCGCTGGCACCCGGTGTTCCTGGCGCCCGCACCGATGGTCGGGGCCTCGCTGTTCGCGGCTTCGCCGGCTCCGGCCAATGCGGTGTACCTGGCCTCGCCAGTCGCCACGCCCGATCCCACGTCACCGGGGATGGCGGAGTTCTCCCGCCTCGTCAAGAAGGCCGCTGTGCCCGGGGAGCACCGGTCATTCCAGCTCATGGCCTATGCGGGGGCCAAGCTCCTGGAGGAAGGCCTGCGCCGGGCGGGGCGGGATGTGACCCGGGCCAGGCTGGTGGAGAACCTCGGCACCCTGATGGCGTTTCCGACGGGGGTGACCCCGCCCCTCAGCTACAACGAGAACCGCCGCGTGGGCGCGCTGGGCGCGGCCATCTTCAAGCTGGACGGGGACAAGAAAAGCCTCGTGCCCGCCGCCCCCTGGCGGGAGCCACGCTGAGCGGGCTTTGAGCGAACCGATTGCGGAGGGGGGCTCGACCGGAGACCCCGTTGTGAAAAGCAGGAGAGAGCAGATGCGAAGGGTATCCGCGAGTTTCGCCGTCATGTGCCTCCTCGCGAGTGTGGTTGGACTCCCACCCTCCGGATTTGCCCACTCGCCGGAGCAGCACAAGACTCCCGAGGCGCCCGGGGAGGTGGAGGTGAAGCCGACGACGGTGCGGCTCCACGACCTGGACCTCCTGGACCAGGACGGAAAACGGATGAAGTTCAAGACCGACGTGGTCAAGGACCGCCTGGTAGTGATCGACACCATCTACACCACCTGCCCCGTCGTGTGCCCGATCCTCTCCGCCACCTTCGCCAATGTCCAGCAGGCTCTCGGCGATCGGTTGGGAAAGGGCGTCTTTCTGATCTCCATCACTGTGGATCCTGCCACCGACGTGCCCCCGCGCCTGAAGGCGTACGCCGAGCGGTGGGAAGCCAAGCCCGGCTGGATCTTCCTGACCGGCCAGAAGAGCACCGTGGACCTGGTCTTGCAAGGGCTCGGCGTCTACAGCGCCGACTACACCGATCACCCGCCCACCATCCTCGTCGGCGACGTGCGCCGGGGCGAGTGGACGCGCTTTTACGGCTTCGCGACCCCGGAGCAGATCCTCACCAAGGTGAAGGAGCTCCAGAATGGCCGCTAGACGAACCCACCCGAGGCGCTCGTCGCCGCGGGATCGGAGGCCGACAACATGCAAGAACGAGGTAGGCAAGCCATGAAGAAGCGATGGGCAGTGTGCGTGGTCCTCGGCCTTTGCGGGGCTCTGCCGGTGCCGGCAGCGCTGGGGGCGCAGGGGCGCGACCCCAACGCGGCCCAGGCGAGTGCCGAGCGCCGCGACGGGAACCCCCGCGGCAGGGCGTACTTCACCGACGTGGCGCTGGTCAATCAGCACGGGGAGAAGCTGCGCTTCTACAGCGATCTGCTCATGGGCAAGCTCGTGGTCATCAATTCCTTCTACACCAGTTGCACCGATAGCTGCCCGCTCATCATGGGCTCGATGGCGCGGCTGCAGGACGCCCTGGGCGACCGGTTCGGCCGAGAGGTGTTCTTCCTGTCCCTGACCAGCGACCCGGCCCACGATACGCCGCCCCGGCTCAAGGAATACGCCAAGCGCTTCCAGGCCCGGCCGGGCTGGAACCTGCTCACGGGCACGCGGGAGAACGTGCTGTTCGCCCTGGGCAGGATCGGCCAGCGGGTGGCGTCGAAGGAGGATCACCTGAACCTCCTCATCCTCGGCAACGAGCGCACGGAGCACTGGAAGAAGGCCTTCGCCATGACGCCGACCCCGAGCCTCCTGCTGATGGTGGAAGGGCTGATGACCGACGGCAAGCCGACGGCGGGCGACACCTCCCCCGACAGGGCGACGGCACCCCGATGAAGGCGCGATCGCGGCGGGCGGTGGCGGCGAGGGCCGGCCTCATCACGATCCTGCTGGTCTGGTCCGGTGCCGCCGAGGCAGCGGGAGGACCGCTCACGCCGGCCGAACGGCGCGGCAGGCAGGTCTTCCTTCGCGGCAGCGGCTCCGAGGGGCGGGAGCTCACCGCACTTCTGGGCGATGGGGCCACGCAGGTGTCCGCCGGCATCGTGCCATGCGTGCAGTGTCACGGATGGGATGGGCGGGGCCAGGCCGAGTCCGGGATCCCGCCGTCCGACATCACCTGGGCCGCCCTGACCGCACCCGAGGGGGGGACGTACGCCGACGGACGAGGACGCCCTGCCCACAGCGAGGCGACAGTGGCGCGGGCGATCACGCTCGGCGTCGACCCGGCCGGCGGCCGCCTGGCCGCGGTCATGCCCAGGTACCGGCTGTCCCGGGCGGAGACCGACGACCTCATCGCCTACCTGAAGCGGCTCGGAGACGATCGGGATCCCGGGGTGACGGAAACCAGCATCACCGTCGGGACCCTGCTCCCTGCCACGGGATCGCTGGCCGAGACGGGCCGGGCCATCGGCGCCGTCCTGGCGGCGTACTTTGCCGAGATCAACGACCAGGGAGGCGTCCATAACCGCCGCCTCCAGCTCAAGACGGCCGAACCGGCCGAGACGGCCCCTGGAATCGCGGCCAGCGTGGACCGCTTCCTCGGGGCGGCGCAGGTCTTCGCCATGGTCGGGCCCTGGATCGCCGGTGCCGAGAGAGAGCTGGCCGGGCTCATGGCGCGCGAAGAGGTGCCCCTGGTGGGGCCCTTCACCCTGTTCCCCCAGGTCGGCCTGCCGCTGAACCGGCAGCTCTTTTACATCCACCCGGGTCTCGAGAGCCAGGCCCGCCTGCTGGTACAGTACGCGGCGCGCACGGGCGGGACCCAGAAGCGCGCTCTTGCGGTGGTGCACCCCGAGAGCGAGGCACTTGCCCTCGTGGCGGAAACTGCCGAGGCCGAGGGCAAGCGCGCCGGATGGAGTGCCGTCCTACGGATCACGTACGAACCCGGACGGTTCGACCCCGGACACCTGGTCCGGGACCTCCGGCGCGGGGGCCCCGATGCCCTGGTCTTCCTCGGGTCGGGTGGGGAACTCGCCGCCCTGGGGAAAGCAGCCGAGCAGGTGCGCTGGTCACCCACCCTCCTTCTCCCGGGCTCCCTTGCCAGCCAGGAGGTCCTGGACATCCCGGCGAGTTTCACGGACAGGGTGTTTCTCTCGTTCCCCACCGTCCCCTCCGATCAGACACGGGCCGGCGTGGCGGAATTCCGGGCGCTCCTCGACAAGCACACGATCCCGCCCCCCTACCTCGCTGCCCAACTCTCGGCGTACGCGGCCGCCAAGATTCTCGTCGAGGGCCTCAGGCGCGCGGGGAGGGATCTGAGCCGGGAGAAGCTCGTCACGGCCCTGGAGGGCCTGTACAATTTCGAGACAGGAGTGACGCCGCCCATCAGCTACGGCCCGGACCGGCGCATCGGCACCCTGGGGGCGCACATCGTCGCCGTCGATCTCGAAAAGAAGAGCCTGGTCTTGCCCGGGCAGTTGCTTGCCCTCGACTGAGCGAGGCGGCCGACTCCCATGGGGGCGAACATGGTCACGAACACGAGCCAGTCCCTGGAACAGCTCCTCCTCGAGCGGGGCGTGCTGAGCGCCGATCAGCTTCAGGCCGCGGTGGCCAAGCAGCAGATGACGGGCGGCCAGCTCCGTGAGATCCTGCTGGAGATGGGCATCGTCTCCGAGGACGAGCTGCTCGCGACGGTGAGCCTCCAGGTAGGAATCCCACACCTCTCCCTGGCCGAGGCCGCCGCGGGGCTCCGGAAGGTCACCGACGCCTTCCCGCTCAAGTTCATGCAGCAGTACAAGGTCTTCCCCCTCCGGCTCGAGGGCGGCGTGCTCTCCGTCGTCATGAGCGACCCCAGGGACGTCGACACCCTGGACAGCCTCCGGCTGCAATCGGGGTGCGAGGTCAAGGTCTACCTGGGATCGGAACGGGAGATCCTGAAGGCCCTGAACGAGTACTACGGTCCCTCCAGCTCCATGGACCGGATCATCCAGGACATCACGGACGGGCCTGAGGCCGGCGAGGAAGGGGCCGAAGACATCGCCCAGCTCAAGGACTTGGCCGCCGAGGCCCCCGTGATCCGCCTGGTCAACATGTTAATCTCGCGGGCTGTCGAGGCGCGCGCCTCCGACATCCATATCGAGCCCTTCGAGAAGGCGTTGCGGGTGCGGTTCCGTGTTGACGGGGTGCTCCTGGACGCCGAATCGCCGCCCCGGCGGCTCCAGTCCGCCATCATCTCCCGGGTCAAGGTGCTGGCCAAGATCAACATCGCCGAGCGCCGTCTGCCCCAGGACGGGCGGATCCGGATGGAGGTCGGCAAGAAGGATCTGGATATCCGGGTCTCCACCATCCCCACCATCTACGGGGAGAGCGTGGTGATGCGGCTCCTGGATCGCTCCAGCGTCCTCCTGGGCCTGGAGGAGCTGGGCTTTCCCCCCGAGGCGCAACAGCGGTTCGAGACCCTGATCCGTCACCCCCACGGGATCATCCTGGTGACCGGCCCCACGGGGGCGGGCAAGACCACCACCCTGTACGCGGCCCTGCGGCAGATCAACTCGGTCGAGAAGAAGGTCATCACCATCGAGGACCCCGTGGAGTACCAGTTGGAGGGGGTCAACCAGATCCAGGTCAAGCCCAAGATCGGCCTGACCTTCGCCTCGGGCCTCCGACACATCGTGCGGCAGGACCCGGATGTGATCCTGGTGGGGGAGATCCGAGACCGGGAGACGGCGGAGATCGCCATCCATGCCGCCCTCACCGGCCACCTGGTCCTGACCACCCTGCACACCAACGACGCGGCGGGGGCCATCACCCGCCTCCTGGACATGGGGATCGAGGACTACCTGGTCTCCTCAACGCTGCTCGCGGTCCTGGCGCAGCGACTCGTCCGCAAGATCTGCTCCGCCTGCAAGGTGCCCTACGTCCCCGAGGAGAAGCTGTGGCGGCACCTCAAGGCGCCCGCGGCCGGCAGCGGCGGGATGCGGCTCTTCCGGGGCGAGGGGTGTGCGGCGTGTGTCGGGACCGGCTACGTCGGCCGGCTGGGGATCTACGAGCTCTTGGTCCTCGAAGAGGAGCTCCAGCGGTTCATCCTCCAGAAGGCGGATGCCAATGCCATTCGGGCGGAGGCAGTGAAACAGGGCATGCAGACCATGTGGCAGGCCGGGTGGGAAAAGGTCACCGCGGGGGTCACGACGTACGAGGAGGTCGTGCGGGTTATCCAGGAGGGGTAGGCGGTCAGGGCGGTGGCCAGACGGGTCAGGCGGAGTTCCCTGTGACGAGCAAACCGCTGATAATTTTCAGTTGTGTCACGCTTTCGTTGCTCAGCCTCTGTGCGCTGGGCGATGGGGCGGCCTCCGGGTCCGTGGAGGCCGGGAGGGCGGCCCCCGGCGCGGACGTGTCCAGAACTCGCGGCCCCCATCGGGCGCCCACCGTTGACCGCCCCCGCGAGGCAGACTCGTCGTGGAGGCAGTACGCCGACCTCATTCACCGGATCGCCACCGAGGAGGGGGTGGATCCGGATCTGGTGCGTGCCATCATCAGGGTCGAGTCCAACTTCGAGGCATCCGCCGTCTCGCCGAAGGGCGCCCGGGGCTTGATGCAACTCATCCGCGGGACAGCCTCCCGATACGCCGTGGCAGACCCTTTCGACCCCGAGGCGAACATCCGTGGCGGCGTCCGGTACCTGCGGTTCCTGCAGGAGTTGTTCCCGGGCCGGCTGCCCTGGGCGCTGGCCGCTTACAACGCCGGGGAGAACGCGGTCCTACGCCACAACGGGGTTCCACCCTACCGCGAGACCCGGCAGTACGTGGATCGGGTCCTGGCCCACTACGGGCGCCGGGATCTGGACGCCAATTCCCTTGCGATCCAAGGCCCCCACCCGCCGGCCGCCCCCGAGGAAGCGCAGGGGTCACCATCCGCCCAAATGATCTTTCGCGTGGAAGACAACGAGGTCGTGCTCTACACGAACGTCTCCCCTGCGCACCGGCATGCGCCACGGCCCTCCCAGTGACATCTGCGCTGCCCCTGGGCAAGGGAGGAACAAGACGATTGAGTGACACCAGGGCGGAGGACTGAGTGCGCGCTGACCACATCCTGAACGCTAGGATGAGCAGATGATGAACAGTAGATGAAGAGGCCTTTCCATGAACATACGCCGAACAGGTTTCCTTTCTCCCCTCGGGACTTCCCTCCTGAGCCTGGCGCTCCCCGCCAAGGCAACGGGCCGCATCGAGGTGAGGACCGGCACGCACGCCGTCCGAGACTTCTCGCGCCATGCCGCACCGGACGCGGCGGGCCTCGTCGCGACACTCGACGCCTCCTTCCACACGCTGCGCTCTTCCAAGTTCGCCGAGGCCATCCAGCAGTTCGCCGACGCCGAGTGCGAAGGGCGCTCGCTCATCGCAGCGGGAAGGATCGGTCCGTCCCAGGGCGGCCGTATGGCTTCCCGAATCCTCGTGAGTGGCGCCGTGTCAGCAAGGGCCTGCATCCGGCAGATCGGCAGGTCGGCAGCACGGACCGGCAATGACTCCCAGGTGACGTTTAACCGCCCGCCCGCCACGGACCCACGGTCCCGGCGGCGGGCGAGCTGGGGTGTGCAATGGGACAGGCGCGGCCTCAACTCGCCTTTGAGACGTTCGATCTGAATCTCGCCAGCTATCTGCGCTGCTGCGATTTCACGATCAAGGACATCCGGCGAGAGAACGGGAAATCGGTGTTTGTCTTTGAAGACACCGCGGAGTTGCGGTGCGCGATCCTCGCATACGCCAACGATGGGCCGGTCCCGGTGCGCTCGTTCTGCAACACCCTGAGGGACTTGAAGGGCATCATCCGATAAGCTCTGGTCTCACGAGAGTAGAGCATTCCCTCTCGGCAAGCGGGGGGTCCTCCTCCGGACGGCTCGCGCTTGCCGAGCATACCCTTCGCGGCCCTCGGCTTCCAGAGGCAGAACTGGCAGCTCTCGCGCGCGGGGGGGGGCCGGCAGGTCCCACGTTCACGTAACGGTGGCAGATGGGCTCCTTCGAGTACAGCGCCGTAAACAGGTCAGCCAAGCTCATCCAGGGGAGCCTGGAGGCGGCCGATGACCAGGCGGTGATCGGGTGGCTCCGGGACCAGGGCTGCTATCCGATCCGGATCGAGCGGAAAGACGGGCAGGCTGCGGCCACGCAGTTGAGCCGTCTGGGGTACCTCGGCAGGCGGCCGACCCGGCAGGATGTCTTGACCTTCACCCAGCAGTTGCACACGCTCCTGTCCGCCGGTCTGGAGGTGGACCGGAGCCTCCTGATCCTGGGCGACCTGGCGGAGAACAGCCGGATGCAGCGGGTCATCCGGCAACTCCTGACCGATGTCCAGGGGGGAGTGTCGATGGCCGACAGTCTGGCCAGGCATCCCCGGATCTTCTCCCGATTTTATGTCAACATGGTCAAGGCCGGCGAGGCCGGCGGGCTCCTGGAAGTGGTCCTGGGACGATTAACCGGGTTCATGGAGAGCACGAAGGCGATCCGGGACGAAGTCGTTTCGGCTCTCCTGTACCCTTCGCTGGTGATTGCCGTGGGGGGAGGAGCCGTGTTCCTCCTCCTCAACTTCGTCATCCCCCGGTTCGGCACGCTCTTCGCGGAGTCGGGACAGCTCCTGCCGCTGTCCACCCGCATCCTTCTGTCGGTGAGCGCGTTCACGGCGAGCTACTGGTGGATCGTCCTGGGGGTCCTGCTCCTGGGGGCCCTCGGGCTCCGCGGCTACATCCAGACGGAGGAGGGGAAGGTCGCGTGGGACCATGCGATGCTCCGCCTCCCCGTCTTTGGCCGGCTCATCCGGGAGCTGGAGGTGGGCAGGTTCGCCCGCACGTTCGGGACCCTGCTCCAGAGCGGGGTGCCGGTCCTCGTCGCCTTGCGAATTGTCGCGGATACCATGGGCAACGCGGCGATCGCCCGGACGCTTCCACCGGTGGTGGAACGGGTCAAACGCGGAGAGGGGATCGCCGGCCCTCTCAGGGGGTCCGGGGCGTTCCCGCCGCTGGCGATCCACATGACCAGGGTGGGGGAAGAGACGGGTCGGCTCGAGGAGATGCTCCTGCGGGTTGCCGACGTCTACGACAGCCACGTCAAGACCTCCATCAAGCGGCTCCTCAGCCTGCTCGAGCCGGTGCTGATCCTGGGGCTGGGACTCCTCGTCGGCTTCATCGTCGTCTCCATGCTGCTGGCCATCCTGACCATCAGCGATCTTCCCATCTGACCGATGAGGGAGGCAAGTGGCCATCACCCCAACGAGTATCCAGGACCCACGTTTCATCACCACATCGGTCGTTGGTCATTCGTTGATTGAGCGAGAGGGAAGTTGACATGGCACGGAACGCATGGGGCATCAACCGGCGGGCAGCGAACCGAGAGCGCGGGTTTACACTGATCGAGATTCTGGTGGTCGTCATCATCATTGGACTTCTGGCGGGGCTCGTCGGCCCCCGGCTCTTCACGCGAGTCGGCAAATCCAAGCAGGCGGTCGCCCAGGCGCAGATCGAACTCTTCGGGGTCGCCCTGGACAACTTCCGCCTGGATGTGGGACGATATCCAACGACGCAGGAGGGACTGCAGGTCCTTCAGACCAACCCAGGGATTGAAGGCTGGGACGGCCCCTACCTGAAAAAGGAGATGCCCCAGGATCCCTGGGGGCACCCGTATGTGTACAAGGCGCCCGGGGAGCAAGGGGAGTACGACCTGATATCCTACGGGGCCGACGGGTCGCCGAGCGGAGAAGGGGAGAATGCCGACATCGTTAGCTGGCAGGTGCTCAAGAAGGCCGGCGGCTAGGGGATTCACGCTGATCGAGCTGGTCGTCGTCGTCGCCATCGTCAGCGTGGTCTTCGCGCTCACCCTCCCCGCACTGGGAGACGGCCTCCGCAGGTGGCGGCTTCAGGCAGCCGTCCGGGAGGTCGCGACGTTCTTGAAGTTCACGAGGAACCAGTCCGTGACCGGGAGGTCGCCGCTCCAGGCGTTCCTGGATCGCTCGCGGAACGTCTACTGGGTGGACAAGCCGGATAACCCCATGTTATATACTCCGGACCTAGCGATCCAGAGGGGAGTCCGAGTCTTTGCCCTGCCCACCGGGATCCGGTTTGGAGAGGTGACCGCGGCCGACCCCGACCCCGCCGCGGACCGGGTCGGCATCCTCTTCTTCCCCAAGGGAAGCTCGACAGGCGCGGCCGTTCAGATCCTGGACGATCGGGGCAGGGCCTATCGGATCAGCGTGGACCCTGTCACCGGACGGGCGAGGATTGAGCGATGAGCGAGCAGCGCCGAGCGCCGAGCGCCGAGCGAGGAGGGACGCGGCGGGCGGAGGGGGGCTTCACCCTGCTGGAGGTGGTGGTGGCTATCGCCCTGGTCGGACTCGGCCTGGCCGCGGCGCTGGAGCTCCTGGCTGTGGGGCTGAGATCGGCGAAAACATCCGGGGACTACACCGAGGCGGTCCTCCTGGCAAAGCGGAAGCTCGGTGAGCTGATCGTGCAGGTGCCCACGGCGCGGGTCGTGGACGGGACCGTGGGCGAGGCGTATCGCTGGACCGGCGAGGTCGCCCCGGAGCGCCAGGACACCGAAAGCCTCCCTGTCCGGCTCTTCAAGTTTCGGGTCAGAGTCTCCTGGGCCGGCAAGGGAGGGGAAAAGGGTGTGGAACTCGTCACCCTCCGCGGGGTCGAGGTGGAAAATCCCCCACCGGGTGGCCCAGGGGCGCCCGCGCCAGCCAGCGCATCCCCTGGCGCGCAGCGAGGTGTGATGCGATGACCGGCCGCCGCCCGCCACATCGGGGGCCAAGGGGAGTGACCCTCCTCGAACTCACCATCACGCTGACCCTCATCTCCCTGCTGGCCCTGATCGTCCTGCAGGCCTTCCGGATCGGGAGCCGCTCGTGGGAGAAGGGGGAGCAGCGGGCGGAGGTGGAGCAGCGAATCCGGGTGCTCTCCGGGATCCTCGCGCAACGGCTGGCCTCGATCCATGCCGCCATGGCAAAGGTGGATGGAAAGGCGGTATTGGCCTTTCAGGGGAGGCCGGATCGGATCTTCTTCTACAGCGCGCCGGATGGGCAGGGTCCCCTGCCCCAGAGTGCCATGGTCAGAGGTCAGGCTTTCTTCGTCAGGGCCGGAGAGGGACTGGTAGTCCAGGAGAGCTATCCCCTGGTGGAGGGCGAGGTCTTCCTCGAATCTCGGGGCCGCCTCACGGTCCTGGAGCCAAGGGTGACCCGAATCACGTTTCGGTATCTCTCCCCTCCTCCGCCGGGCGAGACAGCTCCCCGCTGGGTCGAGGCCTGGGACCCCCGGGATGCCTCGAGTGAGTCCCAGGCGTCGGGGGGGGTCCAGGCCCAGAGGCCGGGGGCGCCGGGGGCGGCGGGAAGTGCCGCACCCCTCCCCGAGGGGCGATTACCCCTGGCAGTGGGGATGACTTTGACCGTGCAAGAGGAACGGGCAGAGCGAGAGATCGGCCTGCTCCTACCGATCCGTGTCGGTCGGTCCCTGTGACCCCCCTTACCCTCCATCCTCTTCCCCCGAGGGGGAGAGGACCACGGCAGGGGCGCAACTCGGACGGCAATGAAAGACATGGGATGAGCGTCGTGTCTCGACCACCGACGAGTGAATACCGGACGAGGAGGTTCCGACCTCCACGCTCGCAGCGCGGCATTGCCCTGATCATGGCCATCTGGGTCGTGACCTTCTTCAGCATCGTCCTCTCCGCCTTTGCCTTCTCGATGCGAACCGAGCTGCATGCGGCCAGGAACTTCAAGGAGGAGGCGGAGGCCGTTTCCCTGGCCGAGGCAGGCATCGCCAGGGCGTTGGCAGACCTGGCCAATGGCGGATTGGCGGGAGGCACCACGGCCGACCCTGTCCCACCCTACGATTCCGGAACGATCCCCCTGGGGCGGGGAACCTATCGAGTGATCGTGACCGACGAGACAAACGGCATCCCCCTCAATGGAGCGCAGGCAGAGGTCCTGCGGCGCCTCCTCCAGAACACCGGGGTGAGGGACCTGCGCCTGCTCGACACCATCGTGGATTCCATCCTGGATTGGCGGGATCCGGACGACCAGCCCCGGGTGAGCGGAGCCGAGGCGGATTACTATCTGTCCCTCCCCTGGCCGTACCGTCCGCAGAATGGCAGCTTCGAGTTCTTGGAGGAGCTGCTGCTGGTCCGGGGCATGACGCGGGAGATCTTCTCGGGGACCGTGGGCGACCGCGACCGCCTGGCCGCGCTCCTGGGGACGGCGCCGGAGGACCGAGACTTTCGACCGGGGGAGTACCTGGGCATCCGCCCATTCCTCACGGTGGGGGGCTCGGGCCAAGTGAATATCAACACGGCCAGCCTCGAAGTCCTGGTGGCGCTGGGGATTGCCACAAGCGAGGCCAAGGCGATCATCCAGAGCCGGGAGGAGTCCCCGTTCAAGGGCCAGCTCCCTCAGGCGGCCCAGGGGTTTCCTCTCGGTCTCGGTTCGGGGTCGTACAGCGTCGAATCCACCGGCCGTCCCACCGGGTCTCCCATTGCCTACCGGATCACCGCCACGGTCCTCAGGGAAACCTCGCAGGGGCCACCGCGCTTCCGGGTGGTCTCCTGGAGGGAGGGGTCGTAGGGGATGGGGGCGATGGTCAAGCGCAGCCTGGGCATCAGCATCAAGGAAGAGCATGCCTCCTACGTCGAGCTGGGAAAGCTGGGCGGAAGGATCCGTCTGCTCTCGTCCGGGACTTTTCCCCTTCCCCCGGGGAACGACCGCCCACTTCCGGAGGCGGCATCCGGGGCAGCGGACCCGGCCTCGCTACAGGCAGGGGCGACGGGCGGCCTGCCGGAGAGCCTGGTGAGGCGAAGACCGGATGAGGTGGTCATCGGCCTTCCCAGGCGCGCCATCGTCTTCCGCTCCCTCGACCTGCCCGGTCTCGACGAGAAGGACCTGGCCGGCCTTCTCGCCTATGAGATCGACCGGCACCTCCCCTTCCCCCCGGAGGAGGCCTGCTATCACTTTCAACGGCTGAAGCACAACGGGGGAAAGGGGACCGTCATGCTGGTGGCGACGCGACGCGCCGATCTGGAGAGACACCTCCTCGAGGTGGGGAGGCTGGGACTCCAGCCCACAGCCGTCGATGTCTCCGCCTTCGCCGCCACCAACGCCCTCGTCTATCGCCAGCGCCCGAAGAAGGGAGAGGCGCTCTGCCTGATCGAGCTTGGCGCCAGGCAGGCCGAGGTGAGCGTGGTGAGGGACGGGTCGCTCCTCTTCTCGCGCGCCCTGTCTTTCGCCGACGTCCCGTTCGAGCCCCTGCTCCAGGAGCTGCAGCGAGCCATTGAAGATGGCATGCCGGCCCCGACCAGGATCCTCGTCAGCGGGGGATCCGATGCGCTGTGCCTGCGCCTCGGGGAGGCGCTGGGCATCCCGATCGAGCAGTGGAGTCCGGCCATACCCCCTGTGGATGCCTCAGCTTTCGGGCTGGCCCTGAAGGGACTGGTGAAGCTCCCCATCCGGATCGACCTCCTCCCCCCGGAGCGGAGACCAAAACGGAGGGAGCGGGCGGTGGTCGTCATGTTCGCCCTGCTCGCCCTCTTGGGGGCCCTGGGCGTGGCCTGGGGGGCCGGCTCGGCCTATCGCGAGCGGAGGACGCTCAACCGGCTCATGCTCCGGGTCGCCGAGGCCAAGGCGCAAGCCCCAGAGGTCGCGGCGCTCAAAGCGGAGTTCGTGAGGCTCCGGAACCAGCTCCAGGTCCTCGATGGGATCGCCCTGCAGCGAGGCAGGGGCCTCATGGCGCTGAAAGAGCTGGTCAGCCTCCTTCCCGGCAATGTCTACCTGACCGAGTTCATCCTGGAGGGGAACAAGGTCCAGATCCGCGGCACCACGGGGGGATCGGCATCGGAGCTGATCGCGGCCTTCGAGCGGTCCTCTCATTTCGAGAATGCGGCCTTCACCTCCCCCATCTCCGCTCAGGGGACGGACCGGCAGGGTTTTCAGCTCCAGGCCTTTGTCAAAGACAGCAACCAGCGGGCAGGTGGCAGCGGGCAACGACCAGCGGGCAGCGGGCAAGGGCCAGCAGGCAGCGGGCAGCGGGCAGGTGGCAGCGAGCAACGACCAGCGGGCAGCTTGGAGCCGGCGGCCCCCAGGAAGCAGCCCTGAGCCGACGGCCGGAAGTTACTGGTATGAAGATCTCGAGGCGCGAGAAGCGGGTCCTGGTCGGCGGCGGTCTGGGCGTCCTTGCCATCCTGGCCGGCGTGTACGTCATCGAGCCCCTCGTCACCACCCAGTTCAAGATCCAGGACGAGCTGCGGGAAAACAGGGCCGTCCTGGAGCGGCATGAGCTCCTGGCCTCGGAGAAGGAGCGGTATCGGCGCAAGGTGGAAGCGCTGAGGGCCAGGTACCAGCAAGCCGAGGATCTGCATTTCAAGGGGGACAAGCTGCCCGTGGTGGCGGCCGAGGTCCAGGGACTGCTCCACAAGCTGGGGCAGGATGCCGGCATCACCATCACCCGGGAGAACGTCCGCCCGCCCAGGAAGGTCGAGATGTTCACCGAGGTGACGGTGGAGCTTTCGGTGCAGGGAGAGTTGAAGAACATCCGGGACTTCCTCTACAAGGTGCAGACGGCGCCGAAGCTGTTGACCACCCCAAGGCTCACCATCCGGGGGATGTCTCCCCGCGGATCGACAGCCATGGTGGCGGACCTTCAGGTGGCCGGGTACATCCTGGGAGGGGACGAGAAAGGATCGGCGGCCCCGGCCCCATCCGCAGGCGCTCAGGTCCGCCCGCGACCGGGGAGAGGATAGATGGCCAGATCGCTGTGGGTCTTCAACCTGTTCCTGGCCGTGCTTGCCCTCGCCCTCGTCTGGGTGCTGGTGGATTTGCTCGCGGACCGACGACCGGCGGCCAGCGGGCCGGACGCAGCGGGCAGCGGGCAGCAGGCAGCCGCCCAGGCATCGGAGGCGGATGCGCCGGCTCCGCTCCAGGCACCCGTTCCTCCCCTCTCCGATTTCGACGACATCCTCGCAAAGGATGCCTTCAAGAGCCCCTTCGCCGCCGTCCCCAATCTGCCACCCGCGCCGCCCCCCCCTCCCCTTCCACCGCTGCCAAGCCTCATCGGGACGATCTTCGTCGGAGAGGAACGTCAGGCCATCTTGTCGAGCAACAACCGCACCGAGATCTTCACCGTCGGCCAGACGGTGGCGGGGGGGACGCTCGTCAGGATCGAGGCGGACCGTGTCGCCATAGAGCGGGGCTCGACCACTTCCGAGATCCTGCTGAAGACCTCTCTCCGGCAGGTTTCGCCTGCGGTGGACCCGGGCCAGGTGGAGTCGGGTCCCGCGCGGCCGGAGGAGGTCGCTCCACGCCCCCTGCCGCTCCGTCAGGGCTACCGCGGCGGGCAGCCGAAGCAGCAGCCTCAGCAAGGAGTGCAGCCTCGGCAGGGGGTCCAGTTTCATTGAGGAGGAGAGGGCAACGGTGAGAAGCGCCACTTTCAGGCTGGTCCGATGTGGCGGGGCATTGGCTCTGGCCCTGCTCTTCCTCGGCTGTGCCCACCAGGGTAACCCAGAGGCGCCGACCCCGGCCGCCCTGGCGCAGCCGAAGGCCCCCGCAGCGGCCCAGCCGGCTCCAGTGGAGGCACCTCCGGCCCTGCCCCCTCGGATGGCGGAGACTGGTCCGCCAGCGCCCCGTCCCGCATTGACCCCGCCGCGGGCGCAGGCGCCGGTGCCCGCCTCCCCAGCCGGCGCGCAATCGCCGCCGGCTCAGCCGCAGTCGGGTGCGCCGGAGCCCCAGGCTCCCCCCAGTCCTGCATCACCTCCACCAAGGATGGTCTCATTTCGGTTCGAGGAAGCCGACCTGGAGATGGTCATCAGGGCACTGGCCGATGTGGCCCGCATCAACGTTGTCCTGGCCCCGGGGGTGAAGGCCAAGGTGACGCTGTGGATCGAGCGGGTGCCGGCGACCGAGGCCTTCGTCATCCTGGAGGCTATCCTGGAGGTCAACAATCTCGTCGCCATCAAATCGGGACTCGTCTACAAGATCGTCCCGGCCGCCTCCGCCGCCCAACAGCCCACCCCCATCGGGATCGGAAAGGAGGACGCCCTCGCCCCGGAAGAAGGATTCCTCACCCAGATCATCCCTATCCAAAACCTCACGGCCGAGGAGCTAGTGAAGGTTCTTCAACCGCTGGTCGCTCCGGGCAGGATCGTGGCCTATCGGGAGATCAACAGCCTCATTCTTTCGGGCCCCGCTTCGATGATCAAGCGGCTGCTTCGGTCCATCCAGACCCTCGACGTCCCGGGCCAGCAGCGGGAGGCGCAGCAGCTCTACGTCTACTACGTGGAGAATGTTAAGGCGACGGAACTGGCCGCCACCCTCACGGGGGTGTTCGGGGAGAAGCGGATCGAGCGGGGCACCCAACTGCCCCTGCCGGAGGGACCACGGCTGCCCGGCGTCCTCCCACCGCCGCAACCTCCCCGGCCCGGCGTGGCTGTCCCGCCACCGCCAGAGGCGATGCCTGCGCTCGAGGCTCCCCCGGCTCCGGGAGAGGCTCGGCTGGTCGGCGAGGTCCGAATCGTGGCCGACGCGGGCATGAACGCCTTGATCATCAAGGCCACTCCGGCGGACTACAGGGTCATCGAGCGGGCCATCAAGATGATGGACCTCACCCAGAAGCAAGTGGTCATCGAGGTCCTGGCCGCCGAGATCACCCTGACGGACAGTTTCAGCTTCGGCCTGGAATGGTTCCTCAGAACGGGAGGTTTTGCGGTGCAGCAGTTCTTCGGTGTTGGACCCACCTCCATCATCCGGGGCGCCGCCCTTTCCTCCACAGGCTTTACCATGACCTTCGTGGATCAGGATAGGTTCCGCCTGTTCCTCAATACGCTCTCTGGGATCACCAAGATCAACACCCTGGCGACGCCTCACATCCTCACCCAAAATAACCGGGAGGCCAAGATCCAGGTGGGGCAGGAGGTCCCCATCGTCACCGGGACCCAGGCGACGGTGAGCTCCATTTCCGGAGGGGGAGAGAATGTGTTCCAGACGATCGCGCAGCGGGACATCGGGCGAATTCTTGCGATCAGGCCCCACGTGAACGAGAAGCGCCAAGTCTCGCTGGATGTCCAGTTGGAAGTGACCGACACCCTCCCCTCGACCACGGTGAGTGGAACCCCCTCCTTCAGCAAGCGATCGGCCCAGACCTCTGTCGTCGTGGAGGACGGCCAGTCGCTCCTGATCGGCGGCATCATCTCCACGTCGAGTCAAGAGCAACGCACGGGGCTCCCCTGGTTGAGCAGGATCCCGATCCTCGGTTGGCTCTTCAGCCAGACCACGCAGACAGCGGACAGGACAGAGCTCTTCATCATGCTCACGCCTCACGTCGTTGCCAATCCGGAGGAAGGGAGGGCTCTAACGGACGAGTTCCGGAAAAGGCTCGACTGGGTGGAGGAGCAAATCCGGAAGGCTCGCCCGGTGTCCCGCCAACAGCCCATCGCCAACCCTTGACAAACCCGGTTGTCTGGGAGCCGGGGCGTTCCCGTCTCGCGCCGGGCCAGGGATAGCGACCCGGCCTCAATTGTCCATACCTGGTTCAAACGGAAGAGCGACGAGCGCTTCTTCCTACCGCCGATCACCACGACGGGGGCGCCGAACTTCTGTAAGCTCACCTGAAGGAGCCTTCCCTTGTGACCGCTGAATGCGCCTTTCTGTAACTCTTACACGGTAGGTTTTTCACTAATCCATCGACACAACTCTTTGCGTCTACACCTCTTTCGATGCAAGTACAAGGAACCACAATCGACTCCAGATCAAGACCACCATCGTCGTGCATATCCATATACTAGGCACGATTGATGCTTAAAATTGAAATTTCTCCTCACAGAGTCCACCCCAAGCCGAAAGTAATGCTTGTGCGTTTCTTCAGGGGAAGCTGTGTGCTCGTCGTCTCAGCCGACCCGCAGCTTCTCCGGGTACTGACCAATGCCCTGATGCGGAAGGTCACGCCGCGTCCGAACAACCACTGGAAAGCGGTCTCCAACTTCCTACCATGTCGAGGGTTATTGTTCGGCTACCATAACCCCAGTTAGCGATACGCCTATCTGATGCGCCGAATCTGCAACCGCTGAGGGAGCGGGGTTCCTGATCAGAATTGCCCTCCGTCGCTCAACTCCTCTAGCTTGTGATACATGGCGGCCCGAGCCTACCGCATTTGCTGGGGCCATGGAAATTGGGAAGAGGGTAGGTCTGTACGCCTGGGCAAATCCTCAT
>DATIFO010000282.1:0-16735 GCA_035455275.1 Methylomirabilis sp. (SeqCode) | reverse complement strand
TGGTTGGCAGTGCCGCCGCGCCTCTACGGCGTCCAGGCCGAAGGGTCTGCTGCGATCGCCAACGCCTTTCATTCAGGCGGCGAGAAGATTATTCCGGTTTCCGCCAGCACCCTGGCTGACAGCATATCGGTCGACCTGCCGCGCGACGGGATCCGGGCTGTGCGTGCGGCCCGGCAGACTGGTGGAACCTATCTCCTGGTTAGCGACCAGGAAATTCTTGCTGCCATCCCCGAGCTGGGGAAATGCGGTATCTTCGCCGAACCCGCGGGATCAACCGCTTACGCCGGGATGCTCAAAGCCCTCCACCAGGGACTGGTCCAGGCAACCCCTGGTACTCGATGGACGAGCTGCACGACAAGGCCCTGATCGACTTCGCGGCCGGGAACAAGTCCTGGGACATGCTGCTGGTTCACTCCCCCTCCCGCGGGCAATGGGCGGACATGGGCGTGATCGAGCCCGTCGGGAAGTACATCGCCCAGCATCCCGAGGTCGTGGACAAGGCGAAACTCGCGCTGAACGACTACTACGACATCTCGATGCGAAACTACACGCACAAGGGTGTCTGGCTGGGTCCCGCGCTCTACGTCACGGGCGTAGCGCTCTTCTACCGGACGGATCTGTTCGGTCACCCGGATGAGAAGAAGAATTTCCGGGCCAAGTACGGCTACGATCTGAAGGAGCCCGAGACCTACAAGGAGTTCCGGGACATGGCGGAGTTCTTCACCCGGAAGGCGGGGCAGACGCTGGCGGGAAAGACGCTGACCGCCGACTTCTACGGCACCTCCCACTCCGACAAGCCCGTGGGCAACCTGTGGCATGACTTCTTCAACTACCTGATGGCCTTCGGCGCGAACGACGTCTACGACCCGAAGAGCATGCGGCCGACCATCAACTCGCCCGAGGCCATCGCCGCCGGGAAGTTCATGGCGGGCCTGGTCCCGTTCATGCCGCCCGGACACCTCAACTACACGAGCGGCGAGTCCACCGCCCAGTTCGCGGCGGGGAACGTGGCGATGATCATCGAGTACTTCCTGCGGTGCACCGATCTGGTGCTGAATCCGGAAAAGTCCAAGGTCTCCGACAAGGTGGCCTTCACGGTCCTGCCGTCGGTGCCAGGGGTCAAGGGCCGGGAGCACGCCGCGCACCACGGCGGCAACGTCCTGTCCCTCTGGGGGCTCTCCGCGAACAAGGAGGCCGCGTACAAGACGCTCGAGCTGGCGTTCTCGCCGGAGCTCATGCGGAAGGTCTACCTTGCAAAGTACGTCCCGTACGGCTGGATCCCGCCGCGGCCGTCGATCCTCAACGACCCCGAGGTCCAGAGGAAGGTGCCCTGGATGAAGCCCATGATGACGAAGCTCATGGACCGGAAGGACATCTTCTACACGGAGCTGGCGCCGCTCCCCGAGTACTTCAACGCGATCGATTCCATGGCCACCGCGCTCAGCAAGGCCATGTCCGGCGCCACCACGGTGGAGCAGGGGTTCAACGAGGCGCAGAAGGAGGCGGAGGCGGTCTTCAGGAAGGCCGGCTACATCAAGTAGCGTGCACGCACACGGGGAGGGGCCGCCAGCGCAGCGCCCCTCCCCGCGGGCCGATTCCAGGTGGCACGCGGACGTCGAGAGCACACCGGGCGAGGCGTGGCGATGGTGGGGACGATCAGACAGCGACCTGTCAGGCGGCCGGGCGGGATCCTGAGAAACCCGACCGTGATGTTCCTGCTGCCGATGGTGGCGTACCTCATCCTCTGGCGGGCGCTCCCCCTGCTCTACACGGTGTACCTCAGTCTGAATGACTGGAACCTGATCAAGCGGGGGGGGATGCGCTTCATCGGCCTCGAGAACTACGTCAATCTTGTCTGGGATGCCCGGTTCCATCAATCGCTCTGGATCAGCTTCTTCTTCATGGTGGTCGCCACCGCCATCCAGACGGTGCTCGCCGTCGGGTTGGCGCTCGCCACGGACCGGAGCTTCCGGGGCAAGAGCATCGTGCAGGGGTCGCTGCTCCTCCCGATGTTCCTCACCCCGGTGGCCGTCGGCTCGATCTGGTACATCTTGTTTCAGCCGTCCATCGGGCCCATCACCTATCTGTCGGGGCTGGTCGGCCTGCCCAAGATCAACTGGTTGGGGTCCGCAGGCACGGCGCTGTGGGGCATCGTCATCGCGGACACCTGGCAGTGGACGCCGTTCATCTATCTCCTGGTGCTCTCCGCGCTGCAAGGCATCCCGGAAACGGTCATCGAGGCCGCGCAGATCGATCAGGCGTCCGACCTCGTCATCGTGTGGAAGATCGTGTTGCCCCTGATCAAGGGGACCATCCTGGTGGCGGCGCTGCTGCGGGCCATGGAAGCGTTCCGGGTGTTCCCCAAGATCTACGTGATGACGGGCGGTGGGCCGGGCCGCGCCACGGAGGCCGCCAGCATCCTGATCTACAAGACGGCCTTCCGGTTCTTCGAGATTGGCTACGCCTCGGCCATGACCATCATCATGCTCGTGCTCCTGGTGGCAGCCTATGGCTTCTATCTCAAAGGCGTGCGGAGGCTGACGGTCGAGTACTGACGCGCGAGTCCGAGGGTCATCATCCTATGGTTGCCACCAGGTCGCCCCTGAAGACGTGTGGGATCGTCGTCGTGATCACGGCCGCGGTCATCTGGACCGTCTCTCCCCTCTACTACCTGTTCCTGACCTCCGTGAAGTCGGCCTCCGAGCTCCTGGCAAGCCCGCCGCGGTTTCTGGTGTGGCCGAGCTTCGAGACCTACGAACGCATCCTCATCAAGGAGCACTTCTACCTGTTCTTCGTGAACAGCTTCGTCATCGCGGCGGGGGCGACCCTCCTCGCGCTCTGCATCGGCGCCATGGGCGCCTTCGCCTTCTCGCACCGCACCTTCCGCGGCAAGGAGCCCCTGTTCCTGGTGAGCCTCATCGGGCGCATGTTCCCGCCGATCACGACGCTCATTCCGATCTACATCATGGTCAAGTACGCGGGGCTCCTGGACACGCACCTGGCGCTCATCCTGATCTACGCCTCGTTTCAGGTGCCGCTGGTCCTGCTCATCCTGCGGGACTTCTTCAGCCAGGTCCCGAAAGAGATCTCGGAGTGCGCCGCCATCGACGGCTGCACCCCGTGGGGAGTCTTCACGCGGATCATCCTCCCGCTGGCGAAGAACGGGATCATGGCCGCAGGCATCCTGTGCTTCGTGGAGGCGTGGAACGAGTTCATCTTCGCGCTGGTGCTCACCTCGTTCAAGGCCAAGACGGCGCCGGTGGTGCTGGCGACCTACGTGGAGAACGAGGGATCGCTCCAGTGGGGCGCCCTGGCCGCGCTGGGCGTCTGGACGGTGATGCCGACGCTCCTGTTCATGCTGTTCCTCAAGAAATTTCTGATTCGCGGCCTCACCGTGGGCGCCCTCAAGGCGTAGGCGGCATCGACCCGAAAGGAGGGCCGGGTGGGACAGGCTGGTGCACTGCAGGGCGTACGGGTGCTGGACTTCTCCCGCTACATGCAGGGGCCCCACTGCTCGCAGATGCTTGGGGATCTCGGCGCGGATATCATCAAGGTCGAGCGGCCCGGCACCGGCGACGAGAACCGGGAGATCGCCTTCAACCGGATCCACGGCGTGAACGCGTTCTTCCTGGCGCTGAATCGCAACAAGCGCAGCTTCACCGTGAACCTGAAGCATCCCAAGGGGAAGGCGCTGATCGAGCGGTTGCTCGCCTCCTGCGACGTGCTCCTCGAGAACTTCCGGCCGGGCACCATGGAGAGGCTGGGTCTCGGCTACGAGGCGGTGGTGCCTCGGAATCCCCGGCTGATCTACTGCTCCTGCTCGGGCTACGGGCCGGATGGGCCGTACAGGGATTGGCCGGGACAGGACCTGCTGGCGCAGGCCATGGGCGGGCTGGCATGGGCCACCGGGCGCAGCGGGGGGTACCCCCGCACGGCGGGCAGCTACGTCGTCGACGCCTACGGGGCGATGCTCGCGACCGTCGGGATCCTCGCCGCCCTGCAGGCTCGCGGGCGGACAGGGCGGGGGCAGCGGGTGGATGTCTGCCTGCTGGATGCTGCGCTTCACATGCAGTGCCAGGAGCTGACGTATCACATGAACGGCGGGGCGTTCCGCGCGCGGGAGAACGAGGAGGTCGGTCACCCGCTGGAGCCGGGCCCCTACGGGATCTACCCGGCCGCCGATGGCCAGTTCCTCGCCGTCTCCTCCGGGCCCTGGCCGAACCTGTGCCGGGCGCTGGGCGTCCCGGCGCTCGAAACCGATCCCCGGTTTGACACCCCCCAGAAGCGGCTGGAGCGCCGTCCGGAGGTCCAGGGGGAACTCGCCGCGATCTTTCGCCAGCGGCCGCGGGCGGTCTGGATGGATCGGCTGAGAGCCGAGGACGTGTGGAGCGCCCCGGTGAACAGCTATGCGGACATCCCGGGGGATCCGCAGGTGCAATGGGGCGGGATGATCCAGACCCTCCGGTACCCCGAAGTCGGCGACTACCGGGTCATTGGAAACCCTGTCCGCCTCAGCCAGACGCCGCCGTCCTACCGGACGGCACCCCCGACGCTCGGCGCGGACACCGATACCATCCTGGGCGAGGTGGGCCTGACGGCCGGCGAGATCGCGCACCTCCGCGCGGAGGGGGCCATCTGACCCGCCGGCGGACCCAGGAGAGGAGACTGACGCATGCGGACGTTCCGGTACTACGAGGACGTGGAGATCGGTGAGGAGTTCGTGTCGCAGACGCGCACCATCACGGAGTCGGACGTGGTGGGCTTCGCCGCCCTCTCCGACGACTGGAGCGAGCTGCACGTGAGCGAGCAGTTCGCACTCAAGTCGGCGTACGGGCGCCGCATCGCCCACGGCCTCCTGGGACTCGCGATCACCGAGGGGCTGAAGCTCCGGGCCGGCGCGGACGAGTTCGCCGGGATCGCCTCGCTGGGCTGGACCTGGGACTTCAAGGGCCCCATCTTCCTGGGCGATACGATCCATGTGCGCTGCCGGCTCCGGGACAAGCGCAAGACCAAGAAGCTGGGGCGCGCCATCTTCTTCCTGGGGCTGCAGGTGGTCAACCAGCGCGGCGAGGTCGTCCAGGAGGGCGAGCATCGGCTCATGGTGGAGACCCGGGAAAACCCGCAGAGCGCGTACGCGTGACGGACGCGGCTGGGCCCGGCCCCGGAGGGCGACATCCGCAGGGCGCGTCGCCCGTTCAGGGGCAGGTCACGGCCGCCGAGGTGGAACATGATCGAGGTCAAGACGTTGCAGGAAGCCGCGTTTGAGCAGTTGCGGGAGGCCATCATCCGGGGGGTGTATCCGCCCGGGCAACGGCTGAAGCAGCAGGAGCTGGCGCGCAGCCTCGGCTGCAGCCCCGTGCCGGTGCGGGAGGCCCTGCACCGCCTGGCGGCGGAGGGCTTTGTGGTCTTCGACCCGCAGCGGGGGGCCCACGTCGCGGATTTCAACAGTCGCGACGTCGAGCAGATGTACGACATCCGCATGATGCTCGAGGGGTACGCCGCGCAGCGGGCCGCCGAGCGCATGACGCCGGAGGTGGCCCGGCGGATCGAGGCCATCCTCGACAAGATGGACGCTCCGGACATCTCGCCGGTGGACTGGGTGCGCCTGAACTCGGAGTTCCACGATGGCCTCTACGCCTGCGCGGACCACGAGTTCCTGCGCAAGCTGATCTCGACCCTGCGACGGAGCATGGAGCCGTATCTCCGGCTCGACGTGGCCCAGGTGGGCAACTACGCGGCCGGGCGGCGCGATCACCGGCAGATCCTGCAAGCCTGCGTGCGTCGAAACGGGAAGCTGGCCTCGCGCTACGCCATCGCCCATCTTCGGCGGACGTCGCAGGGCATCATCAAGTATCTGCGCACGCATTGGAAGTAGCCAGCGATCACGACCAGCGCCCTGCACCCATCATCCGACACGAGGAGGTGCCCCGTGAAGAAGATCATCAATGATCCCTACGCGTTCGTCGACGAGATGCTGGAAGGCATCCTGCTCGCCCACCCTGACAGGCTGCGGCTCTGCGGGCCGGACCAGCGGGTGGTGGTCCGGGCCGATGCGCCCCTGAAAGGCAAGGTCGGCATCGCCACGGGCGGCGGGTCGGGCCACCTGCCGGTCTTCATGGGCTACGTGGGCCAGGGCTTCGTCGACGCGTGCTGCATCGGCAACGTCTTCTCCTCGCCCACCGTGGACCAGATGCTGGAGGCCACGAAGGCCATCGACGGCAACGCCGGCGTCCTGTACCTGTACGGCAACTACTCCGGGGATGTGATGAACTTCGGCATGGCCGCCGAGATGGCGGAGGCCGAAGGCATCACGGTGGCGACCGTCCTGGCTGCGGACGACGTGGCGTCCGCCCCCAAGGGCGAGGAGAAGCGGCGGCGAGGCGTGGCGGGCATCTTCTACGCCTACAAGCTGGCCGGGGCGAAGGCCGAGACGCGGGCCCCGCTCGGAGAAGTCGTCCGCGTGGCGGAGAAGGCGATCGCCAACACGCGCTCCATGGGGGTCGCCCTCTCGCCGTGCACGATTCCGGCGGCGGGGAAGCCCACATTCACCATCGGCGAGGACGAGATGGAGATCGGGATGGGCATCCATGGGGAGCCGGGCGTGCGGCGGGGGAAGCTGGAGCCCGCCGACCGGATCACCGAGCTGCTGATGGAGGCCATCCTGAGCGACATGCCGCTCGGGAAAGGCGATCAGGTTTCGGTGCTGGTCAACGGTCTCGGGGCCACGCCGAAGGAAGAGCTGTACGTGATGTATCGCAAGGTTCACCAGATCCTCGGCGCGCGGGGCGTCGCGGTGCACCGGCCCTACATCGGAGAATACGCCACCTCGATGGAGATGGCCGGGGCCTCGGTGAGCCTCTTGAAGCTGGACGGGGAGCTGAAGGCGCTCCTGGATGCGCCGGCGTCCACCCCGTTTGTCGTGCAGGTGTGACATGCGCACCACCATCACGGGCGCCGATGTGCTGGACATGCTGGACAAGGTGGCGACGGACATGGAAGGCCGGAAGGACGAGCTCTGCGCGCTGGACGCCGCCATTGGTGACGGCGATCAAGGGGTGACCATGGCCATCGGCTTTCGGGCCATCCGCAAGGGTCTCCTGGCGCTGAGGGACCAGGATATCGGGACCATCGTCACCAAGAGCGGCTTGACGTTCAACGGAGCCGCGGCGTCCACCATCGGGGCGCTCTTCGCCACCGCGTGCCTGCGTGCGGGGCGGGAGGTCAAGGGGCGGCAAGAGGTCGGTCTTGCCGAGGTGGCGCAGATGCTGGAGGCGGCGCTGCTCGGCATCCAGGAGCGCGGCAAGGCGCAGCTTGGCGACAAGACGGTCCTGGATGCGCTGGCTCCCGCCGTGGAGGCGGCGCGCGCGGCCGCCCGCGCGGGCGCACCGCTCATGGACGGACTGCGGCAAGCCGTGGCGGCGGCCGAGGCGGGGCTCAAGTCAACCATTCCCATGAAGTCGAAGATCGGGCGAGCCGCCTGGATCGCCGACCGAACGGTGGGCCACCAGGATCCTGGAGCCACCTCTTTCTACCTGATGTTCAAAGCGGCCGTGGATCATCTGGCTGGACGCCCGGACCATGAGGGCGCCACGGAGGAGAACCGGTGAAAGCACTGCATGGCGTCACGGTTGCGATGGTCTCACCCCTGGATGCTTCCGACCGCGTGGATGAAGGGGCGTTGCGCAAGCTCACCAGTTTCCTGATCGCGAAGACGGTGGACTGCCTCTACCCCGGGGGCACGACGGGCGAGATGTTTCGCCTGAGCCTTCCGGAACGGAAGCGCATCGCGGAGATTGTCGTCGAGGAAGCCGGCAAGCGTCTGCCCGTCTTCATTCACGTCGGAGCCATGCGGCTGGACGAGACCGTCGAGCTGGCGCGGCACGCGCAGCAGATCGGCGCGGATGGCATCGGGGCCGTGACGCCGTGCTACTTCACGGTGAGCGACCGGGAGATGGAGGAGTACTACGTCGCGGTGGCGCAGGCGGTGCCCCCGGATTTTCCCGTCTACCTCTACAACATCCCGCAACTGTCCGCGAACGACCTCAAGCCGGCGACGATCGAACATGTCCTCCAACGCTGCCCGAATGTGATCGGGTTGAAGTACAGCTACGCCGATATGTCCAGGACCCTGGAGTATCTCCAGGTGAACGGCGGGCGGTTCAGCGTGATTCACGGCGCCGATCACCTGTTCCTCTCCCTGCTCATGATGGGATGCGCGGGCACCGTCTCGGGGGTCGCGAGCGTCTATCCGGAGCCATTCGTGGCAGTGTACCGCGCCTTCAGAGACGGCGACCAGCAACGGGCGATGCAGTATCAAGCCATCGGGGTGCGGCTCAGCCAGGTGCTCAAGGGGGGGAGCAACATGGCGTACTACAAGGAGGCGCTCCGACGGCGGGGCATCGACGCGGGCCACATGCGCAAGCCTCAGCTCGACCTCACCGCCGAGGAGCGATCCCACTTGACGAAGGCGCTGGAAGCGGTCGAGCGAGAGTTTCCGGTCGAGTGGACTCGATAGAGTAACGCGCCCGAACCGGGCCGGAATGCTGGGGGAGGCACGGCGGGGCACACGCCGGCCTCCCATGGCGCGATGCGAACCGGCGATCCGAGGACCGGACGGACCTTCGAGGTCGGACTCACGAGGTGCCCCGTGCCGGGGCCGCCGATGGATGCGGGCCACCGGGAGGAGGCAGGACTGGCTCCGGGCCCGGGTTCCGTGATGGGACTCGGAACGTGTGTGGTCCCCGACTATCGGCAGATTCAAGTGCCGATCTGGTGGCTGACCCGCGAACCTAGCAGGATACTGGAAAACCCGTTTTCGCCCAGGCTGCTCAAAAAGGTCCAGATGCAAGGCGGCGCGCCGGGTACCCATCCGTCAGGATGGGTGCAGGTGCGAGGCGTACTTAGTCCGTACCTCGCAGCGCCGCACGAGCGCGCGGGGTACCCACCGGAGGTGGGTCACCGCAGATGGGCCTTTTTCAGCAGCCTGCTACACCTGAACGACGTAGGCCACGTCCCCGATGGCGTGGAGCTCACACGCGCCTACGAGATTCCGCAGTCGGTCCTCTGTGAAGTGCTCAGACCTGAAGCCGCCTTGGGTGACGATGCACTCGTCCGTAACCTCGATCACTTCGTGCCCCATGTTCGTGTACCATTCGCAGCGTGGCTCAACCGATGCCGAAGCGTAGACCGTGATGAGTCGGGTGCCGGGCTTGGGCGCCAGCCGTCGCATCTCACCCAGGACCGCCAGCTTGTCGCTCATCGTTCCCCAGGTATTGGTGAGGCAGAACGCGGCGTCAAATTCCAAGCGCAGCGGAACAGCGGTCGCATCGGCAACGAGGAAGTGCAGCGGCCGTCCAGGGTTGCGCCTCATGGCCTCCGCGATATAGATCCGCTCGTAGTCGATGCCGACGCCGAGGGAGATTCTGTCCCGTAGCCCGATGAGATGACGGCCCATGCCGCAGCCAAGGTCGACGACACGGGCGCCGCGCGGGATCAGCTCCTCCACGAGACATTCCTCGGCGCGCAAGAAGTCACGGATCGCCTCGGGCTGGGTCGTCGGGTCGAGAGCCCTGGTCAGGATGCCGGCCGCGTAAACCTCGTCATTGGTCATGATTCCACCTGAAGAGGCATCGCTCGCTCCGGGGTGAAGCGCCAGTCCACTCACAGCCACCTGACGCCAGGGTTCAGCGGTCGGCCCGGGGCGACGATCGGCTGGGACGTGCTACCAGTTGGTTGACCACGGAAGTCTCAACGTGGCCCCCTCTTCCCATGCGAGCAGCCCACCACCTACGAAGACCGGACACCAAGTCCGCCCTCCTGGGCCGAACGAATCATTTTCTATCGGCCCCTCGCGTATGACCGGGGGGGGGGCGACCAGAGAAAGGGACAAACCGCATGAACGCTTTGCCTAAGATCCCTCTCCGGGCGGTAGGGAGTTTCGGCATGACATCAACCATGAGGCGCGGCGCTGTCGCGACGCCGCCGGCAAGGGCTTGTTCCGGGCTCATGTCAAGCGGTTGCGAATCCAAGACGGATCGCGCCGACAATCGAGGACGGCGTAGACTCGGGCGATAGCGCTCTCGACGTGGTAGTACACGGCGAAGGGAAAACGCTTGCAGAGAAGCCGGTTATAGCCCAGATGCAGGTTGTGAATACCGGCATAAAACCGCAGTGAGTCGATATCGGCGATAAGAGAATCGAGGAAGTAATCCCCCAGTCCCGCCGCCTGGCTCTCGTAGTACCGGTACCCGTCAACGAGGTCTTGCCGGGCCTCGTCGAGAATCTCGACCCTCACTTGGTCGAGTCTCGGATTCGCCGTTTCGCCTCGGCCCAGTCGAGGAAATGGGTGGAACCCTCCTGGACTCGCTTCTCTCGATCCTGCAGCACGTCAGCGTGCCACGCTGGGGACGGAACTTCCTCGGGCGTGCGGCAGAGATCCTCCCAAATCTGCTCCAATGCACGAAGCTTCTCTGCAGTCGTCATCTGGTCAAGCGGCAGGGCCAATTCCATGGATCCTTCCTCCGGTTGTTGCCATTTCGTACCTCTGATCATACGGGGTCGTCTGCGAGAGTGCAATCCGATTTCCTTCCGCCCCGAACGAATGAGCGATACACCGGCGGGCACCGCGCATGAGAGCTCCACAGCCGTGGACGTGGGCGCGCCGGGTAAATCGGGTTGAACCGAACCGCTGGCCTACAGACTATGAGGACTGTATCCGAGCTTGGGGCGGGGGGAAGGGTCTTGCGAGGACAAGGTCCCGGGGCACTGGCGGGAACCGGGGGTGGACCGCGGGCTAGGGGAGACATACCGCGGCTCCGGAGGGCCGCCGGGGGCACAGCGGGACACACGCCGGTGTCCCGCCGCGCGCGGCAGGCCGTGGGCATCCCGGTTGGGGGGGGGCACACCGCAGGCGGCCCTATGCGGTATGCAGAGGGGGGCCGGGAGGTAGCCCGGCCGGAAGACAGCCACGAGGCCGGCCGTGCATCCGGTCGATCGGCCTGCCGTGAGCCCCGCCAGTCCGAAGGACTCCGGACTCCTGCGGAGGGGCGGGATCGAACGGGAAGCACAGCCGCCCCGCATCCATGCTGACGAGGCGGTCATTGGAGAGGGCCACGCGTTGGGTGTATACTGCTCGAAACACGCCAGGCCTTGGCTGCGCCCGGCGGCCGGCGGCTTGGCTTCGCCGTGAGACCTCGGCGTGAGCTCGGTCGAGCGCTCAGTCGAACGCTTTACGCCACCCAGGTGAGAGCAGGCAGCGGGGGCGAGGAATACGGGGGGTCCCGCGCGGGCGGATCACCGGAACGCAACAGGACCCCAGCCACCGGGTTGCCAAATTGGGGAGGTAACCATGGGAATGCCCAGCGACATCGAGATTGCCAATCGGGCCCCCTTGCGCCCCATCCGCGAGATCGCGGAGCGGCTCGGCCTCACCGACGACGAGCTGATTCCCTACGGCCGCACCAAGGCCAAGGTCCACATCGCGGCCCTCAGGGCGCGGCAGGATCGGCCTAACGGAAAGCTGGTGGTGGTCTCCTCCATCACGCCCACGCCGGCCGGGGAGGGAAAGACCACCGTCACCATCGGCCTCGGCCAGGCGCTCGACCTGCTGAAGCGGCGCGTGGTGCTGGCGCTGCGGGAGCCGTCCATCGGCCCCTGCCTGGGCGTCAAGGGTGGGGGGACCGGGGGCGGATATTCCCAGGTGCTGCCCATGGACGAGATCAACCTGCACTTCACCGGGGACATCCATGCGGTCGGCACCGCCCACAATCTGCTGGCCGCGGCGATTGACAACCACATCTACCACGGCAACGAATTGGGGATTGACTCGCGCCAGGTCCTGTGGAGCCGCGTCATGGACATGAACGACCGCGCCCTCCGGCAGATCGTCCTGGGCCTGGGCGGCCGGACACAGGGCGTCCCGCGGGAGGGCGGCTTTCTCATCACGGCCGCCTCCGAGGTGATGGCCCTGCTCTGCCTCGCCGAGGACCTGCAGGACCTCAAGGCGCGGCTGGGCCGGGTCCTGGTCGGCTTCAAATACGTCGGGACGCCAGTCCTGGCCTCGGAGCTGAAGGCGCAGGGCGCCATGGCCGCTCTGCTACGCGACGCCATCCACCCGAACCTGGTCCAGACCCTCGAGGGCACGCCCACCTTCGTCCACGGCGGCCCCTTCGCCAACATCGCGCATGGGTGCAACAGCAGCATCGCCACCAAGCTGGCATTGAAGCTGGGGGAGATCTGCGTGACCGAGGCCGGTTTCGGCTTCGACCTGGGGGCGGAGAAGTTCTTCGACATCAAGTGCCCGTACGCCGGCCTGAAGCCCGATGCCGTGGTTCTGGTGGCCACGGCGCGGGCCCTGAAGTACCACGGCGGTCTCCCCGTGAAGGAGCTCGGCCGCGAGGAGTTCGTGGCCCTGGAGCGTGGCATGGGGAACCTGGAGAAGCACATCGAGGACATCCGCCTCTTCCGGGTGCCCCTGGTCGTGGCCGTGAACCGCTTCACCCACGACACGGAGGCGGAACTGACCTACGTCCTCGACCGTTGCCGGGGGCTGGGGGTCGGGGCGGCCGTCATCGATAGTTGGGCCAAGGGGGGCGAGGGGGCGATGGCTCTGGCCGAGAGTCTTTGCCGGGTCCTGGAGACCACGCCCTCCCAGTTCACGCCGCTCTATGACTGGAAGCTGCCGATCCGGGTCAAGATCGATCTCATCGCGCGGAAGATGTACGGGGCCTCCGGGATCTACTACCCCAAGGCGGCCGAGCGGCAGATCGAACGGGCCGAGAAGCTGGGCTACGGGGAACTGCCCATCTGCATGGCCAAGACGCAGCGCTCCCTGTCCGACGACCCGACGCTGCTCGGGCGGCCGCGGGATTTCCTTGTGACGGTGAACGAGGTCCGCATCTCGGCCGGTGCCGGGTTTCTCGTCCCCATCACCGGCGAGATCATGACCATGCCCGGCCTCCCCAAGCACCCGGCCGCCGAGCAGATTGACGTGGACGCGCAGGGCCGGATCTCGGGTCTCTTCTAGCCCGGCGGAGCCACGCGGGGACACACACTGCCGGCCCTAACCGGGCGGCGGGGCGGCGACCCGAGGAGTAAGCGGCAAGCGACGGGCGGCCTCATGAGGCGTCCCGGGGGCCGGTCCCGAGCCCGTTCCGAGTCGCGCCAGTGGCGGGAGGCCCGTCGAGGAGCCTTGGGCGTAGCGCCCGAGGCTTCGTCGTGAGACCTCCGCCTGAGCACAGTCGAAGGCTCAGCCGAGCGCTCAGCCGAACGCTGTACATCACCCACCTGTGAGCAGAGAGCGGGAGGGAGGAATCCGGGGGCTCCGGCGCGTGGGGTCACCGGCGCGGGGCAAGAGTGCTTCGCACCCGAGAGAAATAAAATGCTTTAGAACCTACGTCCCCCCTGGGAATGCTTTAGAACCTACGTCCCCCCTGGGCGTCCCCCCTGACACGACAGAGATTCTTGATCCGCCATGACGCCATGAACCGCAAGAGTCAAGAGGCGCAGTGCACTCACGCGTTCAACCACGCCACCGCACCACGAGGTGTCCTTGGCGATTCGGCTCTGACATCCGCCTCTGACAGCTTCGGCGGCCCCGGTGGCGCCTTGGCGCTGAAGCGGTTTCCTCGGATCAGGGTCAGCTCGGCAGGACGCAGATCGAGCCTCGGTGGATGGAGAACTGCCAGTCGCGGTGATGGTCTATGCGGAGGGCTTCGTAGACGAAGCGCGGGACTTCGATCTCCAGATCGTAGTCGCCTTGGGCCGGCGGCCCCGGCGCCTCCACCCGGAGCATGAGCAGCCGCGTCACTCCCAGATCCACCTCGCGGATCACGCGTCCGGCGAGGACATTGGCATGATGGTCCGGATCGGGTGGGGGACCGTCTTTCCGCAGCAATCGCGGATCCTCGGGACGGACGAAGAACGCCAGCGCGCTTCCCGGCGCCGGCAGGAAGTGCCCCTCGGGGCGGTTGCGAGCCTCCAGGGTCTGCCCGCGCCAGCGCAGATGGATGCGCTCGCGCGTTGCCTCCAGCACGGTGCCATGCAAGATATTCCGAAGGCTCAGGATGCGTGCAACGGCCTCGGAGGCGGGTTGCCACAACAGCTCCCCGCGGGGGGCCGCCTGAACCACTCGCCCGAGGTCGTACACGATCATGCGATCCCCGAGGTGGTACGCCTCGGAGAAATCGTGGGTCACCAGGACGGTCGGGACGTGCAGCTCGTCCAGGATCAGCCGGAGCTCGTCCCGGAGGGCGCGGCGCAGGGGAAGGTCCAGAGCAGACAGGGGCTCATCCAGGAGCATGAGCGCTGGATCCATGGCGATGGCGCGCGCCACGGCGACCCGCTGCCGCTGCCCCCCGGAGAGATCCCCGGGAGAGCGGGAAGCCAAGCTGCCCAGGTCGAGTCGCGCCAGCACCTCGGCGGCCCGGCGAGTCCGCTCGGCGGGCGGGCGATGGCGCAGGCCGAAGGCGACATTCTCCTGCACCGTGAGGTGGGGAAACAGGGCGGAGCCTTGAAACACATACCCGACTCGCCGCGCCTGGGGGGGCAAGTGAATTCCCTGGGACGAATCGAAGAGGATCCGGCCGTCCATGACGATCCGGCCGGCCTCCGGACGCAGCAGGCCCGCCAGACAGTGGAGCGTCAGCGTCTTGCCGGCGCCGGAGGGCCCGAACAGCACGGCCACGCCGTCGCCTGCCGTCCAGGTGACGTCCAGGCTGAATCCGGGCACGCGCGCACGAATGTCGACTTCGAGGCGAGCCGTCACGGTGCCGCCGATGGACTTCGAGTCGCCAGCCAGATCACCGCACACGACATCAGGGTGAGCACGGCGACCAGCACGAATGCCTCCCCGCTCTCCCCGGTCTGCACCGCCGTGTAGATGGCCAGGGGAACCGTGGTGGTTCGTCCGGGGATGTTGCCCGCCAGCATGAGCGTGGCACCGAATTCCCCCAGGGCCCGTGCGAAGGCCAGAACCAAGCCGGCCAGGATGCCTTTCCGCGCCAAAGGCAACGTCACTTCCAGCGCCGTCCGCCACTCTGACCGCCCCAGGGTGAAGGCGGCTCGTACCAGATCCCGGTCTACGGATTCGATGGCCGCTCGCGCCGTGCGCACCAGGAGGGGGAACGCCATCACGGTCGCCGCGATGACGGCCGCATACCAGGTGAACGTCACGCTCCAGCCGGTCAGGGCATACAGTGGACCACCGAGCCACCCGCGTCGTCCGAGGAGCACGATCAGATAGTACCCCGTGACGGTGGGCGGGAGAACGAGGGGCAACGTCACCAGGAGGTCCACCAGCGTGCGGCCCGGAAACCTCTTGCGAGCCAGCAGGTATGCCAGGGGGATTCCCAGCGCGGCGTCGAGCACCGTCGCCAGACAGGCCACCCGGATGGACAGCCCCAGGGCGCTGAGAATCTCGGGACTCACCGCGACGACCCCAGCGGCGGCTGGAACCCCCAGCGCGCGAGGACCTGTTGTCCTGCAGGACTGAGGAGCAAGTCCAGGAAGGCCTGGGCGAGGGCCGGGTGGCGGGAGCCGGCGATGACGGCGCCGGGGTAGGTCACCGGCGCGTAGCTCTCCTGGGGGAGCCGGCCGGCCTCTTTGATCCGGCCTGCCCGCGTTGCGGCATCGGTCGAGTACACGAAGCCCGCGTCCACCTCCCCCCGGGCCACGTACTCCAGGGCCTGCCGGACGTTCTCGGCGAAGATGAGTTTCGGGCGGAGAGCCTCCCACAGGCCCAGGCTCCGCAGGCTCTCCTCCGCATACTGGCCGGCCGGCACGGTCTTTGGATTCCCGATCACCACGCGCTGGACCTCGGGCCGGAGGAGATCCGCCGGCCCGCGGAGATCCAGCCGGGAGTCGCCGGGCACGATGAGGGTGAGCACGTTGCGGGCAAAGATCCGCCGGCTCTCGGCGCGGAGGACCCCTTGCTTTCCCAGGTCGTCGATCTGCTTTTGCCCTGCCGAGATGAACAGATCCACCGGCGCGCCGGCCTCGATCTGCTTCTGCAGGTCCCCCGAGGCCCCGAAGTTGTACCGCAGGGTGACGCCGGGGCGGGTCCGCTGGAACTCGCGCCCCAGCTCTTCCGTGGCGTCCTTCAGGCTGACAGCCACTGACAGGAGCAGCTCCTGCGCACGTGCCATGGACGCGGCACCCATGACGACCAACAGCCCCAGGGTCAGGGCGACGGGCCGGGCTCCAAACCGCGGCCTCAGTCCCTGACTCCCATGACGACGGGCGCCGGGGGGCTCGCTTCCACTGATCGTCCGTGTCTTCTGTTGCATCGCGGCGCCTGTTTGCGACTCGAACCTGGTCGCGTCCGTGAGGATCACCCGCCCGCGAGCTTGGGTATCAGGCAGACCTCGCTGTCCGGACGGAGGGCAGCGGAATAGGCGTCCTGGAAGATCTCGCCGTCGATGGCGATCGCCATGGTCTGCTCGACCTGCCAGCCGAGGCCGGGAAAGCGCCGGTCCAGCTCCAGGATGAGGCGGCGGACCGTGTCGGCCTCCACCTCGAGCCGGGTCTGCCCGCCCGTCAATTGACGACCAATCGAACCGGTGAGGAGGACCCGGGCCATGCGGCTAGCTCCGCGCACGATCGATCGCCGCCAAGAGCCTGGGCGGGGACATCGGCAGGTCCGTCAAGCGGACGCCCACGGCAGCGTAAATGGCGTTGGCGACGGCAGCCATCGGCGGCACGATGGGCACCTCGCCCACGCCACGCGCCCCAAAGGGAT
>DATIFO010000281.1:0-26803 GCA_035455275.1 Methylomirabilis sp. (SeqCode) | reverse complement strand
CGTCCGAAGCAAACCTCATCGCGAATCTCTTCCAACACCAAGACCTCTTCTAATCTCGAGGTCTTTCCTTGGGCGAGTCGAAGGTGGAGGCTGCTCGTGAGTGCTGGGCCTTCTTCTCGCGATTGCTGTCGGGGGCCTCGGTCTCCCTCCTCATGCTTTCCTCTTTTCTCCTCTGGTAACCCGCCACGGATCGCTGAGTATATCTCAGCCGTGACCTCCATGATCTTTCGTTCCTTCGCAAGGATGTCCTGGACCAGAATTTCCGCAGGCATGTGGTGAACGTCGTCCTGGCCCCGTGGGTTTTTGAGGTCGAGATTAATCGAGAGGTGGTTGCCAGCTTCGTTGTACTTGGCAACGCTCTCGACGCTGACCTTCCAGGCACGGTCGTTCTCCTGACGGTTGGACCACCAGGCTTGGCAGGGGGCGAATTCTTCGAACTGAAGGGGCTGCGTCTTGGTGTATTGCTTCCGGCCCTCGGGGAGGGGGTGTTCGTAGTACCAGATCTCCTTGGTGGGGCCGGTCTTTTCGAAGAATAGGAGGTTGGTCGGGATGCTGGTGTAGGGGGCGAAGACGCCGTTGGGCAGGCGGACGATGGTGTGGAGGTTGAAGTTCTGGAGGAGCTCCTTCTTGATCCGGGCGCAGACACCGTCGCCGAAAAGGACACCGTTGGGGACAACCATTCCGCAGCGGCCGCCGCGCTTGAGGCTGCGCATGATGAACTGGAGGAAGAGGAGGGCAGTCTCGGAGGTTCGGGTGGCCTCGGGGAAGTTGTCCTGGATTCCCTTTTCCTCTTCTCCGCCGAATGGTGGATTCGTGACGATCACGTTGTAGCGAGCGCTATCGGTGATCTGGGTGAGCGGGTTACTCAGGGCGTTGTCGCGGACGAGGTTCGGACGATCCAGGCCGTGGAGGAGCAGGTTCATCATGCCCAGGAGGTAGGCCATCGGCTTCTTCTCGATGCCGAAGATGCTCTCCTCCTGGAGCCGTCGCCGATCCTCCACGCTCTTCACCTGGGCCTTCAGATGCTCGTAGCTCTCCGCGAGGAAGCCGCCGGTTCCCACGGCTGGGTCGAGGACGGTCTCCCGCAGGCGTGGGTTTACCTGCTGGACGATGAACCGGACGACCGGGCGGGGCGTGTAGAACTCGCCCGAGTCCCCGGCAGCATCCCGCATCTCGCGGAGCATGGACTCGTAGAGGTGGCCCAGGGTGTGGATGTCGTCCGAAGAGTTGAAGTTGACGCGGTTGACGAGGTTGACGACGTCTCGAAGAAGATATCCGGATAGCATCCGGTTGAAGGTTTCCTTGAAGACGGCCGCCAGGACGTCCCGCGCGTCTCCTGCGCCCGCTCCCACGAGTCCTCGGAGGTACGGGAACAGCTCGTCATTGACGAATTTGAGCAGAGCCTCACCAGTCGTGCCCCTGTTCGGATCGGCGGCCCAGTTGCGCCAACGGTATGGCGAGTCGATCGCCGCCCGATACTTCTTCTCTGTCACCTCCCGCCGCTGTTCCATGTCGTCGAAGCACTTCAGGAACATGATCCAGGAGAGCTGGGGGATCCGATCGAGGTCGCCATTCAGCCCGGCATCCTTCCGCATGATATCCCGAGCCCTCTTGATGGCGGCTGATAGCTGCGCCTTGGCCGTCAGCGGCAGTGCTTTAGCTTCCCCACTACGCCGCGCCATGTTGGCACCTCATGGAAAGACCTCCGTCCAATACTGATCGAGGAATCGAATAGCATCTTCGATTCTGGTGTGGGTGAGCTTCAGTTCCTTTGCGATGGCAGTATATGACCCGGACCATGAAGCCGGCGGGGGCGGCAAGCTGGCAGGCAGCGGGTGGGTTGTTCTTTCGCCAAATACGGCCTCCAGAGCCTTCCGGGTTGTCTTGGGGTCCGGAGGGGATACTTCCAGAATCAACATAAGATCAACGAGATCCTTCACCCTCGTGTTCTCTCTATCTTTCCACGGGAAAGTGAAGGCGTGAATCTTCTCTGCAATTTGCTGGGGAAGCGATACGACGCGAAATCGCTTTGGAGGAACCCCCGAGAATCCCAGTATGCCACTTCCATCAATCTGATCCGGAGGGAGCACGAGTGGGACCATTGTTCCGATATCGAGCACGAACGACTCGAAGATGCGATCCGCCAGAAACGCCTTCACGTTGAATCGGTAGGCGCGGATTTCCTGGTCCGGCAGAAGCTCCTCCCCCTCCGTGACGACAAATTCGAAGAAATCCTCGAGAGGGAAGGCGGCAGCCTCTTGAAGAAGTCTGGCCACCTGATCTTTGGTAACTGGCGAATTGGTGCCAGGCCCAAGATCAGTCCCCAAGTCCAGGTCCCTTGTGGTGCGTGCTCGATCTCCAAGGCGAAGCTCCAGGGCAAATGCACCTTTCAAGAACCATGGGCTTCCGGGATGATCTTGGAGCCGTGCAAGAAATCTTTCGAATGTCACCCGCTTGCGAAGCCGCTGGATTCCCGGGCTATCCGTCCCGGCCAGCGCCTTGATACGTTGCTCCAGGGCCTTGCGGAAGGCACCTGCCGTGGCATAGCGCATCAAGCCGCCCTTCGTGCCTCTTGAAGTGCATCATACAGACGCTTTGCTGCTGATCCCGCGAGAGATGCTATAGCTGTGTCGATATGCCGGTCTGTGACGAGGCCCTTCCGGATGGCATCAAGGACCCCATGCGAGAGGCGCTCAGGATCAACCTCAGCCTTCGCGGCATCAATCAGAGTGCGGAGAGGTGCCGTGACGCGGAAACCTTCCCGGCGCTCAATCTCATCCGGCTCAAGACGGCCTCGGTGGATGACGATGCCCGAAGGCGGTTTTTTCCGAAAACCTGGGGGCACCGTCAGATGAATCTTCGCCGGCATGAGATCGCTGATCTCGTGAACCGCCATCGCGCTCTGGTGAGAAGCGACAGCCGCCCCGCTGCTCCACAGCGTCCACTGGATAAGATCGTCGAAGGAGCTTTGGGGCCACTCCCAGAGGCGGTAAATACCGCGATCCTCCCGGACCCAGTTGCCGCGTGCGGCATGGTAGTGCTGAAGCTGCTTTGGGTAGCCCGCGGCCCTGGCCTGCGTGGCAGTGAAGTAACCTCCCTGAGAAACTGCGAATTCATAAAGACGCCTTCTCGCGTCTTGGGAATCTCTCTTCGCCATAGCGGCAAAAAGGTAACATATATTTTTACCTTTAGCAAATATCTAGTGAAGATACTCATTGAGGTAATAATAAATTGTACCTTTATGCAAGTTACCATCTATCGGTAGAGAGCTGACTGGAGTTCTGTAACTGCCTGTCGTAGTTGGGCTGGACCACCGAATAGGTCGGCGAGTTCAATTGGGGTTCCGTGGACGGAGAGGGGTGGCACTTCCAAGATCTGGAGGTCGTCGAGTTGGGTGACGCCGTGGTCAGTGTACTTGTCGAGTAGATCGTTGAGGACAACACGGGCCTCGGGCGTGTACCGATCCCAGAAGTCTTTCCTTTCTTTCCGGACCAGTTCGGCGCGTTCGCGCCGGGTGCGGAGCGGGGCATTCCACGCCACGTGGACGAGAAGGTCGAACGGATCGGCGTCCGGCTGCATGGTGGCTTCGGCCAACGTAGAGAAGTCAATACCCCGCTCCGCGAGCGCCTCCATGATTGCCGCCCGCTGTTCCGTATTCATCCACTCGGTGCGCAGCTCGGCAGGAGTGGGATACAGGCGGCGCACCTGTTCCCTCGTATAATCCGCGTACGTGACCACCCTCGGCTTCTTGCCTGAGCTATCCAGCTCGTACACCGCCTCGGCGCTGATGCGCACCTCGATCCCGTCCACGTAGTATTTCCGGTGAGGCCTCTCCCCACCCGTATCCGCCATCAACTCCGCGCCTGCTTCCCATATGGGTTCTTCCTCAGCCTCAGAAGGAGGCGCCTGCTCCTCAGCGGTTGGATAGATTGCCTCCTCACTGATCCGCTCGGGGTCGCCGTCGAAACTGGGATCGGCGAAGAGGCGGGTGGCCCCGGCGTAGTCCAGGATGGTGAACGAGAGCTTGTCCTTCTCCGGATACAGACGGGTGCCGCGGCCGATGATCTGCTTGAATTCCACCATGGACCCGATCGGCTTGAACAGGACAATGTTTCGGCATGTGGGGGCGTCAACCCCCGTGCTCAGGAGTTTGGAGGTGGTCAGGATGACCGGGACATCCTTCTCCGGGTCCACGAAGTCATCGAGGTGGCTCCGACCGACCTTCCCTTCGTCTGCCGTCACGCGCGCCACGTAATGTGAGTGCTGTTGCGCGAGATCCCCATTGGCTTTGTGGAGCGCGGCGCGCATGTCTTCAGCGTGTTCCTGGTCCACGCAAAAGACCATGGTCTTGGCGAATCGGTCTGTCCGCCTCATGTGCGTGGTGAGGTGGTGGGCAACCAACTCGGTCCGGCTGAGGAGGGAGACCACCCGCTCGAAGTCTCTTGTCTCGTAAACGCCGTCCGGGATCTCGCGCCCGAACCGATCGAGTTGACCCTGCTCGGGACGCCAGCCGGTGGCGTCCACGCTGGGCACGATCCGGTGCACACGGTACGGAGCCAGGAAGCCGTCTTCGATTCCTTGGCCCAGTCGGTAGGTATAGATCGGGTTGCCGAAGTACCGATAGGTATCGCGTGTCTCTTCGCGCAGAGGTGTCGCGGTCATCCCGATCTGAGTCGCCGGGTGGAAGTACTCCAGGATGTGGCGCCAGCGTGACTCGTCCGCTGCGCTTCCCCGGTGGCACTCGTCCACGATGATCAGGTCGAAGAAATCTGGTGGATATTCCCTATAGAGGCCGGGTCGGGATTCGTCCTCGGCCAATGCCTGGTAGAGCGCGAAGTAGATCTCGCGGCCCTTCTGGGCCTCGCCCTGGATCTTCCAGACGGCATCGCCGAAGATGCTGAACTCGCGGACGATGGGCTGGTCCACGAGGATGCTCCGATCCACGAGGTACAGTATCCGCTTCTTCCGTCCCGTCCTCCACAGTTTCCACACAACCTGGACGGCCACAAAGGTCTTACCGGTCCCCGTGGCCATCGTGATGAGGATGCGGGGCCTGCCCTGGAGGACGGCCTGCACCGTGCGTTGAATGGCGATAAGCTGGAAGTAGCGAGGTGTCTTGATGGAACCGTCAGGATTCCGGAGTTCGCGGTTGAATGGAAACAGCAGGTCCTCGGCCACCTTGTCATCAGTCAGGCCTTCGACCCCGCGAAAGCGGTTCCACAGGTCACCGGGTGAAGGAAACTGGTCGAGGGGTTGCTGCACCCCGGTGATGTAGTCGTGCTCCACGATGCCGTGGCCGTTTGTGGAATAGGCGAATCTGAGCCCCAGGATCTCTGCGTACTCCATCGCCTGCTGGAGTCCGTCGGCCGGATTCTTATAGATTGCCTTGGCCTCGACCACGGCGATGGGATAATCCTGCCGGTTGGATAGAAGATAGTCTGCCTTCTTCCCAGGTCTGCGGAGATGTCTTCGGCCCGCCACCACGATCCGGCCGTCCGTGAAGTACCTCTGTTCGCGGATCTGGTCATCCGCCCAGCCCGCCTCGCGGAGCTTGGGCAATACGTACATGCGACAGGTGTCGGCTTCGGTAGGTCTCATTGCCATCCCCTTGGGATGGGGTTCCAGATTGCCAAAGCCTCTGCCTTCCGGTTTGATGCGTCAAGGGAAAAGTGGGTTTGGTCAGCTTCGCCATCCCCGCGAGCACATCGGGGCCGACACCGGATTGCTCTATCTTACTGGGACATCAGCGCGAGTGCGGCGGATCCAGCCGCCGCCCTCGGGCGTATGAGGTGGGCGCCTACTTCTTCAGGCCGGCCGCCAGGTCCGTGTAGATGGCCGTCATCTTCTCGATGTAGGCAAGACTTTCCTGCTGCCCCATCGCCAGGGGCACGAAGCCTGGCTTCCTGCCTGATCCTGCCGGAAGTGCCTCTGTCTCCCACCCTGACGCCGCCGATGCGATCCGCGGAATCCACGGCCGCCGGCGAGGCTAGGCGCTCACGTAGAGCCTGGTCAGGACGAACTCGCGGTGTCCCAGGGCCTCGGCGGCCGTGAGCCGGCCGTTGGCGGTCCTGACGATCATCTCGATGAGCTTGTCTCCGGCCTGATCCAACGTCATCTCACCCCTGAGGATGGCCGACACGTCCAGATCGATGTGCTCGCTCATGGTCTGGCATGTCACGGGATTGGCCGAGAGCTTGATCACCGGCAGGATGGGATTTCCGATGACATTGCCTTGTCCGGTCGGGAACAGGTGCACCACTGCCCCCGATGCAGCCCACAGGGTCACCGCCTCGGCCGCGGCCGACGAGGTGTCCATGAACCACAACCCCTTGCCCCTGGGGGCTTCGGCCGGCTCGAGCGTCCCGACGTAGCGAGCCTTCTTCCCGATCTTCTGGAGATTGCCAAAGGCCTTCTCCTCGATGGTGGTCAATCCTCCCCGGATGTTCCCCTTGGTGGGCTGGCTGCCGGAGAGGTCGTCGGTCTTGTGGCTGACGATGATGTCGTTGTAGGCGGTCCATGCCCGCATGAATGCCTCGCCCACCTCGGGCGTCGCCGCGCGCTCCTTGCACACCAGCTCGGCGCCGGTGATCTCGGAGGTCTCCCCGAAGCTGGTGGTGGCACCCATCTCGACCAGCTTGTCGATGGCATTGCCCACGGTGGGGTTGGAGGCCAGCCCGGAGGTGGTGTCCGACTCGCCGCACTTGACGGAGATGTAGAGCTCGTCGAGAGAGCACTCGGTCCGCTGGGCTTCCGACGCCCGCTGCAGGTACTCCTTGGCCTGGCGCGAGGCCTCGGCGATGGTCCGGAGATCCCCGCTGCGCTCGATGGCGAAGCCCTTGGCGGGCTTTCCAGTCTGCGCGATGCCAGACACGATGCGCTCCGTCCAATCCGGCTCGATGCCGATCACCACCACCGCCGCGACATTGGGGTTCGCCCCGGTCCCGATCATGGTCCGGAAGAACAGCGCCAGGTCCTCGCCAAACTGCAGACGGCCGTAGGCGTGAGGGATGGCCAGCGTCCCCTTGATGTTGTTGGCCACCGCCTCGCAGGCGGCATTGGACAGGTCATCCAGCGGCAGAATCACAACATGATTCCTCACCCCGACCCGATGGTTCTCGCGGCGATACCCCAGCACCTTGGGTGTCTTCATGGTTACCACCTCTTGGTCTTGAGATTGTGGACGTGGACGTGCTCTCCCGCCTGGATGTCGATGGTCACCTGGCCGATGTCGTGGCCGTACTTGATGACCGTGTCCCCCGTCCCCAGGTTCCGAAGCGCAAGCTTGTGGCCCAGGGGAATGTCGTTGCGGACCTGGACCTCCACCGGAGCCTGAGAGTCCATGTACAGGCCCTTCCCGACCTCGCCAGCCCTGAGGTCTAGCGTGGCCACCCCCACATTGTCGCTCCGCTCGTGCACCAGGAACTGAATCACATTGGCCTCCTTTCCCCCATGACGATGGACGCGTACCCGGTCAGGCGTAATGGCAAGGGGTCATACGCCGGATAGCTTATCCCTCGGTTCTTGCCTGTCAAGGGCCAAGCGTGGAACCGGCGGCGCTTGTGGGAGGGGGCCCTGTGGGACTGCCCGAACTTTCCACTTGACCTGCCCGCCCGGATCGGGATAAAAGGTCGACTGTCGACACTACCCTAGGCGTCCGACTTCTGCCGATGGCTCAGGGTCTCGAATGACCGTCCCTGTCAGAACCCGCCGAAGCTCCCCTGTCAGTCCGCCGCCCCGGGTTGCCCCCATAGCCTACCGCACCATCGCCGAGCAGATCGCCGGCTCGATCCGCGCAGCCATCGCGGATGGGAAGCTGCGTCCAGGCTCGCGCCTGCTGGAGGTGCAGGTCGCCCACGCGATGGGGACCAGCCGGGCCCCGCTGCGGGAGGCCCTCATCCAGCTCGAGCGGGAAGGGCTGGTGGTCCGGCGTGCCAACCGGGGAACGTTCGTCGCCGACCTCACGGAGGAACTGGTGCGTGAGGTCGCCAGCCTGCGCGGGGTGCTGGAGGGCTTCGCCGCCAGCCTTGCCGTGAGGCGGCTGACCCGGGAGGACTTCGAGCGCCTGGAGGCAATCCTCAAACAGATGCTGGCGGTGGCCCGCCGGGGAGACTTCCCCCGCATGGTGGAGTGGGATTACCAGTTTCACGAGTACATCATGCGGGCCTCCGGACACCGGCTGCTGTACGAGACCTGGGTGGGCATGGACCGGATGATCCGAGTCTACCTGTCGGCCACCAATCTCATGTACGCGGACATGAAGGCGGTGGTGCAGGGGCACCTGCCAATCCTGGAGGCCCTGCGGCGGCGCGACCCGCGGCGGGCCGGCCGGGTCATGGCAGAGCACATGGGCGAAGTGCTGGACCTCTTCCTGACCAAGGTCATGCGAAGGGGACGACGGAAGGAGGGGAGCCGATCGGAGGCGCTCCGACAGGCGAAGCAGGCGCGACGCCTGGCGGTGGAGCGGCTGGGACACTGAACCCGTTCTGGAGAGAGAGGGCGGAGGGCAACCTACAGATGGGCGGCGGCAGCGGGAGGGGATGGCCCCGGGGACGGCCCACTGTAACCGGCGCGGCCGGGCGTTGAACGCAGGCTGCAAGGAGGAGGAGCGATGAGGATCACGCGGAGGTCCGTGGGAGTCGGGATCGTGATCGGTATGCTTGCCCTACTGCTCTGGCCGTACGTAGCGCAGGCGGGCGAGGCGGCGCCGCAGATGCAAGACACCCTGAACACGGTCGTCAAGCGGGGCGAGGTGATCGTGGGGACGTTCGACTTCTTCGCGCCCTGGGGGTTCCGGGATGCCCAGAACAACATCGTGGGCATGGACGTGGACATCGCCAAGGAATTCGCGGGGGATGATGTGCTGAAGGTGAAGCTGACCCTGGTGCCGGTGCCGACGACCCAGGACCGGATCAACTTCCTGCTGTCGGGGAAGATCGACGTGGCCATCTCGAACTTCACGGCGACGCTCCCCCGGTCCAAGGCCATCACCTTCAGCGATCCGTACGTGATTGACGGGATCGGCGCCATCTACCGGAAGGAAGCCAAGATCAAGAATTGGTCGGACCTGAATGGAAAGAAGGTCGCGGTGACGACGGGCTCGACCGGCGAGATCCTCCTCAAGAAAGAAGCCCCCAAGGCGGTCGTGCAGCAATACGACCAGGCCTCGACGGCCCTCCTGGCGGTGCAGCAGGGCAAGGCGGACGCCCAGATCGAGGACTACACCTACACCGTCTACCACGCCGGCCGGGATCCGAAAAAGGCCCTGGGCTTCCTGGAGAAGCCGCTGGCGTTTCAGCCTTACTGCTTCGGTGTGCGGAAGTTCGACCAGGAATGGCTCAACTACATCAACTTCTTCATCTACCGGCTGCACCAGAGCGGGAAGATGAAGGAGTTGTACAAGAAGTGGTTCAACGCGGATCCGAGGCCTGTTTCGCCAAACTGGTAAGCAAACCGTACGGCGCCCCCCAGGTCGCACCGGGGGGCGCCTCTTCCCGCCGAGGCTGACACGGTATGCACGGGTATGTCTTTCAATTTCGTCCGGTGCTCCAGGAACTCCCGCTCTTGCTCAGCGGGGCCCTGGTGACCATTCATATCTCGATCCTCGCGCTGTTCTTCAGCTTCATCGTCGGCACGATCGGGGCGCTCTGCCGCCTCTCGCGCTTCCGATGGCTGAGTGTCCCGGCCAGGTGGTATGTCGAGTTCATCCGGAACACCCCGCTGCTCGTCCAGCTCTTCTTCATCTACTTCGGCTTCAGCCAGATCAACATCGAGGTATCGAATTACACGGCCGGTGTCGTCGGTCTCGTGGTGAACAACGGGGCCTACCTCACCGAGATCGTCCGGGCGGGGATCGAGGCCATCCACAGGGGGCAGTTCGAGGCGGGCCTGTCCCTGGGGCTCAGCTTTCCCCAGCTCATGCGGCACGTGGTCTTCCCGCAAGCCTTCCGGGTCATCTACCCGCCGCTGTGCAATCAGTTCATCGGCATCATCCTGTGGTCGTCGCTGGTCTCCACCATCGCCGTCCAGGAGCTGGCCCTGCGCGGGAAAGAGCTGGTGACCGAGACCTTTCGCTCCTTTGAGGTGTATACGGTCGTCACCCTGGTCTACGTGGTCATGACGTTGACGATCTCTGGGTTCTTGAAGATCCTGGGCCGGCGACTCTTCGGCCGGCCCGCGTGAGGGCCCTGGGTCAGCCCGGCCTTCACACCGGGCCGATCCGTGGCGAGCGATGATGCCCCAATACGTTCAGGATAGGCTGAATCTCTACGATGCGGTGCTCCTTCTCCAGGGCCTCGGGAACACGGTCGCCCTGTGTCTCTTGGGCCTCGGTCTGGGGACGCTGATCGCCCTGGTCGTGGGCCTGGCCCGGGCCTCGCATTCTCGCTGGCTCTCCTGGCCGGCCGGGCTGTACATCGAGATCATCCGCGACTCGCCCCTGCTGATGCAACTCTATCTCGTGTTCTTCGCGTTGCCGCTTCTCGGTCTGAATGTTCCCATCTTCCTGGCCGGGGTCGCCACCCTGATGGTCAACTCCAGCGCCTTCATGGCCGAGATCGTCCGGGCGGGGGTCCAGTCCGTGGGCAAGGACCAGTGGGACGCGGCCCGGGGGCTGGGCATGGGATACCCGCAGGTGATGCGGTGGGTGGTCATCCCACAGGCCTTCCGCGTCATGGTCCCACCCGGGGTCGGCTTGCTCATCGGGTTGATCAAGGACTCCTCGGTCGTCTCGGTCATCAGCTACTTGGAGCTGACCCGGGTGGGCCAGATCCTCACGGAGAAGACGTTCCTGTCCTTTCAGGTCTTCGGGATCGTGGCCGGAATGTACTTCGCCTTGTGCTATCCGCTGTCCCGCCTGGCCCTGCACGTGGAACGGAGGTTGAAAGTCGGTGGTTAAAGTCAAGGGCGTCAACAAGTACTTCGGGCACCTGCACGTCCTCAAGGACGTGAGCCTGGAGGTCGCCAGGGGCGAGGTCGTGGTGGTCATCGGCCCCAGCGGCTCGGGCAAGAGCACGCTGCTCCGCTGCCTGAACTACCTCGAGCCGGTGCAATCCGGCGAGATCTGGATCGACGGCATCCGTCTGGACCACCACAAGACCAACATCCGGGCCGTCCGGGCCGAGGTGGGGATCGTGTTCCAGTCCTTCAACCTCTTTCCCCACCTCAGCGCCATCCGGAACGTCATGCTGGCGCCGCGGGTCGTGCGGAAAAGGCCCGAGGCTGAGGTCCGGCAGGAGGCCGTGGCCATGCTGACCAAGGTGGGCCTCCAGGACAAGATCGACGCCTACCCATCGCAGCTCTCGGGCGGCCAGCAGCAGCGGGTGGCCATCGCCCGGGCGCTCTGCATGCAGCCGAAGCTGATGCTCTTCGACGAGGTCACCTCGGCCCTGGACCCGGAGTTGGTGCGGGAGGTGTTGGACGTCATGCAGCAGCTCGCCCGGGACGGCATGACCATGATGGTCGTCACGCACGAGATGGGCTTCGCCCGGGAGGTCGCCGACCGCGTGATCTTCATGGATGAGGGACGGATCATCGAGGAGGGGACGGCAGCCGACATCTTCGATCGACCAAAGAACCAGCGCATGAAGGAGTTTCTCGGCAAGATCCTGTAGGCCGGTCTCCCGGCGACTGCACGACGGTCGCCGGGTGGCTCATGGGGGAGAGGCGATGGAACTCGACGGCAGGATGAAGCAGGCGGTGATCGGGTGGGATCTGAGCCGGGTCGTGTTCCGGGACCTGGAGCGAGAGTACCCGGTGGTCGAGCGGGGGGAGGGCGTCTACCTCTTCGACACCAAGGGGCGGAAGTACATCGACGGCTCGGGCGGCTCGTCGGTCGTGACCTCCATCGGCCACGGGAACAAGCGGGTGGCGGCGGTCATGGCGCAGCAGGCAGAGACCATCGCCTTCAGCCCGGCGCACTGCTTTGCCAACAAGCCCCACATCGAGCTGTGCGACAGGATCGCCGAGATCGCGCCCCCGGAGCTGAAGCAGACCTTCCTCCTGTCCGGCGGCTCCGAGGCCACCGAGAATGCCGTGAAGTTCGCCCGGCAGTACGAGTACGAGCGGAACCACCGGGGGAAGTTCACGGTCATCGGCCGCTGGCAGGGCTTCCACGGCAACACCTTCGGGGCCATGACCGCGGGCGGCTTCAGCAGCCGGCGCCAGATCTACGGCCCCATGCTGGGCCACGCGGTCAAGATCCCGCCCTGCTACTGCTACCGGTGCGACTGGGGGCTCCGCTATGGGCAGTGCAACCTGGAATGCGCCCACGCCCTCCGCAAGGCCATCCGGCAGGAGGGGACGGAGAATACCCTGGCCTTCATCGCCGAGCCCGTGGTGGGCGCCGCCCTCGGCGCGGTGCCGGCGGTGCCCGAGTACTTCCCCCTCGTCCGCCGGATCTGCGACGAGGCCGACGTGCTCTTCATCGCGGACGAGGTCATGACCGGGTTCGGACGGACCGGGAAGAACTTCGGCGTGGACCACTGGGGCGTGATCCCGGACATCATCGCCACCGCCAAGGGGATCTCGGGTGGTTACACGCCCCTCGCCGCCGTCATCCTGCGGGACAAGATCATGGATTTGCTGCGGGCAAAGCAGAGCAACTTCCGGGGCGGGCACACCTACTGCGCCAATCCCCTGTCCTCCCGGGTCGGGATCGAGGTCCTGGACATCATCCGGGAGCAGGGCCTGATCGAGAACAGCCGCCGCATGGGGGAGCGATTGCTCCAGGGACTCAAGAGGCTGCTGGATCACCCGACGGTGGGCGATGTGCGGGGCCTGGGCCTCATGGCCGGCGTGGAGTTCGTGCGGGACAAGCGGACCAAGGAGCCGTTTCCGACGGAGTACCTCTTCGGCAAGCGGGTGTTCGAGGAGGCCTTCGCCCGCGGCCTGGTGGTCTTCCCGGCGCGCGGAACGGTGGATGGGGTGGCCGGGGATCACCTGCTCCTGGCGCCTCCCTTCATCATCACGCAGAGCCAGGTGGACGAACTCCTCGCGATCCTGGACGAGGCCATCGGGGCGGTGGAACGGGCGCTGCCCGCGGAGCTGAAGGGATAAAAGATCAAGAGGCGTTCGGTCGTTCGGTGGTTCGATGGTTCGGTTGGACGGGAGCCACCCTGAACCACCGACCTACCGACCTACCGAACCACCGAACGATCTTGGGAGGTCTTGAGTCATGCGAGCCCAGGTGCATCGCGATTTCGCAAAGCGCTACCCGGTCATGGTCCGGGGGAAGGGGGTCTTCCTCTACGACCAGGCGGGGCGGGAATACCTCGACGCGGTGGGGGGGATCGCCGTGGTCAACGTGGGCCACGGCGTCCCCGAGATCATCGCGGCCATGACGGAGCAGGCGGAGAAGGTGGCCTTCGTGCATGGGGGCTCCTTCGCCAACGAGCCGGCCCAGGCTCTGGCCGAGGAGCTGGCACGCTGGGCCCCGCGCGGGCTGGGCCACGTGCTCTTGCTGTCCGGGGGTTCCGAGGCCACCGAGACCGCCATGAAGCTGGCCCACCAGTATCACCTGGAGCGGGACAAGCCCGGCAAGTACCGGATCATCTCCCGGTGGATCAGCTACCACGGCAACACCATCGGCGCGCTGTCCATGTCGGGCCGCACCGCCTGGCGCCGGGAGTTCACGCCGTACCTGCTGAACTTCCCGAAGATCCATCCGCCCTACTGCTATCGCTGCCCGTACGGGAAGAGCTACCCGACGTGCGGGATCGCCTGCGCCGAGGACCTGGAGCGGGTGATCAGGCTGGAAGGGGCCGACAGCATCGCCGCCTTCATCGCCGAGCCGGTCATCGGAACCTCGGCGGCGGGGGTGACACCGCCCCCCGAGTACTACCCGCGCATCCGGGAGATCTGCGACCTGCACGATATCCTGTTCATCTCGGATGAGGTCATCAACGGCATCGGGCGCACCGGGAAGAACTTCGGGATCGAGCACTGGGGAGTCGTCCCCGACATGATCACCACCGCCAAGGCGCTCTCCAGCGGCTACGCGCCCCTGGCCGCCGTGCTCCTGCACGACAAGGTGGTGGACGCCATCGCCAAGGGGTCGGGTCACACGGCGCAGGGATTCACCTACTCCGGCCACCCGCTGTGCGCCGCCGTCGGCCTGGCCGTCCTCCGGTACCTGGAGAGCCATAACCTGGTCGAGAACGCCGCCCGCATCGGGCGCCTCTTGCTCCAGCGCCTGGAGTCGCTGCGGCGGTTCCCCATCGTGGGCGACGTGCGCGGGACCGGCCTGATCCTGGGCGTGGAGTTCGTCGCCGATCAGGCCACCCGGCGGCCCTTTCCCCCGGAGGCGGGCGTGACACGGCGGATCGTGGAGCACACCCTGGCCCAGGGCGTGATGGTGGTGCCCGGCATGGGCGGGATGATCGACGGGGTGGCGGGGGATCACATCCAGATCAGCCCCCCGTACATCTTCAGCGAGGCCAACGTGGAGCAGCTCGTGTCGGCCCTGGAGGCGGCCATCCAGAAGGTCATGCAAGAAGTTCCCGTCCGATGAACGGCGGGGGACGGAGGTAGGGGTCATGGCCACAGCGAGCGATGCCCGGTTCGCCGGGGAGGAGTACCTGCGGCACATCATGCTGGACTACCGCCAGATGACGGACTTCGTGAAGGAGCCGTTCCTGGTGGCGCGGGCCGACGGGATCCGCTTCTGGGACGTCCATGGCAAGGAGTACCTGGACGGCCTGGCGGGGATCTTCACGGTCAACGTCGGCTACGGAAACCCGCGGATACTGGAGGCGGTTCGCCGGCAGCTGGAGACCCTGCCGTTCCATCCCCCCATGCACGGGACGAACCCCCGGGCGGTGGAGCTGGCGAACCTCCTGGCCGAGATCACGCCCGGCGACCTGAACACCGCCCGCTTCGTGAACAGCGGCTCCGAGGCCAACGAGGCCGCCTTCAAGATGGTCCGGCAGTACCACCGGCAGACGGGCAACCCGGGGAAGTACAAGATCCTCTCGCGGTACTTGAGCTACCACGGGGCCACCGGCAGCACCATGAGCGCCGGGGGCGTGGGATACCGCAAGACCCTGTACGAGCCCGCGGCGATCGGGTTCCTCCACACCTATCCCCCCTACTGCTACCGATGCCCCTACGAGAAGAGCTATCCGGACTGCGAGGTCTTCTGCGCCCGGACCATCCGGAGCCTGGTCGAGTGGGAAGATCCCCGGTCGGTGGCGGCGATCATCGTCGAGCCGATCAGCAACACCGGCGGGATCATCACCCCGCCCATGGAGTACCTCACGCTCCTGCGGCAGATCTGCGACGAGCATGACATCCTGCTGATCTTCGACGAGATCATCACCGGATTCGGCCGGACGGGGAACCTGTTCGCGGCCAATACCTTCGAGGTGGTGCCGGACATCCTGTGCTGCGGCAAGGGGATGAGCAGCGGCTATGCGCCGCTGGCGGCCGCGCTCGTCCGGGACAAGGTGGCCGAGTCCTTCTGGGGGGCCCCGGGGACCGAGTTCGCCCACGGCCACACCTACGCGGGAAACCCCGTGTCCTGCGCGGCCGGGCTGGCGAGCATCCGGGAGATCCTGGACCGGCGGCTCCCCGAAAACGCCCGGCGCGTGGGGGCGCACCTGGTGCGGCGCCTCGAAGGGTTGCGCCCCCTCGGGATCATCGGGGACATCCGGGGCAAGGGCCTCCTCATCGGGGCGGAGCTCGTGAAGGATCCCGTCACCAAGACGCAGTTCGCCCCCGGGATCAACATCGGCCTGCGCATCGGAAAGCAGGCCCTGCGGAACGGCCTGCTCCTTCGCTTCGACCCGCACTGGATCGCCTTTGGCCCGCCGCTGATCGTCACGGAGCAGGAGGTGGGCCAGATGGTGGACATCCTGGAGCAGAGCATCCGGGAGGTGCTGCGGGAGCTTTAGCGACTCTGGTGCGTAAGGTCGCGGCGGGCGGCGTCCAGGCGGCGGAGCAGGCTGCGCTGTTCCACCTTCAACCGGTCGGCGATCTCTCCCCAGGTGAGGCGCCCGCTGGCCCAGAGGCTCAGGATCGTATCGGGGGAGGTCTTCCCGGTCTCGGCCAGCGCCAGGACCACCGCGACCTCGCCGAGGGCCAGCTTCTGATCGCGGAGCTCCGTCACCGCCCGCGGAGACACCCCGAAGGCGGCGGCCAAGCGCGCCGTGGCCTCGGCCTCCTGGAGTCGAGCCATGGCTCGCTCCACGCGCAGGGCCGCGTCACCGATCCGCTGCTCACGCCCCGCCGGCTGTCCTGCGACGCTCGCCGTATCGAGGGACAGCAGGATCATCCACGCCGCCAGTCCCGCGCATGCACAAGGCCACCGCATATCGCCACGCTCCCCAGACCGGCCTCTCTGCGTCCTTGCGCGTGCGTCGAGGCCTCAACGCAGAAATGTGAGATACCAGCGGATCAGGTCGTCGCCCCAGAAGAGGGCGATGACAGCTCCCAGGGCGAGGAAGGGGCCGAACGGGATGTGCTGCCGCCGCCCCAGGCGCCGGCTGAGGATGAGGCCGATCCCAACCACCGACCCGACCAGACACGCGGCCAGGATCGTGATCACAACCGCCCGCCACCCCAGGAAGGCGCCGATGAGGGCGATGAGGTTCAGGTCGCCCTCCCCCATGGCCTCCTGCCCGTACACGACACCGCCGTAGAAGAGCACCAGATACAGAAAGCCGGCGCCCGCCAGGGCTCCGACCAGCCGATCGAGAACCGGCGGCATTCCCACGAAGACGCCGGCGAGGAGCCCCAGGGGAATGCCGGGGAGCGTGATGGCGTTGGGGATGACCTGGTGATCGAGGTCTATGAAGGTTACCGCCACCAAGCTGCTGAGGAAGATCAGGAGAAAAACCGATTCCAGCGTCACGCCGAATCGCGTCACCGTCAGGACAAACAGGACACCGGTCAATGCCTCGACGAGCGGGTAGCGCCAGGAGATGGGCTCCTTGCAGACGCGGCAGCGACCCCGCAGCAGCGCGAAGCTCAGCAGCGGGATGTTGTCCCAGGGCCGGATCGGCGTCTGACAGGCCGGGCACCGGGAGCGGGGAGTCACGAGACTCTCTTCCTTGGGCAGCCGGTGGATCACCACGTTCAGGAAGCTGCCGATGATCAGGCCGAAGCCGGCGGCCCAGGCGGTCAGCATGGGGACCAGCCCTCGTCACGAGAGACCATGCGAGTCACTCCTTCGCGGGTCGAGAGATCCCCTCTGCCCCCGCCGGGCTTCAATGCCTGACCTGTCTCATCCAGCCGCCCAGGTGCAAGCCCGGCCTTCCTGGCCTTGAAGATCATCTCGCAGAATCCGACGTAGCGAAGCTCCTGGACTGCGTACCCGTGGGCGACCAGCCGGGCGAGGCAGGCCCCTCGAGTGTAGTGTGTGATGTGCTCGTGAGCATAGGCGCCGGGCAGGACCCTGCCGTAGACCCACTCCAGGATCCACCAGAGGCGTCGGCCGTAATCCGGGGTTCCGAGGATCAGTGTACCTCCGGGTCGGAGAACCCGGGTCATCTCCTGAAACAGCGGAGGCTGGTCCGGGATATGCTCGATCACCTCGGAGCAGATGACGGCGTCGAATGCGTTATCCGGGAAGGGTAATGCGAAAGCGGTTGCCTGGACCAGCCGGTCGTGCCGGCCGCGGAGGAAGCGGAGCTTGGGCAGCAGGATATCCATTCCGATGGCTTTGGGCAAATCCTGGATGATCCGGCTCGAGCCGCAGCCGATGTCCAGGACGGGGGCTTGCCCCTGTCGGCAGGCCGGGTCCAGGAACCCCAGGACGATCCGGTGGCGCGCGCGCTGCCAGTACCGTTGCAGGGGAATCGGGCTGTCGAAGGCACGGTCGTCGTAGTCCGTAGAGGCCACGGAGTTCCGGAGCTGCCACATCCGGACCAACGTCTTCAAGTATGCCCTTCCGAACTTGAGGAAGCGGGCGTGAGAGCGTCCCGACCCGCGGGAGAGGTACCGAAACGGAAGCTCCTGAACCCGGAACCCCAGCGCGTAGACCTTGATCAGAATCTCTTCGAGAATGTCGAAATCCTGGGCCCTGCATCGGAGACCCTTCAGGATGCTTCGCCGATACATTCGAAAACCGCTGGAGAGATCCTGCACCGGGAGTGAGAGGAGCCGCCTGTAGGTGACGTTGAGGATCCCGCTGCACAATCGCCGGAACCAGTGGGTCTGGGACGCACCCCCGGGGACGTATCGAGAGGCGATCAAGATTTCGGCTCGGTCTCGCTGTTTCCAAAGGTCGACCAGGAACACGGGTCGGTGGGATAGGTCGGCATCCATCGTCACGACATACTCGGCACGACTCGCTTCGATCGCCTCCATGAGGGCGGCGCCATATCCCGGTTGGTGCTGCCGGATGACCCTGGCCCCTCGCCGCAGAGCTGCCTCGGCCGTCCCGTCGCGAGAGCCACCGTCCGCCACGATGATCTCCCAGCGGATCCCGAGTGCATCCAGCGTTTCCCTGAGGGCGGGCAGGAGCAGTTCCAGATTCTCCCGCTCGTTCAGCGCAGGGATGACGACGGCGAGATCTGGCGGTGTGGCTGTCTCACTCATCGGGATGTTCCTGGCTGCGAGGCAGGCGGATGCACGATCTCAGCGTTCACCCGCGCCAGGCCCTGCGCCAACCACGCCGAGCCGGGAGCCACGCGCAGGCCCGCCTCGAAGGCGCGCCGGGCGGCCACCAGGTCGCCTGCCGCCTCGTAGGCTGCGCCCAGATTTCCATAGGTGTCACTGTGGGTCGGGTCCAGGCGGATGGCCGCCTCGAGCCATCGTCTGGCCTCGCCGGGCTTCCCTTCCCGGATGAACATCACCCCCAGATTGTTGTGGGCAAGGGCGTAGTCGGGCTTGAGCACCAAAGCACCCAGGAACTCCGCGCGCGCCGCCGGGAATTCCCCGCGCTCCAAGTAGATGCGACCCAGGTCGTTGTGGACGAAGACCTGCATCTCGCGGGGGAGGCCAGGCTGAGCCCGCATGGCGGTGTAGAAATCAATCGGGTCAGCCCATGGCTGCAATCGGATCAGCGTCAGCCCGACATATCCCACGAGCAGGCCAGCCAGGGCGATCCCCACGGACCTGGACGTCGCCAGGCTGCGCGCCGATTCGTAGGCCGACGCCACGACGAACCCGAGGAGTAGGCACCAACCGACTGACGGGAGGTAGAGAAACCGCTCCGCCGTGTAGAATCCCCTCTCGGGTGCTGGAGCGTAGAGCGCGAACAGGAGTGGCGGCGCGAGTGTGATGGGGATCCAGGCAATCCACGGAAAGAGTGGTCGGGCTCGGCGCCAGGCCACGATCAATCCCCCGCTCAGGGCGAGGAGAGTCGACAGACTCACTGTCACGGCGGACAGGCTGGGGGCAACGAACAGCGGTCGGTAAAAAACCAACGTCGGGTCGGGCAACAGGAGGGTCCGGCCGTACTCGGCCAGCATGACGAGCAGCGCGAGGGCGCGGAGGCCGGGGGGAGACAGGCTTATCGGAAAGGTCACCAGGGCGCCCACGACCAGGCTTCGAAGAACGGCATACGTCAAGGCGGCAAGGAGGATGGCGCATGCGCCCGGGACCAGCGACCTGACAAGTGCTCGACGGTGGCTAGGGGTCAAGCCTGCAATGGCGGAGACCTCCCAGACTCCCCAGGCCAAAGGAAGCGCCGCGGCAACCTCTTTGACGAGGAGGGCTGCGAGAAACGCTGTGCCGGAGAGCCCGCCCCAATACCAGGCGGGGGAGCCCCTCCGCTCCTTCGCCCGAAGCCAGGAAAGGTGGGCGAACAGGCCGAGGACTGTCGCCACGATGTCCACCCGCCCCTGGATCCATCCGATAGATTCGGTGTGCGCCGGAAGAAGGGCGAAGATCATGGCCGCCGCCCAGGCCGCCATGATGCGACCGGTCGTTCGCACAGCCACCCGGTACACCAGGAAGGTTGCGAGCAGATGCCACAGCAGGTTCGTGAGCCGGTATCCGGCCGGATTCTCCCCCCAGAGGATCCAGTCCAGGCGATAGAGCAGGATGGTGATGGGACGGTAGTAGCCCAGCACCACGTCGGTGACCTGCACCTGCTGGTTGAAGACACCCCGCAAACTGGAGGTGCCTATCACCATGGGGTCCTCGAGGATCACCAGGGTGTCGTCGAACACGAAATCGTACCGCAGGGTCCCGACCAGCACCAGCGACGGGAAAAGGAGAAGGATCAGGGTCCGGCGCATCCCCGCGGATTGAGTGGGGCCGAAGAGCCATCCGAGTGATGCTGGCTTGGATTCGGGATCCCCCGTGGGGGTCGCCTGGCTGCTCACGGAGTATCCCGTGTGGGGTCCTGGGCGGGGTGTTGAGCGTGCATCTGGCCGAGGCGGCTCCTGCTCATATTTTCCTGAGCCTGCTTCCTGATCCAGCCATCGCAGGAACCCTCGTACACGGCCTTCCACCACACGAAGACCATCTCGACGCATCCCGCGTTAGCATAGGCCGGGCAATGGTCCTGGGCAAGTAATTTGGATATGCTCCGTGAAGTCGGAGAGGGAGAGAGAATGGCATGCACCTTCCGGCATCGCGCCCTCCTACGGCTTTCCGCCGGTCTGCAGGATGGCCAGCGCCCCCCGCCAGCGAGGAACAGTGGGATCCAATCGAATGGCCTGCTCGAAGAGCCTGGCCGCCTCCTCGCGTTTCCCCTGAGCTGCCAGCACACCTGCCAGGTTAGCCAGGAACCGGGGGGCTGCAGGGTACAAGCGGACGGCCTCGCCGTAGGCAGTGGCGGCCTGTGCCAGGTCTCCCTCCGCCTCGTGGATGGTCCCCAGGTTGTTCCAAACCTCTGCCTGATCCGGGCGAGCGGCCAGGGCCTCGCGGTAGAGGCGTCTGGCCTCCTCCAGATCCCCGCGGCGCTGCGCCAAGATGCCGAGGTTACTCAGGGCGCCGACGTGGCCGGGCTGAAGGCGCAAGGCCGCTCTGAACTCCTCCTCTGCCCGTGACTCGTCCCCGAGACCCAGGTAGACCGCCCCCAGGTTGTTGTGGGCCAGCACCGAGTCCGGGTTGCGCCGGACCAGGCCCTCGTAGAAGGTCTGGGGGTCTCGCCAGATCCCCATCTGGGCGGCGGCAAGGGAGCCAAGGGTGAGAAGCAGGGTCGCCAGGCCCACGAAGAGCGCCTTGCGCCTGCGTTCCTCGAGTGCCAGTATGCCCGCAGCAGCTCCCGCCAAGGCAATAGAGAAGCCGACCGACGGGAGGTACAAGTATCGCTCGGCGACAACGAACCCTCGAATGGGGATGAGGTTCGAGGCCGGCAGCCAGGCCAGCGCTAGCCAGGCGAGTCCGAGGCGAAGCCCGGGCATCCTCTTACCCAACATGAGAGCCATGGCACCCAAGGCGAGCAGCAGCGCTGCCCCCATCAGGACATCTGCATCCATGAGGCCGGCGGGGGGGGAGAAGGGATGTTTCGGGTTGAGAGCCAAGGGCCACAAGAGGAGGCGCAGGTAGACGGGGATCACCCCGAGGCTCAAGAGAACCCGGTCCCCGAAGGGCGGTCCGCCGAGTAGACCCAGCGACGGGGAACCCAGTGTCGCAGTCCGAAGCCCAAGATAGAGGAGGAAGGCGAATCCCTGCATGCCGAGCAGGGGCAGGCACGCCTGCACGCGGCGCCAACCTCCCCGGCCAGGCTCTCCGGCGAGGGCGAGGGCGGTCAGGGCCGGTGTCACGACTGCCACCTCCTTTGCCAGCAACGCCAGGAAAAGGGCAATGGCCGAGGCCGCCCAGCACAGGACTCTCCGGCCCCCGGCGGCTTCCGCGCCAGCGAGTCCGAGCAGGAGGGCGAGGAGGACGCCGGCCGTTGACAGGAGATCCACCCGCCCTTGCACCCAGGCTACGGCCTCTACATGGACCGGGTGGACAGCGAAGAGGAGACCTGCCAGTATCGGGGCCGGGCCGGCGGGGAGAAGGTGTCGGGCCACCTGCAAGACCAAGACACTCACCACCGCGTGCAAGAGGAGATTTGTCAGATGGAACCCGCCGGGGTTCCCCTGCCACAGGAAGCCATCCAACCAGTAGGTGAGGGCGGTCAAAGGCCGGAAGTAGGCCAGGAGGGCCTCGCCAGCGCGGACCGGCGCCAGCAGGACCTCCAGAGGGGACCCCGCCCCCACCTGCCAGGCGGCTGGGATGACATAGTGGTCGTCGAAGGTGAAGTCATAGCCCAGCGTCATGATGTAGGTGACGAGCGCCGCCAGCACCACGGCAAAGCTGGAGGCTCCGGGCCTTCGGAACAGCCCGGCGCGGCCCTGGTCAACGACGGGAGGATCGCTTTCTAGCACTCGTCGATACTCCTATCAGCCACTCTCTCGACCACATCCGGAACCTTCTCAGGAGGTCGTTGCAAATCACCCCTCCGACTGTTTCATCATAGACCATCGAGGCGGCGCCGGAGAGGCCGAACCCGACGACGGTCAGAGCGATGGCGATCCTCTCCGGATCCAGGTTGCGGCCTGCCGGATCCCGTCTCTCCTGTGGTAGCGGGATCTCGAATGCCGGCGATGGGAGTCCCCGCCTGCCGAGATGCCTCTCAAAGAAGGGTACAAGTGCTCCGATACCGACGTGGATCAGCCTGGCGGGGGGCGTTTCCGCAGCTTCTCGATCTCTTTCCTGGCCGTGCGCCGCACCCACTCGTTGTCGGTCGTCTGGAGCATCCGCTCCCACATTTCAATGGCTGCGTCGATCAGACCCTCACGCGCTCGCAACCGCGCCACCAGACGAGGGATATAGTGAGCGTGGCCAGGCAATTTGTTCGCCCGCTCGAACCACTCCAGCGCGGCGGGGATGTCCCCCAGATCGAGAAAGTACATCCGCCCGAGTTCGTAGGGGAGCTCCCACTGGTCCGGGTTATGCTCGATCCCTTTACGGTAAATGGCGATGGCCTCAGGGTAGGCCCGCGCCAGCGAGAGGAAAAGGCCACCCAGCTGATAAGCGTCTACGAAACGGGGATCCAGGCTGGTCGTCAGATCCACCAGCCGGTGCAGATGCTGGTACTGTCGGTCGGTCTGAATGTGCGCCCCGAAGTACTGGACCGTTCGGATCCAGAAGAGGTCGGCCGCCAGGGCGTTGTAGCCGAGGAAGAGCGGCCGCACCGCGCCGGCCGGGGGGAGCCAGGGGGCCTCCTCTGCGGATCCCACCTGAGGGCGGGCCAGCTCGATAGCCCTGAGGAGACCGGCCGCAGCGGCGATACCCAGCAGCAGGACACACAGGCAGGCGACCGGGAAGCGGACCCTCATTACTTGAAGTCCCGATACTGGAAGATCCAGACCGCGGATGCAAGGAGGGCTGCGACATACGCAAGGCCGTACGCCGCAGCCAGCCAGGCGATGGCCGCGGGGACGGTCTCGCCTCGCACGACCGCAGCCCCCACATCCAGGCTGGCCAGGTTCGGCAAGACCAGGTAGAGTATGAGCACCGTCGCTTGCGTGAGGGGACCGCCGAAGGTGGCGGCGAAGAGCTTCAGGTCATCGGCCAGGCTTCCCACCACCACCAGGGCCAGGGTGAAGATGGCGCTCAGGGTGGGAGTGGAGAACGTGGAGAAGAGGACGGCGATGGCGGTGACCAGCAAGAGCTTGAGGAGGGTCAGGGCGAGCGGGAGTAGAAGTTCCCAGGTGAAACGAGCCTCCTCCGATGAGGCCAGGAGGATGAGGCCGGCTCCCATGATGGCCACGTTGACGGCCAGGGTGAGGGCCAGGCCCAGGAACTTCCCCAGGACGAAGTCGGCGCGGCGGATCGGCTTCGTGATGATTGTGTAGAGGGTCCGCCGCTCGATCTCCTTGTGCACGAGCCCCACTCCGATGAAGACCGCGATCAGAGTCCCGACCAACCCGATGGCCGCCAGTCCCAGATCTTTTATGATTCTTGCCTCCCCGCCAACGCTCAGCATGCTCAGGATGACGGAGGCTCCGATCATGGCCATGGCGAAAACCAAGAGGCTGTAGAGGATCCTATCCCGGATGGCCTCCCGGAAGGTGTTGAAGGCAATGGCGGCAATCCTCACCGGTTCCCCTCCCCAACACTGGCCAGGAAAACTTCCTCCAGGGTGCGCCGGTGAGGGACAACACTGTGGACTCTGCCCCCCGCCTGGAGAATTGCCCGAAGGATCTGCCCCAGGTCCTCTTCACCCTTCACGGAAAGCAGGGTCTTGTCTCCGCTTCGGACTGACGGGACGACGCTCCGCGCGGCGAGCGTCGCCACGACCTCAGGCGGCAGGTCCGAGGCGGTTATCTCGAACTGCTCCAATGGGCTGGCCAGCAACTCCTCGACCCGCCCCACGGCAGCGAGACGGCCCGCAAGGATGATAGCCACCCGGTCGCAGACCACCTCGACATCCGGGATGATGTGGGTCGAGAAAAAAACCGTCCGGCCTTGCTCCCGAAGCTGGAGGATGAGATCCCGGACCTCCTTGCGGCCGATCGGGTCCAGCCCCGACATCGGTTCGTCCAGGAAAATGACGGCAGGCTCGTTGATGAGGGCCTGGGCCAGCCCAATCCGCTGCAGCATCCCTTTGGAGTACTTGCGGAGCTGCAAGGTCCCCTGGCCGAGCAGTCCAACGCGCTCCAGGTAGGCCCCGACCCGATCCCGCCGGACCCCGCGGGATAGCCCGGCCAGGGCCCCGCAGTAGTCCAGGTATTCGGCCCCCGTGAGATAGTCGTAGAAGTACGGGTTCTCGGGGAGGAATCCAACGCGGGCCTTGACACCCACGCTCCCCGCTGGCTCTCCCAGGACCGTGGCGGATCCGGCCGTGGGGTAGATCAGACCTGTGAGGAGTTTCAGGGTTGTGGTCTTTCCGGCCCCATTTGGGCCGAGGAAACCGAAGACCTGCCCCACCTCCACCTCAAGATTGAGATCGTGCAGGACCCGCACGCGGCGGCGCCAGAAGCCCGTCCGGTACTCCTTGGTCAGCCCCTCCGCGCGAATGGCAACATCACCCATGGGCCCTCCCACAAAGTAATGGCCATACTATCACGGATGGTGGAGATGAGGAACAGGGAACATGATAAGGGTAGCCAGAGCGGAAGAAACGGATACAGGGGCCGATCGGATTCCCCCGCGCGAGCGTGGCCCTGGCTCGAACTGCAGGAGTCTCATCTGCCCTGCCACGAACCATAGATCGCCGAGTAGCCAACCCCCCCGGCAAGAGTGCCGCTGGGGAGGATTTCATCCAGATCAGCCTCGTCGCAGTCGACAGCAGCCTTCGTGGGTCCCTTGCTACAGACGTGGACCTCCCTTCCCGCATCGAGTGGAGGGGTATTATCCCCGAAGAGATTGGACACAACGTAGTCGGTCGCCCACGGATCCCTGTCCGGGACGTTCGCGTAAGCGCTCATCCGGAGGTTGGAGAGAGTGCCCGGGAAAACCATGTAGTCGTTCTGGTAGACAACCGCCTGCGTCACAGCGGTCTTCGTGTCCGAGGCAGCCCGCGAATAGTTGGTGCGCAATCGGGCATTCTGAAGGTTCGCGACGGCGATGGCCGCGAGGATCCCGAGGATCGCCACGACGATCAGGAGCTCGATGAGAGTGAAACCCTTGCTCCCGCGCCGCATAGCCATCTGTCCTCCGTCCGGGGCTCGTCTGGAGATTCCTACTGCAGGCCAGCCAACCCCCCTCACTCCCCGTCATATTCCTGGTGGAAAGGGCCACTCATCAGAAACAAGAAGAGGGCAGGCAACCCGGGGGGATCGCCTGCCCTCAGAGAGCACTCCTTTACTGTCCCATCCAGGAGCCGTACGTTGCCGAGTATCCAACGGTCCCGTCCTGGATGCGGGCGTTGGGATCTGGAGTGACAGCCCCGAAGTCTGCCGCAGCACAGGGCGGGCCCGCCGGGGGAGCCGCGCCGGTCGCCCCCTGGCTGCACACATGAATCTGGTTGGTGACCGGGGGGGTCATATCACCGAAGCCAGTGGACCCAACGTAGGCGACGTTCCACGGATCGTTGTCCGGGACGTTCGCGTAGCCGGCAGTCCGGAGGTTGTTGAGGCTGCCCGGGGAGAACGCGTAGTCGTTCTGGTAGACGACCGCCTGTGTCACGGCGGTCTTCGTGTCGGAGGCGGCCCGCGAGTAGTTGGCCCGCCGCCGGGCGCTCAGGAGGTTCGGGATGGCGATGGCCGCCAGGATGCCGATGATCGCAACGACGATCATCAGCTCGATCAGGGTGAACCCCTTTTTGCCCTTCAACATGATTTTTCTCCTTTCCGTGCGAGTTAAAATTTTCCTGTCCCCATCAATTAGCAACTCCCGTGCCACGTCATGAATCAAGGTCGTCTGTATCGTTGTCCAGGTTTTTCCGTTCGTCGATGTGCCAGACATCGATCGTCATGTCGGTATCGATATTTCCCCACCCGTATGCGGCGAAAGCATTGTCGTTGGCAAAAGGTACCGCGACGGAAGGCATCGGATTCCCTGATGCGGGCACGCCCTCGGTCCCGTTCCCCAATGAGAAGGTGAAGTATTTGACGGTGCCGGCGGGTCTCCAACCTATCGAAGTAAAACTGTTATCGAATCCTTTGGCTTCACCGTACCAAGTCAGCTCCGCCTTGTGGATCGCCTCCAGGTTGATCTTCACTTCGGATCGGCGCGCCTTGGCGGCAAATTTCAAAAAGGCGGGGATGGCAAGCGCCGAAAGGATTGCCACGATTGTGACCACGACGATCAATTCGATGAGCGTGAACCCCTCATTTTTCTTCACGAATCTACCACCTTTAACCGTAGGATGCGAATAACGGAGAGATTGTGAAGCAGATTCCGTGCCTTACTCGATGCCGTGCTTGTCCAGGCGGTAGCGCATGGAACGGAAGGAAATATTGAGGAGTTTCGCGGC
>DATIFO010000280.1:0-29010 GCA_035455275.1 Methylomirabilis sp. (SeqCode) | reverse complement strand
AGGCGGGTATCATCCGATACCTCGACGAGAACAAGAAGAGGAGCAGAGCATCATGAGCGAAACTCCAGCCAGGGATACGCTCCACATAGGCATCGATCTCGGCACGTCACGCAGCGCCATCTCCGCCAGCAACGGGACCAGGGCCTGGACGCAGAGCTATGTCGGCTGGCCCAGGGATTTCATCTCGGCCAAGGTCCTGGGCAAGACGGTCCTCTTCGGCGCCGACGCCCTGGAACACCGAATGTCGCTGGATCTCTTCCGGCCGCTGGAGCGTGGAGTGATCAAGGAGGGGATCGAGCGGAACGAGGAGGCGGTCCGGGAGCTGATCCGGTGCCTCATCGACATGGCCAAGCCCCAGGCCGGGCAGCTCATCAAAGCCATCGTCGGCGTTCCGGCCGACACCCTCAAGACCAACAAGCTGGCCATCCGGAAGGCGGTGCAGGAGTACGTCCACTCCCTCATGGTCGTCTCGGAGCCTTTTGCCGTGGCCTACAGCCTCGACCTGCTGGACAACGCCCTGATCATCGACATCGGCGCCGGCACGGTGGACTTCTGCATCATGCACGGGGCCATCCCCGACGAAGGGGACCAGAAGACCATCCTGACCGCGGGCGACTACGTGGACGAGCAGTTCTTCAGCTACCTCTCCGAGAAGTACCCGGAGTCCCGCTTCACCCTCAACATGGTCCGCCAGTTCAAGGAGAAGCACAGCTTCGTGGGGGAGTCGGAGGAGAAGATCGAGGTGGTGCTGCCCGTGAACGGCAAGCCGGTCACCCACGACATCACCACCGAGATGCGGCGGGCCTGCGAGAGCATCCTGCCGGCGATCGTCGAGACCGCCTCCAACATGATTGCCCGCTTCGACGCCGAGTTCCAGAACCGGGTGAAGAAGAACATCGTGGTCGCCGGTGGGGGCAGCCAGATCCGGGGCCTCGCCGACTACATCAGCCGGGGGCTCAAGGAGCTGGGACAGTGCCGGGTGACCACCGTTCAGGATCCGCTGTTCGCCGGGTCCGACGGCGGCCTGAAGCTGGCCACCGACATGCCTGAAAAGTACTGGGAGAAGCTGGGATGAGGTCCGGCCTCCTGCTGCGACGGGTCCCGCGGCTGATCTCGGCGCGGCGGTGCCTGGCGGCCAGGCCATCGCCTCAATGCCTGATGGAGCCGCCCGAGACGTTGATGGCCTGGCCGGTGATGTACTCCGCGGCATCCGAGGCGAGGAAGGCGGCGACCTCGGCCACGTCCTCCGGCCTGGTCAAGCGTCCGAGGGGGACCTGGGCGGAGAGCTGCCTCACCCGCTCGACACGTTTCGCCTCGTCGTAGCTCCCATCCTCCCGCCGCCCCAGATAGTCCAGCCGCTCGCTGTCCACCCCTCCCGGGCAGATGGCGTTCACGGTGATCCCCGCGGGGGCCAGCTCCATGGCCAGGGACTGGGTGAAGCCAACGAGGCCGAACTTGGAGGCGCAGTAGGCGGCCAGGTTCGCGGTGCCGATCTTGGCCCGATCCGACGCGATGTTGATGATGCGCCCCCGGCTCCCCTGGCGGAGCATCACCCTGGCCGCCGCCCTGGCGCAGAGGAAGGTCCCTTTCAGGTTGGTGTCCAGGACACTGTCCCAGGCCTCCTCGGAGAGCTGCACGACCGGCACCCGATCGGCGCCCGGCGGCGCGGCGGCGTTGTTCACCAGGATATCCAGCCGGCCGAAAGCCTCCAGGGTCCTGCCCATGACCCCCTCGATCTCGGCGGCCGAGCGGATGTCGAGCAGGGCCGTGATGGCGCGCCGATCGAGCGCGCGAATCTCCTCCGCGACGGCCTCCAGCCCCCCCCAGCCGGTCTCGGGCTTGCTGGAGACGATCCGGGTGCCCCGCGGCGCCACGTCCGTCAACACCAGGTCTGCGCCGTCGGCCGCGAGCCGCGTCGCGATCGCGCGGCCGATGCCGTGCTCACCGCCGCACCCGGTCACCATCGCCACCCTGCCGCCGAGCCTCGTCATGCCGGCCTCCTTGAAGGAACCATCTCGCCGCCGGGTCACCTGGACAGCGCCTTTCTACACCGACAGCGCCGGCATTGTCCAGGAGTCGGCGGGAGCGGCGGCGGCTGCCGACGGCAAGGGAGTCGGGCACCTGCAGGTGACAGCGGGCCTGGGAGAAGGCGGGGATGGCTCGACGCCGAGAGATGTGTGACCGGCCACGATGTTCCAAAGCAGGCGAATTCGCTTGAGTTCTTCTTCCGGGTTTTGATACGATGCCCGCGCCACGGAAGGGTATCGAGCTGATGGGGCACAGGTAGATTGAATGGAGGATCGAGACCCATGGGCAAGACGTTTGACCTTCAACCCAGAGACGGCGGGTTGATCGATACCAAGTACAGGAGGATCGTCACAAGGATTCCGGCGCCGGAGTCGCTGGGGGTCCTCCAGACGCTGCACCGTTGCGAGCCGGTCGCCATGCGGGGCCAGCCCCCGATCGTCTGGGACAGGGCCGAGGGTGTTCAGGTGTACGATCCGTACGGGAACATGTGGCTCGACTGGAGCTCGGGCGTCCTGGTGGCAAACGCCGGACACGGGATGCCGGAGATCAGGGAGGCCATCCTGGAAGTGGTGGAGAAGGGCCTCCTGCACACGTTTTGCTTTCCCAACGCGCAGCGGGCGGAGCTGGTCGAGTACCTGGCGGGGATCACCCCCGAGGGCCTGGACAAGGTGTTTCTCCTGACCACCGGCTCCGAGACCACCGAGTGCGCGATCAAGCTCTCGCGGACGCACGGTCAGAAAGTCGGCGGGCGCGAAAAGATCGGGATCGTGAGCTTCGACCGGGCCTTCCATGGCCGGACGCTGGGGGCCCAGATGATCGGAGGGATCCCGAGCCTCAAGCAATGGATCGTGAACCTCGATCCCGACATGCATCAGGTCCCGTTTCCGGATGGCTTCCGGACCCCGGACACGCGGTTCCAGGTATTCCTGAATGCCCTGGCAGAGAAAGGGGTCGGACCGAATCGGGTCGCCGGGGTGATCCTGGAAAGCTTCCAGGGAGGCGGGTCAAGCTTCGCGCCCAAGGAATACGTCCAGGCTCTGGCCCGCTGGTGCCAGGATAACAATATCCTCCTGATCTTCGACGAAGTGCAGGCCAGCTTCGGAAGATCAGGCAGGCTGTTCGCGTTCGAGCACTACGAGGTCATCCCCGATCTGATCTGCTGCGGGAAGGGCATTTCCAGCTCGCTCCCCCTGTCGGCGGTGATCGGCCGGCCGGAGGTGATGGACCTCTACGGCCCCCTGGAGCTGACCAACAGCCATGGGGGCAATCCGGTCTGCGCGGCGGCGGCGCTGGCGAGCGTCCGGAAGATCGTCGAGGGCAGCTTGGTGGAGAACGCCAGGGCCATGGGAGAGATCCTGCACGCCGGCCTCACAGGGATCGCCCACCGACACCCGGACCGCATCGGGGCGGTGCATGGGCGCGGCCTGGTGGCCGGGCTCCACATGGTCCGCCGGGGTGGCAAGGACCCTGACGGGGACCTGGCCTTTTCGATCGTGGAGCGGGCCTTCCGGAAGGGCCTGCTCATGTTTGCCCCGGTGGGCGTTGGCGAGGCCACGGTGAAGATCTGCCCCCCGCTGGTCATCACCGAAGAGGCCGTCCTGGACGGCCTGGCCGCACTGGGCGAAGCCGTCGACGAGGCGGCGGGAGAGCCCGGGCGATGATATGCGGGGAACGTTTCTCGAATGCTCGTGTCTATTTCCATAGGTACGCGCCTTTTCCAGACGTCGTCACCCCGGCTGCAAATCCCCCCGTCCCCCCCTTTGCCAAAGGGGGGCGGAGGGGGATTTCACCGGAATGACGGCAGAATCCTGTAAGATGTCACCCACTGACGCAATCAAGCACTAGGGGAGCCTAGCTAGATGGAGGGATTGGCGAGGGCGCTCCAGTGGATTTCAGGCCACGAGGACGAGCTGATCGCCCGGCTCGTGCGGCTCGTCTCGATCCCCAGCGTCGTCGGCTCGGAGGGCCCCTGCCAGCAGATGGTGGCGGAGTGGATGAGGCAGGCGTGCGACTCCATCGATCTCTGGGAGCCGGACGCCTCCTGGCTGGAACGGCATCCGGCCTATTTCCTCCGAGGGGTGGATTTCACCGGGCGGCCCAACGTCGTGGGACGGCTCAAGGGGAGCGGGGGCGGCCGGTCCATCATCCTCAACGCCCACGTGGATGTCGTGGACCCGGGTCCGCTGGATGCCTGGCAGTATCCCCCCTGGTCGGGTGCGATCGCCGATGGAAGGCTGTACGGGAGGGGCGCCGTTGACGACAAGGCCGGTCTCGCGCTGATCACATTCGTCGCGCAGTGCCTGCGAAGCCTGGGCCTCGCGCTCCGTGGGGACGTGATCCTAGAGAGCACGGTGGACGAGGAGTGGGGCGGGGGCGGGACGCTGGCGACGATCCAGCGCGGGTACGGGGCCGACGCGGCCATCGTCTTCGAGCCCACCGCCCTGGAGATCTGCCCGGCGGCGAGGGGCGGGCAGGCCTTCAGGGTGACCGTGCCGGGCAAGGGGGCGCATCCCTTTCGGTCCTACGAGGGGGTGAGCGCCCTGGAGAAGGCGGTGCCTCTCCTGGCCGCCCTGAAGGGGCTGGAAGCGGAGAGGCAGGACCGGCTCAGGACCCCGCTGTTCGAGCGCTTCCCCATCTTCCTGCCCATCGTGATCGGCCGGATCTCCGCGGACGTGATCCCCTCCAAGGTTCCGGAGCGATGCGTGTTCGAGGGATTGATGGGCTATGCGCCGGATGAGGGGTACGCTGAGGCCCGGCGGGAACTCGAAGCCTGCGTGGCGGGGGCGGCCTCTGCGGACCCCTGGCTGAAAGAGCATCCGCCGGTGGTGGAGTGGCTGGGCCTCAACAAGGAAGGGGCGCGGACCCCGGCGGACCACCCATGCGTCGCCTCGCTGGGGGAGGCATTCACGCGTGTGACGGGCAGACGGCCCACCGTTGTCGGGTTCCCGGCGGGCTGCGACCTTCCCCATCTCAGGAATCACGCGGGAATTCCCAGCGTGGTGTTCGGCCCCGGCAATCTCATCGTGGCGCACGGCTCGAACGAGCATGTGGAGATTGCCGAGGTGGTCAGCGCGGCCAAGATCGTGGCCGCGGCGGTGCTCCAGTGGTGCGGCGAAGGGTAGGCGGACACCGGAGAGGAGGACGACTCATGAGGACGCGAGATCTGCTGCTCTGGCGGGCTCCCTGGATCGCGGCCCTCTGCCTGGCGCTGGCCCTGATCGGGCCCGGCCTGGCGGGCGTGGCGGGCGCGGGCGAGAAGCCCAAGCTGGTCGTCTGGTGGAACAAGGGCTATTACAAGGAAGAGGACGAGGGCATGCAGAAGGTCGCCGAGGCCTGGGCGAAGGAGAACAACGTCGACCTGGAGCTGACGTTCACCATCCAGGACGACCTGGGCCCCAAGATCATCAGCGCCCTGATCGCCCGCCGGGTTCCCGACGTGGCCTTCTGCTTCTTCAACGACTTCCACATCTCGCCCAAGTTCGCCTGGGATGGGAAGCTCACCGACGTCTCGGACGTCATCAACGAGCTGAAACCCCGCTACCTCGAGTCCCACATGGCCACCGGACGCCTCTACAACAACGCGGAGAAGAAGTGGGCGTACTATGCCATCCCCATCGAGGCGCAGGCGCTGGGAAGCCACTACTGGAAGGACCTGGTGAAGGAGGCCGGTCTCGATCCCGACCCCAAGAAGATACCCATGACCTGGAAGGAGCACTGGGCCTTCTGGAAGAAGGTGCAGGATACGCTGCGCAAGAAGGACCCGGCCAAGTACGGGAAGCTCTACGGGATCGGCATGACGTCGTCCAGCCGCGCGACGGACACAATCTACAACTTCGAGCAGTACCTGCTGGCCTTCCATGGTGAGACCATCACCCCCGACGGCAAGGTGGTGGCCGGCGAGGCCAAGAATCGCGAGGCCATCGTCAAGACCCTGAGCTTCTTCACCGGCATCTACAAGGAGGGGTACGTCCCGTCGGACGCCCTCACCTGGACGGATGCCGACAACAACGTGAATTTCGCCAACAAGACAGTGGTGATGACCCCCAACCCGTCCATCTCCATCCCGGGCGCCCAGTTCTTCAGCAACAAGGACAACTACTACAACAAGATCGGGAGCATCCTCCAGCCCACGTCCCCCGTGGATGGGAAGGGATATCCCTACCTCGTGGCGGTGAAGCAGGTCATCATCCCCAAGGACGCCAAGGAGCCGGCGCTGGCCAAGAAGTTCGTCAAGTACGTGCTGGAGGCAAAGCACTTCACGGAGTACGTGAAGGCCTCGAACGGCCGGTGGTTCCCCTCCTTCAAGGACGTGGCGGCGGACAAGTTCTTCCACGACCCGAAGGACCCGCACGTCTCGCTGGCGACGGAGCAGCACACGAAGTACCCCATCCGCCCCTTCGGCTTCAGCTACCACCCGGCCTATGTCCAGGTGTACACCGAGAACGTCTGGGGCAAGGCCATCTCCCGGGTGGTCACGGAGAAGTGGAGCAACGAACAGGCCGTGGACGAGGCGGTGACCCGCATCGAGACCATCTTCAAGAACTGGAAGTAACGATCCCCTCGGAACACCTCGTCGCGGGCGGGAGTCCCACCGGTCTCCCGCCCGCATTCCGCTCGGTCTCCGTCGTCCGCCCAGCTATCGAGATTCGGCATGCATCGAGCTGTGGCCATGGTCGCTGCGTCTCTCTTCCTGAGCGTCCTGCCCGCCAGCGAGGCGCTGTCTGACGCCACCAAGGAGCCGGTGCGTCCGGTGAGATTCGTCACGGTCAACCTGTATCATGGAGGTGCCTTCTCCGGCCTGCTTGGAGATGCACGGCACCTGGATCGACGACTGGAGATGGTGGCGGAGGAGCTGCGGGGGCTGGATCCCGACGTCATCGGCTTGCAGGAAGCCTCCGAAGGACGGCAGCGGGGAAATGTGGCGGCGCGGCTGGCCGCCCAGCTCGGCTTCCATCACGTGTACGTGGCGGCGAACCCCCGGCCGTTCAAGAACGATCGGGCCAACCGTGTCATCGCCTCCCTCCTGGATTTTTCAGAGGGTCCGGCGATCCTCACCCGGTTTCCGATCGTTGCCTGGGAATCCATCGACCTCCCGCGCTGTGGAAGGAGCGCCGATTCACGCCTCCTCCTTCACGCCACGCTGCAGACGCCGTGGGGCGGGCTGGAGGCGTTCTCCACGCATACCATCGGGGATCCCTGCCAGACCGGGCGGGTTGCGCAGCTCGTCCGGAATCGGCGCGGGCCGCTCCCGTCCGTGCTGATGGGGGACTTTAACTCGGGGGAGGACTCTGTCGCCATCGCCGCCTTCATCCGGAACGGCAGCTTCATCGACGCCTTCCGGACGGTCAACCCGACCCTGCCCGGCCCGACCGTCTGGCAGCCCATTGACGCTCCGACCTCGATGGTGCGGCGCCGGGTGGACTATCTCTTCATGCTTCCCGGAGAGGAATACGCAGGGAAGGTCCTCTCCAGCCGCGTCGTCCTGAACATGCCCCAGCGCTTGCCGGATGGCGGAGCGCTTTGGCCGTCGGACCACTATGGGGTCCTGGCGGAACTCGACGTCTTTCCTTCAAACCCCCAGCCCAGATAGCACCTGGTTCTTGCGCTGGCGCACAAGCACCAAGAGTGAAGGGCGTCAGGGAACCCCTGCGGACTTGGCTGGGGGTAAACATCAACCATCCCGGAACGGGGTAGCCCCGGTGGTTACGCGCGGTGGGAGACGACCCGAATCACGCGGATCGCCCCCCATCACGCGTTCCCTTGAAGAGAGCGGTCGGCAGGCCCCGTGAAAGGAATTCCTTGCCACACCGGATTGGTTCTTACGCGCCAGCGCAAAAACCAGGTCTTCACTCCGAGTCGCGAACGAACTGGCGCAGCGCGTTGAGGTGAATTGCCTTGATGATCGTTTGCCCTGCGATCACGCTCGGGTCTGTCGTGTATATCGGATCCTTCCCATACTTCTGCCGGTAGACGGGCGCCAAGGCTGTCCGCAGCTCGGTCAGGTGCGCCGTCTTGACTGGAGTGCTTCTCGGGACGAGATTGGAGTCCGTCCAGGCGAAAGATCCGAGCACGGGCACGCACTGAACACATCGAGCCCGCAGGGTGTTAATGGCCTCCCGCAGCTCCGTGAAGTGCACCACTTTGATGGGTATGCTGGTCGTCAGGGTGCTGTCGGTGAAGGCCTTGGAGAAGACGGCCGTGACGGACTTCGGCCCGTTCATCGTGACCTGGCATGTGGCGCCGGTGCAGGCCCCCCGCCACTCGCGGAAGGTGCCTCCCGAATCACGTGTGGCCGTCAGGGTCACGAGCGTGCCGTTCGGGAAGCTCCCCGTGCAAGCTGTCGGGGAGCAGGTAAGCCCGCTGGGGTTGCTGCTCACGCTGCCACCGCTGCTCCCGCCGATCGTTACCGTAAGGGTCTGAGTGGGGGGAACAAAGCTTGCGCCCACACTCCAGGCCTGGTCCATGGTGACTGTGCACTTGTTGCCACTCGGACTCGGGCAATCGGTCCAACTGCCGAATACAAGACCGCCACTCGCCGTGGCCGTGAGAGTGACCGGCGTTCCGTAGGCATACGTCTGGCTGCAGTCGCCGGGACAACTGATCCCGGCGGGGCCGCTGGTGACGGTCCCCGACCCGGAGAGCGTCACGCTGAGTGTTGGGCTCTGGAGGGGGGTGCTCAGGATGGCGGCCACCCAGACAACGCTGTCGGCCAAGGTGCTGACGACCGCGGTGGCGGTCGTGGCGCCGGCGGTCAGGGCAGTGCTGGCGTCGAGGAGCTTGGTGTCCCAGTCAGCCCCGTCGCTCCCAGTGAAGGGGTCGCTGGCGAGGAGGGTGCCGTCGAGACCGGCGTAGTCGCGGGTGAGCGTCCCCGATGGCCGCCCGTCCCCGGCCAGCAGGAGGAGCTTCGCGCCCGCGGGGTCAATGGCGCGGAGGTCCGCGAACGGGGCGCGGGCGACGGGGAGGCGGGCAGGGATCGGGATGGGCGCTTGGGTGCCCAATATGTTGGAAGTGAGGGTCGCCACACCGTCACTCACCGCGATCTGGCGGAGGGGGGCGCCTGGCACGGTGTAGAGGACGACCAGGCTCGCTCCCTCGGTGTCGTTGAGCGTCGGGGCATCAGCGGGGAGGCCGGCAATGAGGTAGCTCCCATTGCCGGTCACGAGATCGGTCACGTCCGCCCGGTAGGCGTAGGTCTGGAAGGCGCCGCCGATCGGATCATCGCCCTGGCCAATCAATGTTCCGGTGACCGGGGTACCGTTCAAGGTCGGGCTGGTGAAGGTGCCGTCTCGGCCCAGGGTGGCCCAGTAGAGGGTGGCCTGGGTCACGGTGGCGTTAGGCGGGAGAGCGCTCAGGCTAAGCGTGCCTGCACCGGTGCGGCGGAGCCCCACGCCGGCCGCGGCCACGTCTCCGGCGAGAATCTTTGTCTGGCGTGGGTGCAGGCCCGGGAGCGCCGATAGCGCCTCGGGGTTCACCGCCACATTGTCGAAGACGGCAGTGAGGCTTGCGGTGCCACCGCCCGAGTTCGTGTTCACGAAGAGCACTCTATTGGGGTTCACCGGGGGTTGAGCCACCGGGGCGGCCGGGCGCGGGTCGAGCGTCCGGACGAGACTGTCCACCCCGTAGCTAATCACGGCGCCGTCCCAGCCGAGGAGCAGCCGGTGAGACTCGTTCAGCGGGAAACTCGGGACGAGGGTATCGTTGAAGATCGAGATGTACTGGCTCCCCTCGCTTCGATAGAGGTTGAGCTGGAGGTTGCCCGGGCCACTCCCGTTCGTCCAGTACTTGACCTCGGCCTGCACGTCCCCGAGGGGAGTGCCCGTCCCGGTATTGTACAGGGTGGCGCGGAGCCCGGCTTGCGCGGAGTCGGCGCCGTTACCAAAGCTAATCGCGGTGAGCGCCATATCGGCGGCGAGCGCGGTCACGGCATTCGGGTTGGGGAGGCGGAGCTGGCTGCTTTGCCCCCCCTTCCCCGCTGGCGTCACCGAGCGCAGAGTCGTGGCTCCATGCGTCAGCTCCCGCACGACCTCGTAGTCCCGCCACTTCGCGGGGTCGATGGCGGGCCCACTGAAGTCGTCGTAGAGGGTGCCGTTGATGTAGACATTGTCGAAGGTGCCGGCCGTGTAGCCCTCGAGGATGCCGGGGGAGGTCGTCCACGTGGTCGCCTCGGGGCGGAGCAGCAGGTGGCCGGTGCGTGGCGACCCCTTGGGGGTGATGATGGGTGTCCTGGTATGAGTGATGGCATTCCCGCCCTCAGGCGTGGCGGTGAAGGTGAACTGTCCTGCCCCCGCGTTGGCGGCCGCATTCCAGGCGATGCTCACGGTGTATGTCGTATTGAGCGCGGCGGGGCCCAGTACGCCCGTCTCGCCGGTGGGGGAGAGGCTGCAGTCGGCGTCATCACAACGGAAGTAGCCCCAGTACAGCTCGGCTGCCCCGGTTGGGTACACCCGGATACCAACCTGAGCCCAGACATCTCCCAGCGACCCGGTGCCCGCTGTGCCATCGCTGTAAAAGGCGGCGCGGATGCGCATGCGGCTGAAGCCGCCAGCAACGGGGGGCGTCGCCTCGGTGAGGCGGAGGTCGGCCCGGAGGCTCGTCAGGTTGGTAGGTGGATTCACGTGGCGGAGGGGGGTGTTCGCGCTGTTGTCGCTCGGAGCGCTGCCCCCGGCAGCCATGAACAGCTTTCCGTTCCGGATCTCGCGCACCTGCTCGCGCACCGATGACCATTTGGTCGGATCCAGGCGGGCGGCGCTGAAGTCGTCGTACAGGGCGAGGCCGGCGGGCGGGGGCGCGGTGCCCGTGAAGCCCGCAGTCACGCTCTTCGCCTGATCAAGGGTGAGGGCGCACATGGCCTGCGGCCCGCCACAGGCCCCACTCCAGCCCCGGAAGCTTCCCCCACCTTCGGGGAGGGCGGTGAGGGTGACCATCGTGTTCTTGCCAAACAACTCGCTGCAGTTGCCGGGGCAATCGATCTTCCCATCCCCGGTGCTCACGCGGCCGGGGCCGCTCACGAGGACGCTGAGGACGGCGGCGGTGTCGGTCGTCCCCGCGAAGGTGGCGGTGACGCTCTTCGCCACCTCCATGGCCACGGTGCAGGTCGGGCTGCTGAGCCCGGCGCAGGCGCCCCCCCAGCCGAGGAAGGCGCTGTTCGTCCCGGCGCTGGCCGTCAGGGTGACGCTGGTGGTGGGGGCGTAGCTCTCACTGCAATCCCCGGGGCAGGTGATTCCAGCAGGAGTCGAGGTCACCGCCCCCATCCCGGAGCCGGGGAGGCTGACGGTCAGGGCGCTGGCGGTGGGTGCCGTCTTGCCGAAGGTCGCGGTGACACTCTTGGCGGCATTCACCGTGACCTGACACAGCCCGGTGCCGCCGCAGGCCCCGCTCCACCCGGCGAAGGTGGAGCCGCTGCTCGCCGTGGCCGTGAGCGTGACCTGTGTCCCGCTGGGGTACGTCTGGCTGCAATCTCCCGGGCAATTGAGTCCGGCGGGGCTACTCGTCACCGTGCCCGTCCCCGGCCCGGCGAGCGTCGCGCTCAGGGCTGGGCTCTGGACCGGCGTGCTCAGGAGGGCGGCCACCCAGACGAGGCTGTCGCCCCAGGTGCTGAGGACGGCGCTGGCGTCGGTGGCGCCCGCGGTGACCGCAGTGCTGGCGTCAAGGGTGAGGGTATCCCACACAGGTCCGGCGCTGCCGGTAAAGGCATCGGTGGGGGTGAGCACGGTGGTGTTAAGGCCGGCGAAATCCCGCGCGGCCGGGCCGGTCACCTCCCCGTCACCGACAAGGAGGGTGAGCGTCGCGCCGACGGGCTCAATCGCCTCGAGGCCGGCGAACGGAGTCTGAGCTACGGGAAGCCGGCCACTGGTCAGCGCGGCGAGGCCGTCGCTGATCGCGACCTGGCGGAGGGGCGCGCCGGGAACGGTGTAGAGGACCACGAGGGTCGCCCCCTCGGTGTCGCTCAGGGTGGGCCCGTTGGCCGGGAGGCCGGCAATGACGTAGCTCCCGTTGCCGGGGATGAGACTCGTCACCTCCGCCCGATAGGCCCGGCTTTGCCCGGCACCCCAGACCGGGTCATCGCCGTGGCCGATCAGTTCGCCAGCCACGAGGTCCCCGTTCAAGGTCGGGCTTGTGAGGATGTCCTGGACGCCCAGGATGGCCCAGTAGAGGAATGCGTGCTGGACCATGGCATTCGCAGGAAGCGCGCCGAGGGTGATCGTGCCCGCGCCGGTGCCGCGGAGTCCCACGCCCGCGGTGGCTACGCCGCCGGCGAGGCGGAGGGTGCGGAATGGCCGGAGCGCCGGGAGCGCGGCGAAAGCCTCGGGGTTCACCCGGATGTTGTCGAAGGCGGCGACGAGTTCGGCCGTGGAGCCGCCCGAGCCGGCGTTCACGTACAGCTCCTGGAGCGGGCTGAGTGGCGGGCCGACCGGCGGGGCCAGCGGGCGTGGGTCCATCCTCCGGACGAGGCCGTCGACGCCATAGGTGAACACCTCCCCGTCCCAGCCGAGCAGGAACCGGTGGGATTCGCCGAGGGCCAAGCCAGTGGCGAGCGTGTCAGTGAACAGCTCGATGTACTGCGGGCCCTCCGAGCGCCAGACGTTGAACTGCGCGCTGATCGTGCTATCCCCCGGAGCCAGCGAGTAGTACACGCGGGCCATGACCTCGCCGCCCGTGGTCCCGGTCCCCATGGTGTAGAACTTACCGCGGAGGCCGGCTTGACCCCACTCCGTTGCCGTCGGGCGCACTGCGGCGGTCAAGGCCACATCCGCTTGAATCGTGGTCACGGCGTTGGGGTTCGGAAAACGGAGGGAGTACCAGAGGCCTGGAGTACCGGGGGGCGCCACCACCCGTTGGACCAGTGCCCCGTTTGTCAGGGTGCGCCGAATCTCGTAGTCCCGCCACTTCGCGGAGTCGATGGCCGGCCCGGTGAAGTTGTCGTAGAGGCTGCCGTTGATGTAGACGTTGTCGAAAGTGCCCTGCGTGTAGCCGTCGAGGACGCCCGGGCTGCTGGTCCAGGCCGAGACCTCGGCGCGGAGGGTCACTTCCCCGGTGCGGGGCACGCCCGCCGCGCTCACAGGAGGCGTCACGGTCTGGGTGAGGGGAGTCCCGCCGCCGACGGGGGTGGCGGTGAAGGTGAACTGGGTCCCGGTCCAGGCGACTTTCACGGTGTAGGGGGTGTTGAAGGCGGCGAGGCCGAGGGCGCCGCTCAGGCCGTTCGAGGTGGTGTTACAGTCGGCGTCGGCACAGCGGTAGAGGCCGTAGTAGGCCTCGGGGGCCCCGCCCAGACCGACGCGGAGGCCGACATGGGCGCGGACGTCTCCCGTCATGCCTGTCCCGGTCCCGTCGTTATAGAAGGCGCCGCGGAGGCGCATCCGATTCCAAGCACCGGCCACAGGGACGGAGGTGTCGGAGAGCGTGACGACCGCCTGGAGGCTGGTGAGATTGGTCGGCGGATTCGCGTGACGGAACTGCGTATTCGTGTTGGTGTCGCTGGCGGCCGCGCCGCTGTGGGCCAGAACCAGGACGCCATTCTGGATCTCGCGAACCGACTCGCGCACCGAGGCCCACCTGGCGGGGTCGAGGTGGGGTGTGCTGAAGTCATCATAGAGGGCGAGACTGGCGGGCAAGGGCTCGGTGCTCGTGAAGACCGCAGTGACGCCCTTCGCCTGATCAAGGGTCAGGGCGCACATGGCCTGCGGCCCGCCACAGGCCCCGCTCCAGCCGCGGAAGCTCCCCCCGCCCTCGGGGCTGGCCGTGAGGGTGACCGTCGTGTTCTTGCCATACAGCTCGGTGCAGTTGCCGGGACAGTCGATCCTCCCGTCCCCGGAGGTCACCCGGCCGGGGCCGCTCACGCGAAGGCCCAAGGCGGCGGCGGTGTCAGTCGCCCCAACAAAGGTGGCGGTGACGCTCTTCGCCACGTCCACGGCGACGGTGCAGGTGGCCATGCTGAGCCCGGCGCAGGCGCCCCCCCAGCCGAGGAAGGCGCTATTCGTCCCGGTGCTGGCCGTCAGGGTGACGGAGCTGTTCAGGGGGTAGGTCTCCGTGCAATCCCCAGGACAGGTGATCCCGGCGGGGGTCGAGGTCACCGTCCCCATCCCGGAGCCAACGAGGCTGACGGTCAGGGCACTGGCAATGGGTGCCGCCTTGCCGAAGGTCGCGGTGACACTCTTGGCGGCATTCACCGTGACCTGACACGCCCCGGTGCCGCCGCAGGCGCCGCTCCACCCGGCGAAGGTCGAGCCGCTACTTGCCGTGGCCGTTAGCGTGACCTGTGTCCCGCTGGTGTACGTCTGGCTGCAATCCCCCGGGCAACTGATCCCGACGGGGCTGCTCGTCGCCGTGCCCGTCCCCGACCCGGCGAGGCTCACGCTGAGGGCCGGGCTCTGGAGGGGGGTGCTCAGGAGGGCGGCCACCCAGACGAGGCTGTCGCCCCGGGTGCTGAGGATCGCTGCGGCCTCGGTAGCCCCCGCGGCGAGGGCGCTGCTGGCGTCGAGGGTGAGGGTATCCCAGGCGGGTCCGGCGCTGCCGGTGAAGGCCTCCGCGCCGGGGGTGAGCAGCGTCGCGTTCAGGCCTGCGGAGTCCTGGCCGGCCGGGCCCGTCACCTCCCCGTCGCCCACGAGGAGGGTGAGCGTCGCACCGGCGGGGGTCACCGCCTCCAGCCCGGCGAAGGGGGCGGCGGCGACGAGGAGCCGGATGGGGAGCGTGTTCGAGTAGGTGAGCGTGGCCAGGCCGTCATTGATCGCCACCTGGCGGAGGGGGGCGCCGGGCACGGTGTAGAGGACCACGAGGCTCGCCCCCTCGGTGTCGTTGCCCGTCGGGCCGTCAGCGGGAAGGCCCGCGATGAGGTAGCTCTCATTGCCGGAGACGAGCTCGGTCACCTCCGCCCGGTAGGCATAGCTCTGCCAGGCGCCAACATTCGGATCGTCGCCCTGGCCGATGAGGGTGCCACTGACCGGGACCCCGTTCAAGGTCGGGTTGGTGAAGGTCCCATCGGAACCGAGGGTGGCCCAGTAGAGCCAGGCCTGCTGGACCGTGGCGTTGGCGGGGAGGGTCCTCAGGTTGATCACCCCCGAGCCGGTGCCGCGGAGACCGACGCCCGCGGTGGCCACGTCCCCCGCGAGGCGGAGGGTCTGGAACGGCCGGAGGGCCGGGAGCGCGGCGAGGGCCCCGGGGTTCACCCAGAGGTTCTCGACGCTGGCCGTGAGGGCGGCGCGGCCGCCGGCCCCCGCGTTGGCCTGCGCGTAGACCTCGCGGCTCGGGTTCACCGGGGCCCGGCCCACGGGGGCCAGGGGGCGCGGGTCGAAGGTGCGGAGGAGGCCGTCCACCCCGTAGGTGAAGACGGCGCCGTCCCAGCCGAGGCGGAGCTGGTGAAGTTCTCCCATGGTGAGGCCGGTGGCAACGACCTCGCCGAACAGCGGGATGAACTGCCCCGCGTTATCGCTCCGCCACGTATTGAAGTGCACGCTGACGGTGTCGTCCCCGCTGGTCCAGTAGTAAATCTGCCCGTGGACATCGCCAAGCAGGGTGCCGGTCCCTGTGTTGTAGAAGGCGCCCTGAAGACCGGCGTGGGCCCTGTCCTCGGTCACAGTGAGGCTCCGGGCGGTGAGCGCCATGTCCACCGCCATCTCGGTCACGCTGTTCGGGTTCGGCACACGGATCGAGGTGTACTGGCCCTTGGTGGCGGGGGCCTGGGCGTTGAGGACGAGCGCCCCGGTCTGCACGGTGCGGCCCCACTCGAAGTCCATCCACTTGCTCGGGTCGATGGTCCCGCCGCTGAAGTTGTCGTAGAGGATGTCGTTCACATAGACGTTGTCGAAGGTCCCGGCCGTGTAGCCGTCGAGGACGCCGGGGCTGCTGGTCAAAGCCGTCACCTCCGCCCGGAGCCGCAGGTTACCCGAGCGCGGCGGGTTGACCGGTGGGAGAGGTGGCGTCACGCTCTGGGTGAGCGGGGTCCCCCCGCCGACGGGGGTGGCGCTGAAGGTGAACTGGCTGCCGTTCCGGGCGATCCGGACGATGTGGCCCTGGTTGAAAGGGACGGGGCCGAGGGCGCCGCCCGCACTGTTCGTGCTATAGGCACAGTCGGCGTCGGCGCAGCGGGCGATGCTCCACCACGCCTCGGGGGTCCCCCCTGCGGCCAGGCGGAGGCCGGCGTTGGCCCACACGTCGCCGGTGGAGCCGGTGCCCTGCGTGCCATCGTTGTAGAAGGCGCCGCGAATCCGCAGGCGGCTGTAACCGCCCGTCGTGGGAGGCGTGGCCGCCGTGAGCGTGACGTCTGCCTGGAGGCTGGTGAGGTTGGTCGGCGGATTCACGTGACGGAGCTGCGTGTTCAGGTTATCGTCGCTGTCGGCCCCGCTGCGGTGGGCCAGGACCAGGGCGCCGTTCTGGATCAGGCGGAGGCTCTCGCGCTGCGCAGCCCAGCGAGTCGGGTCGAGGGAAGCCGCATTGAAGTCATCGTACAGGGCGAGGCCGGCGGGCGGGGGCTCGGTGCCGGCGAAGACCGCGGTGACACTCTTCGCTGCGTCCAGGGTGAGGATGCACATGGCCTGTGGACCCCCACACGCCCCGCTCCAGCCCCGGAAGCTCCCCCCGCCCTCGGGGAGGGCGGTCAGGGTGACCATGCTGGTCGTGTCGTACAACTCGCTGCAGTTGCCCGGGCAGTCGATCCTGCCATCCCCGCTGGTTACGCGGCCGGGGCCGCTCACGGTCACGCTGAGGGGGGTGCTGCCAACTTGTGCGAGAGCGACCCCACTGGTCAGCAGCGGAAGCAGGACAATGGCAAGACCAAGCACGATCAGCGTCCGGACAGCAAGACGTCCACTCATGACGGCTTCCTTTCCTGACAACCCCGGCCCTGTCGCCCCATGACTCCTCGAGGTCCCAATATGATGAATGGCCGCCGCCAACACCTCCGGCGGAGCAGCCACGTACACGTCCTTCTACCGGTCAAGAGGCCGCCTCTTCAGTTCATTCCGGATCGTCCCAGCTTTGGACTTGGGGATAAAAAAAGCCGGACTCCAAAGGAATCCTGCATTCCTTCGGCAGCCCGGCTGTCTCGGATGCGTTCTGGGCCTGCCCTGAGCGTATCGAAGGGGCCCGCCCTGAGCGCGTCGATGGGAGATCCGCGGCTTTGCGCGCACGCCTCACGGCGTGGTTGCCGTTTCGGGAAGGCTCAGTGCCAGTTGTGAGCTGGATCCCCCTGTGTTCGTCGGAGGCCGACCTGCGCTCGCGTCGGTCCCCCTGACTGTCTCACGCGCTCAGCCTCGCGGCGCGACGCGGCTAAAAGGGTAGGCACAGTCCCTAAAACACCAACGCCTTCTCTGATCACGTCCAGAGAAGGCGTTGGTGGTTCTCCGCGGCGCTTCGAATCCCATGCGGCCTCCTCGGCCAGGATTCGTGCAGTGCCCCGTAGGGTTCTTATAATTGTCGCGACAAGTACCAGATGGCTCCAGCCGCGTCAAGGGACTAGCCGGGTCAGAAGCGTTCATGTCTGCATCAGTGTACAACCCACACCGTGGGCTTGCGGCGCGGCGCGCGGGCCCGCCGGCCGATCGGGTGCGAGGCACCCGGGCGGACGCTCCTGAGCCGGGGCGATGTCGCGACGAATCGCGGCTTCTCTCAGAGGGCGACAGTGTGGAGGATCACGCGGCGGAGGTCACAGGTCTTGCCGTCTCCGGTGGGAGGACGTACAGGTCTCGTTGCTTCACGGTGCCGTTGGTCGGCGGGACCGGGAGGCGCATCTCGTACTGCACCGGCCGCCGGTGATCGGCAAGCTGCCGTGCCGGGTCATAGACCCGGTTGAACTTCCAGAGCATGCGCAGGAAGTTGGTCTGTCCCCGGGCGAGCAGCCGCGCCGCGAGAAACGCGGTATCCTTCAATGCCCCGAGGCCCAGGTGTTTCATGTTGAGGACCTGCTGGGTCTTCACCAGCTCCTCGTAGAACCGGTGAAGCGGCAACCGCGTCGGCAGGACGGCGTGCTGGATGTCGAAGAGGCGGTAGTCGCGGGTGGTGAGCTTGCGCGACTCGGTGAGGAACGTCTCGGTTCCCGGGTACGGCGTGTTCACGCTGACGTTCACGATCTCGGGGATGGACAGGGCCCACTCCCGGATCGTGGCGAACCGTCTCTCGTCCCAGTCCGGGTCGGCGATGATGTTGATGGCCACGGTGATGCCGAGCGAGCGGGCGAACTCCAGGGCCTCGAAGTTCGTGGACAGCTTGACCCGCTTGCGGCTCTGCCGGAGACCTTCCTCGTCGATGGCCTCGACGCCCAGGAACATGTACTCGAGGCCCAGCCGCTTCCAGTAGCGGAACACGTCCTTGTTCCGGAGCAGGACGTCCCCCCGGGTCTCCAGGTAATACCGCTTCCGGATGTTCCGCCGCTCGATCTCCCGGCCGATGGCGAATCCGTGCTCCGCCTGGATGAAGGCCACGTCGTCCACGATGAAGACACCAGACTCCCGGATGCCCTGGAGCTCCTCGCCCAGCTTCTCGGCGGTGGCCTTCCTGTAGCTCCGCCCGTAGAAGGTCCAGGCACTGCAGAAGACGCAGTCCCAGGGACAGCCCCGCGTGAACTCGATGGAGGCGGCGGGATCCAGGACCCCGATGAAGTACCTCCGGCGATGCGGCAGCAGGTCGCGGGCGGGGGTAAGGCTGTCCAGGCTCTCGATCTTCTTCGGGGGAGGACCCTCCCCGTCCAGCGTCACGACGCCCGGAAGCGTGTGCAGGCTCCTCCGGTCGTTCGCGGCTGCGAGGAGGACCGGGGAGATGATCTCCTCACCCTCCCCCTTCACCACGCAGTCGACGGCTCCGGCTGCGTGCTCCAGGATCTCCCGGGCGGTGAACGAGGCGCTGTGGCCGCCCACGCAGAAGAAGCAGCCGGGGAGCCTCCGCCTGGTCTCTGAGGCGAGGTCGATGACCTCGGGAATGTTCGCAAGGTAGTTGAGGCCGAAGGTCACGACTTCGGGCCTCCAGTCGTCCAGGACCCGGAAGTAGTCGGTGTGGGTGAAGACCTGCAGGTCCAGGATCCGGACGTCGTGTCCGGCGGCACGGGCAGCCGCAGCCACCAGTTCGACGCCGAGCGGCTCGAGCCGCAGGTAGATCTCGGTGTACATCAGCCCGCTGGGGTGGCAGCACAGCACCTTCATCGTTCCCGTTCCCCCAATGCAATCGGTGCGACCCGGCCGAGAGCCTCCGCCGTCGACCGGGCCGCGCACCGCATGTTCTCGAGCTCATCCAGGGTTCTTGGCCAGTCCCGCCTCAGCAGTTGCGACAAGGCGCGGTCGGCCAGGAGGTTCCCTCCCGTCTGACACCGCGGGCAGTAGTTCGTCTCGTTCTCCGCGTACACGATCCGCTGGACGGGGGAGCCGCAGTCGGGACACGGCTTGCCGTAGCGGCCGTGGACGGCCATTCCCTGGCGGAATGCCGTGACGTGCTCGGGGAACCCATCGGCCGTCTCCCGGCGCAGACGGGCGATCCAATCGGCGAGGACCTCCCGGGTCGCCCGGAACAGGCGCTCGATCTCATCTTCGGCGAGCCGCCGGGTGAGCTGGACCGGGGAAAGCCGTGCGCGGTGGAGGACCTCATCGGAATAGGCATTGCCGATTCCATCGAAGAGGCGCGGGTCGGTCAGGGCGCGCTTCAGCGTGTGGTTCTCCCGCGCGAGCGCGGTGCGGAAGGCCGCAGGCTCCGCCTGGAGAACGTCCAGCCCTCCGGGGTCGTGATCCCGGAGGGCGCTCTCGCCTTCCACCAGATACAGGGAGGCACGCCTTTTCGAGCCGGCTTCGGTCAGCGTGAGGGTCCCCGAGGACCAATCGAAGGCGGCCAGGCCGACCTTCCCCGGGATCTTTGCGCCGGGAGGCTTCCAGTGGAGTCGCCCGGCGATCATCAGGTGCAGGATGAGGTGCAGGTCCCCGTCGAGGACGATGACGATGCGCTTGCCCAGACGGCGGAGGGCGCGAACCGTCCTGCCCTGCGCCGCCGCGAGGGGAGGCCGGACGGAGCGGAGCAGGAAAGGGCTGGCGAGGCGGATGCGCTCGAGCGGCCGGCCGAGGATCCGGCCCTCCAGGGCCTCAAGGTAAACCAGGATGTCGGGAAGCTCTGGCACGGCAGATCTTCTCCGGACACTCAGACCTGAATGAGCGCTCGCACGGCGGCGGCGACGTCCGAGAAGTTTGGAAAGAGCAGATCCGGTGCGCAGGCAGCCAGCTCGTCGGCTGCGTGCTGGCCCGTGGCGACGACCACCGCCACAGCCCCGCAGGAGCGGGCGCAGTCAACGTCCAGGGGCGTGTCCCCGATGATCGTCACGCGCTCGAATGGAAATGATTGCCCCGTGAGGGCCTCGGCGCGCTCGCGGGCCACGGCCGGCAGCCGGCGGCGGTCTGCGTCGTCCGAGCCGTATGCCCCGATCTGGAAGAACGGCAACAGACCCGTGGGCGCAAGCTTCGCCCGGGCGCCCCGCTCGATGTTGCCCGTGAGCAGGCCCACCAGGGCCGACCGATGCGAGGCGAGCGTCCGGACGAGGTCGGCGATCCCCGGCATCACATCCACCCGGTGCCCATCCTTGATCAGCGCTTCCAGGTAATCCACGTACCGGTCGAAGCAGGCCGGCAGGCGCTGCCGGAACACGTCCTCGGGGATGCCCGCCCCCCGCATCAGGTCACAGACGATCCGGGGGTCCGTCATCCCGCGAAAGTCGTAGCCTTCGTAGGCGCCTGGGGTGCCGTAGACCTCCTGCATGGCCTGCGTGAGCGCCCGTCTGCCCACGCCATGCCCAGAGATCAGCGTGCCGTCGATGTCGAACAGGAAGAGGCGCATGAGATCCTCGAGTCAAGAGCCACGAGCCACGATGATCGCGCCGGCGTGAGTCCGCCCGGCGAGCCTGTGTGCAGCCGATCCCGATGTGCATTGCATGATACCGGCACTAGGGCTGCGAGATCAATGCCCTTCATGAATTCGGTAGCGCTTCGTGAATTCTTGTCAGGCAGCCTGCCGATCTGTCCGAGCGGGGCCCTGGCATTCAGGGAAAATCCCCAGAGATTTCCTGCAGTTTCGAAGCTCTGAGTAGAGCCGGAGATGGGCGCGGTCCTTGCATGGCCAATGGACGAGGGGTAGGTCAAGCCCAAAGGGACATCACCGACCACGGCCTGGAGCATTCCGGTCCTCGGGGAGGGCGAGCCATGATGGTCATCGCGTCGCTCACGTCCACCGCCACCCTGTTTCTGGCTTCCGTGGGTCACTGGCAGTACGGCATGCTCGGCCCGCTCCGCTGGACGGTGAGCGGGTGTGCCGTGCTCATTGCCATGGCCGCCTTCAACCAGAAGGCCTTGGATTGGATGGGGATCATGTTCGCCATCCTGTTCCTGTTCAATCCCTTGGTCCCAATCGAATTCTCACTCGAGACCGTGGTGATGGTCGATCTCGCGGCGGGCGCCATGTTCATGGCGGCAGGCATCGAGCTTTCACGATCTGCCTGAGCCAAAGCGTAGCGGCCTCGCCCCCACCAGTCGGCCCGCGCGAGGCGGGGGCCTCCTCCTCGCCTCTCCACGAGGCTTCAGGAGCATTCATCACCCTCAGGTACTCTCCCTGTCCCGTTGACATTCAGACGCCGGAAGCAGTGGGTTGGGGCTGGCAGTTTCCCGCCTCCCGAGAGCAGTCCCCCACGCCTGCCGCCAGCGAATCCCCTTGAGCCATCTCGGAATGTTTTGATACGATGCCCTGACGTGGCGGGAAGGCTGCGCCGGGCAGCCGGCGCGTGAACCCCTGCATCCGGATGGCTGGAGACGTGTCGGATCCCGATATCGAATCCCTCATCACGACCCTGCGAGGGCTCCCCCTGTTCGCCGAGCTGCCGCGCGAGGAGCTGGCGCGACTCGTCGGGGGGCTGGAGGAGGTGTTTGTCCCCGCCGGGGGGATCGTCTTTTCGCAGGGAGGGCCCGGCGATGCGATGTACATCGTGGCCAGCGGGGCGCTGGAGGTTCGATTCGGCGAGGAGGGCTGGGAGGAGCGGGTCCGGGCTACCGGACCTGGGGAATGGTTCGGCGAGCTGGCCCTGCTCACCGGCGATCCCCGCTCGGCCACCGTCGTTGCCCTGTCGGACAGCCGTCTCTGGAGGCTGGACAAGGATCGCTTCCTTGCCCTGTCGGATCAACACCCCGCGCTCCTGCGCGAGGTCACGCGGGTCCTGTGCCGGAGACTCGCCACGAGTGCGGGCAAGGTGGGCCGCGCCCGGCACGCCTATGCGCAGGCCTTCGAGGCCGTCTTGGCGACCTGCGATCCGGATGAGCGACGATTCCTGTTCTGGCTTGCCCTGGCGGTGCGGCCCGATCCCGACATCCTGGAGGCCCTCCCGGGTTGCGCCGCGATGGGGGAGCGGCTGTCTGCCGTTGCCAGACGGCACCCCGCGCTCCTGCGGCCGGGGGAGGGAGGGACGTACGTCATTCATCCGCAGTTCCACGAGTATCTGCTGGAGCGGCTCCATCGAGAGGAGGGCCCGGAGGTGGTGCTCCAGCGCCACAGGGAGCTGGCCGCCATCCACGAGAAGCGAGGGGAGTGGAGGGAGGCGGTTGCGCAGCGGGAGAGGGCGCAGGACTGGCCGGAGGCCGTGCGGCTGCTCCGGGCGGCCCTGCTGGCCCCGAGTCCGCCCGCGGATCCGGACCTGGCCGCGTTCCTCGACCGCTTGCCGGACTCCGTCCTGCTTGCCCAACCGGATCTGCTCCGGGTCAAGGCGGCGCTGCTCGCCCGCCGTGGGGAGGAAGAGACGGCCGTCTCCCTCTACCGGCGCGCCCTGACAATGGCGTCGGCGAGTGAGTCGGCCCGCGAGACCCTGCTGCGGGACCTGGCCGATCTGTACGTGGCGCAGGGCAAGGTGGAGCAGGCCCTCGCCTGTCTGCGGGAGGGCGGCGGCAGCCGTGGCGTCGAGGCAGAGGAGTCTGCGGCGCTGCAGGAGGCCGTGGCCGCCAGGTACCTCGCGGCCGGGCGGGGAGCAGAAGCCTACGCGCTGGCGCGGAGCGCCGCCGCCCTGTCACGAGGGCTACGCGAGACGATGGCCTCCCACCTGCGCCGCCTCTGGCTGGTGCAGGGGTGGCACGGGATGGCGCTCGCCCTGGCAGTGGGCGGTCTGGTGCTCGTCTTTCCACCGGCGGGCCTTTCCCCCCAGGCGGTGAGACTCCTGGCGACGCTCGGAACCGCCGCCGTGCTGTGGGTGGGAGGCCAGCCGCCGGATTTCGTCGTGGCGATCGGGATGGGGGTGGCCTGGGTGCTGCTGGGCGTGGCCCCCGCCCGGACCGCCTTCGCCGGATTTGCCAGCAGTACGTGGTTCCTGATCCTGGGGATATTTGCCGTGGGGGCTGCCCTCGGCCGGTCGGGCCTGCTGTACCGCGTGACGCTCCTCATCCTGCGGCGGTGTCCGCCGACGTTCAGCGGACAGGTGCTGGCCCTGGGGCTGGCCGGCGTTGCCTCGACACTGCTCGTGCCATCGGTCCAGGGGCGTGTCGCGCTGGTCGGCCCCATGCTGGTCCGGCTGGCCGAGGGCCTGGGATATCCACCGCGGAGTCGGGAAAGCGCGGGACTGGCCTTCGCCGCCCTCCTGGGATTCAGCCTGGCGACGACCTTGTTCCTCACGGGCACGGCCACCGTGCTCATGGCGTGGGGAATGCTGCCGCGCGCGACGCGGGTGGAGATGACGTGGGGTCACTGGCTCCTGGGCGTCCTGCCGCTGGAGGTGCTGATCTTCCTCGGGACGATGGCCTGGATCGTGTGGCGCCACGGGCCGGCAGGGGAGATGAGACCCGTCCAGCGCGGACCGGTTGGCGCCCAGCTCGCGGCGCTGGGGCCGGTCTCGCGCGAAGAGCGGACGACGGCGCTGGTCACGGGCGGGATGCTCCTCGGATGGCTGACCCAGGGACTGCACGGGGTGGACGCGGCGTGGATCGCCCTGGCCGGTCTGTGCGCCCTGCTCGCGGCCGGCATCCTGGATCGGCAGGCGGTGCGCGCCGATGTGGACTGGCCGTTCCTGCTGTTCATGGGGATGGCCATCAGCCTGGCGGAGCTGACCGTGCAGGTCGGGGCCGACGCCTGGCTCGCGGACGCCGTGCATCCCATCCTGGGCGGGGCCGCCCACCACAAGGCCGGGGCGGTGGTGGCGGCGATCCTGATCACCGTGGCGGTCAGGTTCCTCCTGCCATGGCAGACGGCCGTTCCGCTCCTGACGGTGGCGCTGACCCCCTTCGCCCAGGAGGCCGGGATCAGCCCCTGGATCATCGCCCTGATCGCGCTGAAGGCGGGCAACATCTTCCTGCTGCCCTACATGAACCCCTACTATCTCACGCTCTACTACGGGACGGAGGAGGGGGCCTTCACTCACGAGCAGGCGAGGCCCTTCGCCTGGGCCTACGTCGCCATCCTCCTGGCAGCCTTCCTCATCAGCCTCCCTTACTGGCACCTCCTCGGGCTGGCGTGAGATGACCGGTTCCCGGCCTCCGATCCGCCCGCCGGCCCGGTATGCGCCTGTGTCGGGGTGGAAAGCGCCCCGAAGGACGTGCGGGTCAGCGAGGGCCTCCAGGAACACCCCAAGATATCTCCTTGACGCCGGACCCCATCCGGATTCATCTTGCAGGGAATGCCGCAGGCACGGGGCGGGCTTCTCGCCTCGCGGGTGCACCGGCCGGTGGGGTGGATCGAGCGGTCGCCTGGCGGGGCGAATGGAGGCACACGGGTCCGAACTCGACCGAAGGGGGAGAAGACGCAATGAAGCGACGACTGGTGTGCGGTGCTGCTCTGGTGGTCACATGCGGTTTCCTCGGATGGGCCGCCGCGAGCCTGGCGCAAACACGCCTGGTGGTGAAGTCCGCTCGCGCGGGCACCTCGTACTACGCCCTGGCCATCGGCACGAGCAAGGCGCTCATGAAGGTCCCGGGGGTCGAGGCCTCGGTGGAGGAGAGCCTGGGCTCCGTGGCCAACGTCAAGGAGGCGCGCGCTCGGTCCAACTACCTGTTCACCTCGACCTCCGACCTGATCGCGCAGGCGCTGAAGAAGACCAAACCCTTCGAGGAGGGGGGCTACGAGCGGATCCGCACGCTCTGGACCTTCCCCGGCGTCGTGATGCATTGGGTCGTGCGTCAGGATAGCGGGATCAAGACCATCCGAGACCTGGAGGGGAAGCGCTTCATCGCCGGCGGCATCGGCACGGCGACGGAGCGGCTGACCAGGCTGGTCCTCAAGGTCTACGGGCTGGAGGGTAAGGTGGACCTTCCGGCGGTGGATCTCAAGGAGGGCGTGGATGCCGTGGCCAACCGGCGGGCCGTCGGGTTCACGACAGGCAGTCCGTTCCCCACCCCGATGGTCATGGAGCTGCTCGCCACCACGCCGATCCGTCTCCTGGAGATCGGAGAGGCCGAGTACAAGCGACTGGCCGAGGTGGACCCCACCTACTCTCCCACGGTCATTCCGGCCGACACCTACAAGGGGTTGAGCAGCGACGTGAAGACGGTGGCATCGCCGGTTCTCATGTACACCACGGAGGACCTGCCCGAGGAGCTGGCCTACAATCTCACCAAGGCGTTCTGGGAGAACCGCCGACTGGTGGCGGAAGCCCACGTCACCGGAAAGGGTTTGGACATGGCGGGCGTGCGCTACGGGGTAGCCAAGGTCCACCCGGGTGCACAGCGGTACTACAAGGAAGTCGGCGTCGAGATCCCGGCGGCCATGCGTTAGGCTGCTTCTCCCCGGGCGGAGGGTGGCGGTGTGACGCCCCCCGCATCGGGGTCTTCTCTTCGGGGAAGCCGTCAGCCGCCAGCTTTCAGCCATCAGCCACAGAAGCCCCGGCCGAGCCGATTCGTGCTGAACGCTCGCGTCTGCGGTGGGAGGCTGAATGCTGATCCGCCAGAGGCGGAACGGCTGATCGCTTGCCTCACGGGCCGGCCCATGCGCGCAGCGCTTCTTCCGACCATCGCCTTCCTCTGTTCGCTGGGTCTGGCCCTGTTCGCCCTGCTCTTGCCGGTCTACGCCTTCGTGCCGAACCTGATCGAGCGGGCGCTCCACATCGGGCTGGCGATCCCGCTCATCTTCTTGACGTCCCGGAAGGCGGCGGGCCGCGCTGCGCTGCTCCTGGATGTGGGCTTGACGGCCCTTGGCCTCTTCCTGTGCGGATACCTCATCGTCAACTTCCAGGCGGTGCTGGATCAGTATGGTGTGGTGACAGGCTCCGGCCAGACCATCCTGGGCCTGCTCATGGTGCTGGTCGTCCTCGAAGCCGCCCGCCGGATGATTCGCCCGGTCCTGCCCACGATCACCCTGCTGTTCCTGCTGTATGCCCTCTACGGCCACCACATCCCAGGGTATTTCGGACACGTGAAGTACGATCTCGCCCAGATCGTCGGTTTGCTCTACCTCACCACGGGCGGAATCTGGGGGCAGCTCACGGGGATCTCCGCCAACATCATCGCCATCTTCGTGTTCATGGGAGCCTTCGTGGGGGCGACGGGGGGCGGCGCCGGGTTCCGCCTGCTCTCGATCCGGACAGCCGGCCGGCTGCGGGGCGGACCGGCCAAGGTGGCCACGGTGGCCAGCGCCATGTTCGGGACCATTTCCGGGAGCGCCTCGGCCAACGTGGTGACCACCGGCGCGTTCACCATCCCCATGATGAAGAAGCTGGGCTTCCGGCCGCCGTTTGCCGCCGCGGTGGAGGCCGTGGCTTCCACGGGGGGCCAGATCATGCCTCCGATCATGGGGGCCGGCGCCTTCATCATGGCCGAGCTGATCCAGACCCCCTATCTCAAGATCGCCGTCGCGGCCTTCTTCCCGGCCGTGCTCTACTACTTCACCTGCTGGGTGGGGATTCACTTCTTCGCGATGCGGGACGGCCTGCGGGGCCTGGACGCCGCGGAACTGCCGTCCTGGCGTGAGACCTGGCGCGCCAGCGCATTTTTCATCTTGCCGTTCGGCGTCCTGCTGACATTCCTCGTCCTGGCCTACACCCCACAGTACGCGGCGTTCTGGGCGACGCTCAGCACGCTGCCGCTGGCCCTCCTCACCACGGACCTTCGCTTCGATCGGACCGCGCTACACAAGCTCACGGGCGCCATCCGGGACGGGGGACCCCAGGTGGCCATGATCGCCAGTATCTGCGCCTGCGCGCAGATGATCATCGCCATCCTGTCGCATACCGGACTGGGTGTGAAGATCTCCACCTCCATCCTCCAGATGAGCCGCGGGTCGCTGTTCCTGACGCTCTTACTCACCATGATCACCTGCATCATCCTGGGAATGGAGGTCCCGACGACGGCCGCCTACATCATGGCGGTCATCGTGGCCGCACCCGCCTTGATCCAGCTCGGCGTCCACCCGCTGGCCGCGCACCTGTTCGTGTTCTACTTCGCGATCCTCTCCGCCATCACGCCGCCGGTGTGCGGGGCGGTCTACATCGCCGCGGGCATGGCCGGGGCGGATTGGATGGAAACGGCCCGCTACAGCCTGCGCCTGAGCTACGCGGCGTTTCTCCTGCCCTTCGTCTTCGTCTATGACTACTCCATCCTCCTGGTGGTCCAGGGGGGACCGCTGGCCATCCTGGCGGCCATCGTCCGGACCACGGCAGCCATGGTGGCACTCAGCGCAGGATTCATCGGGCAGCTGCGTGGCCCGCTCACCTGGGCGGGCCGGCTGGCCCTGATCGTCGTGGGGATCCTCTGGATCGTCCCCCACTGGGCCTGGGATCTCCTGGCGCTCATCGGCAGCGCCTTCGTCTTCCTGGACCGCAGATGGCTCTACCGGCGGAGCCAGCGAGACGCGGCGAGCTAGCGGTCGCCCGCTGCAGCTCGTTCAAGCGGTCGGGAAGAATCGCTTGCGACAGGGCGCACCGGGGTTGTAGTATCGCCCGTCCTGCGGAGGTTGTTCCTGGATGGCACGGAGGTTCCCCCTGACATGACCACACCCCAGCGAGATCCCGCCGCCCCCAGCCGGGCCGCGCAACTGCGGCGCCTCATCGCCTCCCCGCGGCTCGAATTCCTGATGGAGGCGCACAACGGCATGGCGGCGCGCATCGTCGAGGAGGCGGGCTTCCGGGGGATCTGGGCGAGCGGGCTCGCGCTCTCCGCGCAGTACGGCGTGCGCGACAACAACGAGGCGAGCTGGACGCAGGTGGTGGAGATGCTGGAGTTCATGACCGACGCCACCAGCATCCCCATCGTCCTCGACGGCGACACCGGCTACGGCAACTTCAACAACCTGCGCCGCCTGGTGCGAAAGCTGGAGCAGCGCTCCGTGGCCGGGGTCTGCATCGAGGACAAGCTGTTCCCCAAGACCAACAGCTTCATCGACGGGGAGCGCCAACCCCTCGCCGACGTGGACGAGTTCTGCGGCAAGATCAAGGCGGGCAAGGACTCCCAGGACGATCCGGAGTTCTGCATCGTGGCCCGGGTCGAGGCGCTCATCGCCGGCTGGGGCATGCCCGAGGCCCTTCGCCGCGCCGAGGCCTACCGCCGGGCCGGCGCCGACGCCATCCTCATCCACAGCAAGCTGTCCCGTCCCGACGAGATCCTGGCCTTCGCCCGGGAGTGGGCCGGACGTGCGCCGCTGGTGATCGTGCCGACGACGTACTACAGCACGCCGACGGAGCTGTACCGGCGCGCCCGGGTGAGCCTGGTCATCTGGGCCAACCACATGATCCGCGCCGCGGTGGCCGCCATGCAGGCGACGGCGCGCGAGATCCACGACCGCGAGAGCCTGGTCCCGGTCGAGGATCGCATCGCCCCGGTCAGCGAGATCTTCCGCCTGCAAGGGGCCGAGGAGCTGCGGGAAGCCGAGCAGCGCTACGCGGGCGCGGGGGCGCAGCGGGTGCGGGCGATCGTGCTCGCGGCCAGCCGCGGCGAGGAGCTCTCCAAGCTCACCGCCGATCGGCCCAAGGTGATGATCCCCATCCGCGGCCGGCCGCTCTTGCAGCGCCTGGTGGACGAGTGCAAGCGCCAGGGCATCCACCCCATCACCGTGGTGGGGGGATACCGCGCGGAG
>DATIFO010000279.1:0-5430 GCA_035455275.1 Methylomirabilis sp. (SeqCode) | reverse complement strand
CGGCAACGCCTTCTCTGCCCTGCGGACGACTCCGCAAGGATTCGTGAAGGAGATGCGGCTGGCCGCGGCTGTGAAGTGGTACGAACTCGGCGTGCTCTCGCAATCCAAGGCTGCCGAGGTGGCCGGTGTGACCCGTCACGAGCTCCTCGAGACCCTGACCCGATTCAAGGTGTCCCCGTTCCAAACGATCGCAGAAGAGCTCGCCGACGAACTGAGCCGTGCCTAGGCGATTCGAGGTCGTCCTTGATGACCTCGCCTCGCGCAAGTGTGCCGTCGCACTTTCCATCCCAATCCGCGGGACCCTCGGAGTGCTGCTACTCGCCCATAAGCGGGGCCTGCTCCGCGATCTGGACCCCGTGCTCGATCAGGTGCAGGGGGCCGGAATGCACATCAGGCCCGATGTTCTGGCGGCCCTAAGCCGCATGGCTTGAAGAGTGGGCCAGGCCACACGGCATGTTCGTGATTCGCCGGAAGGTATCGAGAGGCCGACGGATTACACGGTGGAGACTCCCGGGGGTACTCAGACGTGGCTGGCGCGCCATAGGTGGAGTATCGCTGCTTGCTCTATTTGCCAACGTCCCTCTTGACGGGCCTTGTGCCCAGCCTGGCGCGATTACGGGACTACCCCTGGACCGGCCATGCGACGCTCATGGGCCGGAGGCCGCGAGAGTGGCAGGACACCGACACCATCCTTGCGCGATTCGGCCGGCGGCCGACGGTGGCTCGGCAGCGGTACGCAGCGTTCCTGCAGGACGGCCTGGCGCGCTGGCGGCGCCCCGACCTGGTGGGCGGGGGCCGCATCCGCAGTGCCGGCGGGGGGAACCGCGGCTCGCCGACGAGCGGATCCTAGGCGGAGGGGAGTTCGTGGAGCAACTCCTCGCCGAGGCGACGGAGCGGACGCGGCACGCCCTGGGGGGCTCTCGGAAGGCTCCAGACCTGAGTCGCCTCGCCCGGGACGTGGCCCGCCGGGCCGGCGTGACCGACGCGGAGCTACGCTCCGGCCGCCGCCGCCGGGCCGTCAGTCGCGCCCGCCAGCGCTTCTGTCAGATGGCGGTGACCCGGGCGGGTGTCCCCGGCGCAGCGGTGGCCCGCTTCCTCGGCGTGACCACCTCCGCCGTGAATCGGAGCGTCGCCGGGGCGGGAGGGCAGGGATAAAAGGGCACAACACGTTTCCTTCGGAACCAACGTCCCGCATTACGCGTCCCGCATTACGGTGACATCTGAGTATGAGGGTCGTCGCCAACATGGAGATGCACTTCTCGGCAACTTCGCGCTTGTCGGACGTTGGTCATTAAGCAACAGGAGGCCCTCGTTGGGATCGCACCTTCCCCGTGAATGCCCCATGATAGCCGTCCGCTTGCGCACACTTGGCTGAGACAATGCGCTCTTCTGGGTGAACTGTATGTCCACCACATCGGCGAGGCATGGGCGGCGATGCCGTGGCAGATAGCGTGACGCCTCCCGCGCCGGGAGAGCTGAGGGGCCTCGCTTCTTTGCGGAGCCCGCTGAAGAGGCAGCGCAGCCGGCGAAGACGAAGCTGGGGATGCCCGATCTGGTGAATTGAAGGAGGCCACACGTAGCACAGCAAGGAAGATCGGACGACCTCATCACCCTCCAAGATCTCGCGGTCTCGAATGCGTACGAGATCGCCGCCTTGGTGGCCGTCCTGGAACGGAAGGGCATCCTCACCCAGGCCGAGGTGCTGGACGAGATCAAGCGGCTGGAGGCTGCCAAAGCCAAGGCAAAGTGACCCAAGCCGAATAGTCCCCCCCGGCTGCCATCGGAGCAACAGACCGTCGTGTGTGGTCGCTTCACCCTCGGCGCATCGGCTTCGGAGCTGATCCAGCAATTCGGCCTGACTGGCCTCCCAGCCTGGACGCCCCGGTACAACATCACCCCCACGCAGGAGGTCCTCGTCGTCCACCAGTTCACCCCGGACGCTCGGCGGGAAGGCTCCCTCTTCCGCTGAGGCCTGATCCCACCGTGGGCCGAGGGACCCGCCATCGGTTCCCGCATGATCAACACCCGGGCCGCCCGCCCGATTCAGCGCCTCGGGTTTCTGCTGGCTAGCCGCCGCGAGCGTCGAGATCCGTGAGGCTGTGCACCCAGGGACATGAGACGGAAGAAGGAAGAAGCCCGCGGCAAGTTGGGAGCTTGCCGAGGGCTTCCCCTTTCGGCTCGGCTTAGTTTCTCGCGCTGAGCGTCACGGTTGGTTCACCTGACGCCTACAACGACAGTGTCTACTCAAGGGTCGCCAGCGACACCGTCACCCGGCGCTTCTTCTCTTTGGGCACCTCACGGTCGAGAATCGGGCCCATCCCCACGGATTGTATCCGCCACATGTCCACGCCATTCTGCACGAGGAAGCGCCGCACCGCCTCGACCCTGCGCTCGCTGAGCTGGATGTTGTACTCCCGCGGACCGATCTGGTCTGCGTACCCCGTCAACTCCACGACGAGCTTGTCGTTCTCTTTCAGTTCCTTGGCCAGCGTGGCGAGGGTATTCTGGCTCCTATCGGTCAGGTCCCACTGGTTGAAGCCGAACAGCACGTCAATGGTTTCAGCGGGATTCCGGGTGTTTCGGCTTGCCCACAGGCGCGTCAGCCTGCTGTTGACCTCGTCTGACTTGTTGATGGCGGTGTCCGCCCGGTCCCGTGCCACCTTGGCGGTCTCTCCCACCTCTCCGACGGAGGTTTCGACGGTCTGGACGCGGGTGCCCACCCCCTCAATGCGCTGGGTTTGCTCACCTACCCGGCCATCCAGCGTGCCGATGCGCTGGGATTGTTCGTCCACCTTCCCTTCCAGCGTGCTGAAGTGCTGGTCGATCTGCGTCTGCTGCGTTCCAAGGGTTTCCCGGACATAGTTCTTCGTGGCGCACCCGACGGTCAGAAGCAGCAAGACTGAGAACAAAGCTCCAATCCTGATTGCGTTCGCCATGTTGTCCTCCTTCCCCACGGACAGCCAGACCCTATAGAAATCGCTCGCTTCGATTTCCGGGGTCGATCCCGCCTCGCATTCGCCCGCTTACACTGCTCAGCGAAGACGGCACCTTCCGTGGCGATTCCAATGTCATGCGAGGGAGAAGTTGGGTCCCGCCGGCTACGCCCGCCAAAAGGCCGGGGCGTCGCCTTGCGGGAATGCTTCCCCGCACGCGCCGCTGCCCACTAGCCGCCTGTCTTCGATGGCCGTGACGACCTGGGATTGAAGCGAAGAATTCTGGATGTAGATATAGCGGATCAAGGCTCAGGCAAGACCTATGCCACCGCTGGAACGATCCAGCCACGTCACTGCTTGCTCAAGACTTGACCGGCGGTTATGAGTGCTCGATACGGAGAGGGAAACGGGCCCCTTGAATACCCAGTGGGAAGTAAAAATTACATGAAGAAGCATTTCCGTCCTGTTTTCTCGCCCTTTGTTCCTGGACACGCCGACCCGCGAGTGGCGTCCGCCTATAACGCCCAGCGCGATTGCTGACGCGGCTGCGTGTTCTCGGTCATCGAACAGTCCGTCCGGCTGCTCCAAGACCCCACCAAGGGCAGGGCCATCCGCCAGGGAGCCCTCAAGTGGGTCGTCCACCTCGTGGCGGACCTCCATCAGCCCCTCCACGCCATCGCGGACGACCGGGGTGGGAATGACGTAATCGTCCAGTTCTATAATGCGGGACCCGGCCGTTTCTTCGGTGTCAAGGCAAATTCCTCCTCTCGATGCGGAGTCCTGTACGCATCTCGAAGTCGCCGTATATCGTCCTCCCCAGAGGCCGCTCCCGGGGTAATCTCTCGCGCCCCATCGTAGTGGTGCCATCCGGTCGCCTCGCTGCCCGAGGGACCCACCCGGCCTAGTCCGGGCTCTCGAGAGCGGGAGCGGCGCGCCAGTGTCCCGCCGCGGTCCCCCGCAGGGGCCGCCACGTTGCAATTCTCGCGCTGCCTACTCCCCGGGGAAGCCGAAGCTGTTCCCGCGCGCGCGCGGGCGCTCAGCGCGGCTGCCGCTGGAGGCCCCCGGCGCGCCGCGGGTCGTACGGGGTGTTACTCCGCCAGACCCCCCAGACGACCCGGAGCACTTTGGCCGCCAGCTCGACAATCGCCTTGAACCCGGCGAAGCGGTCCCCGTGCCGCTTGGCCTTCAAGGCGGCAAGCCGGGCTCGGCCGGCCGCCGTTCGCGCCAGCCCCACGGCGGCGTGGTAGAGCGCCCAGCGGAGGAGCCCCCGGCCGCACTTGGAGATCCGCCACGGGCCGGTGGAGTCGCCGGTCTGGACCCGGATGATGTCGAGGCCGGCGAGCTTCCGGAGCTGGCTGAACTTCGTGTACCAGGCGATGTCGCCGATCTCCGCGAGGAGGATGGCCCCCACCGTGGGCCCGACCCCGGGGATCGTCCGGAGGAGCGCGTAGGCCGGGAGCCGCTCGGCGAGGGGCGTGAGCGCCGCCTCGATGGTGCTGAGGCGCTTCTGCACGGCTTCGACCTGGGCCCCGAGATCGGCGCAGGCCGTGGCCAGCCCGAGCGGGAGGCGCCCCTTCGCGACCGCGGGCCGGCCGGGGGCCGCCGGCTCCCAGGCCTGGAGGACCGCGGGCAGTTCGGCGCGGAGTCGATTCGGGAGCGGTTCCCCCAGGGGGCCGAGGGCCGGGCGGAGCGTGGTCCGCCAGCGGGCCTTGCAGGCCGCGAGTTCGCCCCGGGCCCGGCGGAGGACCCGCACCAAGCGCCGGAGCTCGGCCAGGGGGCCGTCGGGCTGGCTGTAGAAGAGCACCTTCCCCTGCTCCAGCAGATCGGCGCAGTTGGCGGCATCCTTCCGGTCGTTCTTGTCCCAGGTGGCGTCCTGGGTCCGGCGGTTCCAGTAGGCCACGCTGCTGGAGATGAGGACCACGTCCACCCCCTGGGTCTCCAGGAAGCGGGCCACCGCCTCGTGGTAGGTCCCCGTGGGCTCCAGGCCACAGACCACCTCCTGGCACCCGGTCGCCCGCTGGGCCTGCTGGATCCGCGCCCAGAGCTGCGTGAACCCTCGGGTGCTGTTCGGGATCGTGAAGGTGGGCACCACGACCCGGGTGTGGGCGTGCCGGAGGTGGACGACGTGCTCGGCCCGCGCCACGTCGAGGCCCACCAGGAGCCGCTCCCGATTCGTCCGCAAGGTGGCCTTCAACTCCCGGAACCGCTTGACACGCGTTGCATTGTCGCGCAGAGTAGGCATCGGGCTTCTCCTTCGGTTAGGGGTGCAAGGGATGGCTGTCGCTTGCACCTTCCTATCTATAACGGAGAAGCCCCTTTTTCTAGCTGCCATTTTCAGAAGAAGGGGATCATCCTCTGGGAGTCTATCCCCAGACTGCTTACTGTTAGATCTAATACTCCGTTGCCACTTTGGTCACCTGGCGTTCATCGGATCCCCCCGGGCCGGAAGCCTACTCCGGAGTGGCCTGGGTGACGGTGCGGAGGAAGTCCAGCAGCT
>DATIFO010000278.1:0-21236 GCA_035455275.1 Methylomirabilis sp. (SeqCode) | reverse complement strand
TGTTCGTGGACGTGCAGCTCCCCATCAGCCTTCCCCCGACGATCACCGTTTCTGCGGATGCGGTCCTCGATTCCGGCGTCAAGAAGACTGTCTTCGTGGATCGGGGCGAGGGAATCTTCGAGCCCCGTTCGGTGGAGACCGGGTGGCGCCTGGGTGATCGAATCGAGATCGTCGAGGGACTCCAGCCGGGCGAGCGCATCGTGGTCGCGGGAACCTTCCTGCTCGACTCGGAGAGCCGGATGAAGCTGGCGGCCGCGGGAGTCTCCGGGGAGAAGCCCATGGCGCACGATCACGGCGCCCAAGAGCCCGGGGCGCAGCAGCACCCCGGCCATGACCACGGATCGCACGACCACGGCGGCCACCGGCCATAGTCAACCCGGTGGCCACGAGCCATGATTAATCGGATCATCGAGTTCTCGGCCCGGAACAGGTTTATCGTCTTCCTGCTCACCGGCGCCGCCGCCTTGCTGGGCTGGTGGTCGCTGCGGCATGTGCCCCTCGACGCCATCCCGGACCTCAGCGACACCCAGGTCATCATCTACTCCCGCTGGGACCGGAGCCCGGACATCCTCGAAGACCAGGTGACGTACCCGATCGTGACGGGCCTGCTGGGGGCCCCGAAGGTGAAGGCCGTCCGAGGCTTCTCCGACTTCGGTTACTCCTACGTCTACGTCATCTTCGAGGACGGCACCGACATCTACTGGGCCAGGTCGCGCACGCTGGAATACCTCTCGACGGTCCTCCCGCGGCTGCCCCAGGGCGTCCGGACCGAGCTGGGCCCGGACGCCACGGGCCTGGGCTGGGTTTTCCAGTATGCATTGGTGGACTCCTCCAGGACGCACAGCCTGGCAGAGCTACGCTCGTACCAGGACTGGTACCTTCGCTACTACCTGAAATCCGTTCCGGGCGTGGCCGAGGTGGCCCCCATCGGCGGATTCGCGCGGCAGTACCAGGTCAATGTGGACCCCAACCGGCTGCAGGCGTACGGCATCCCGATCAACCGTGTGGTGGAGGCCGTCCGGGGTGGGAACACCGAGGTGGGGGGGCGGCTTTTGGAGTTTGGCGGCACCGAGTACATGGTCCGGGGCCGCGGCTACGCCCGATCCATTCAGGACTTCGAGAACATCGTGCTCACGGCGAGTGACACGGGCACCCCCATCCGGATCAAGGATGTCGGGCAAGTGGCGCTCGGGCCCGACCTCCGGCGGGGCGTGTCCGATCTGGATGGAACCGGCGAGGTCGTCTCCGGAATCGTGGTCATGCGGCAAGGCGAGAATGCGCTCGACGTGATCGGGCGCGTCAAGGCCAAGCTCCGAGAACTGGAGCCGGGGCTGCCGCCCGGCGTGAAGGTTGTGCCCATCTACGACCGCTCCGAGCTGATCCAGCACTCCATCGGGACCCTGAAATCCACGCTGATCGAGGTGATCGTCACCGTGGCGCTGGTGATCCTCCTCTTCCTCTGGCATTTCCCCAGCGCCATCATCCCCATCATCACGATCCCGCTGGCCGTGCTCATTTCCTTCATTCCATTCAAGCTGATGGGGGTCACTGCCAATATCATGTCCCTGGGGGGCATCGCCATCGCCATCGGTGCCCTGGTGGACGCCGCCATCGTGGTGGTCGAGCAGACCCACAAGAAGCTGGAGGTCTGGCAGCGGTCCGATCGCTCGGCGGATTACCGCGGGGTCATCATCGAGGCCGTGAAGGAGGTCGGCGGTCCAAGCTTCTTCGCCTTGCTGGTCATCGCCGTCTCCTTCCTGCCCGTGCTCACACTGGAGGCCCAGGAGGGCCGCCTCTTCAAGCCCCTGGCCTACACCAAGAACCTCTCCATGCTCGTCGCGGCCATTCTGGCGATCACGCTGGATCCCGCCCTGCGCCTGCTCTTCACAAACCTGAGGAACTTCAGCTTCCGGCCCCTCTGGCTATGCCGGGCAGCCAACGCCGTGGTCGTGGGAACCATCCACTCGGAGGAGCGACACCCGGTCAGCCGCCTGCTGATCCGCCTGTACGCGCCCGTGGCCGCCTGGGCGCTCCGCCGGAAGTGGCTGGTGATCGGGGGCGCCTGCGCCATGGTCCTCGCCACCATCCCCGTCTACCAGCGGCTGGGGTCAGAGTTCATGCCGCCGCTGGACGAGGGGGCCCTCTTCTACATGCCGTCCACGCTGCCCGGCATCTCCATCGGCGAGGCCCAGAAGCTGCTCCAGGTCACCGACCGGATCCTCAAGCGGTTCCCCGAAGTGGACCGCGTCCTGGGGAAGGCGGGCCGGGCCGAGACGCCGACGGACCCGGCGCCTCTTTCCATGCTGGAGACCGTCATCACGTTGCGGGCCAAGACCGAGTGGCGCCCGGTGGACACCTGGTATTCGGCCTGGGCGCCGGAGTGGGCCAAGAGCGTGTTCCGGCGCATCACGCCGGATCGCATCTCCCAGGAAGAACTCGTCAGCCAGTTGAACGACGCCCTGCAGATCCCTGGCGTGTCCAATGCCTGGACCATGCCGGTCAAGGCCCGCATCGACATGCTGACCACGGGGGTGCGGACTCCGGTCGGCCTCAAGATCTCGGGTGCGGACCTGAAGACCATCGAGCAGATCGGCGTCCAGATCGAATCCCTCCTGCCGTCTGTGCAGGGCACGCGCAGTGTGTTCGCCGAGCGAACCGGCGCCGGATATTTCCTCGACATCGAATGGCGGCGCGACGAGCTGGCCCGCTACGGCTTGAGCATCGATGAGGCGCAGGTGGTCGTCGCCAACGCCATCGGCGGGGAAAACGTCACGACGACGGTCGAGGGCCGCGAGCGCTATCCCGTGAACGTCCGCTACATGCGCGATTTCCGGAGCGACCTCGGCGCGCTGGGCCGGGTGCTGGTCCCCGCCTCGGGGGGGCAGCGGCAGATTCCCCTGGGACAGCTCGCCACCATCAAGGCGGCCACCGGGCCATCCATGATCCGCGACGAGAACGGGCTGCTGACCGGCTATGTGTACGTGGACCTGGCCGGACGGGACCCGAACAGCTTCGTCGAGGAGGCGGATCGCCTGCTCCGGGCGCAGGTGAAGCTCCAACCGGGCTATGCCATTGCCTGGAGCGGCCAGTACGAGGCCATGCAGCGGGTCAAGGAGCGCCTGATGCTGGTGGTCCCACTCACCCTCCTCCTGATCTTTCTGCTGCTCTACATGAATACGCGCTCGACGGTCAAGACCTTCCTCATCGTCCTGGCCGTGCCCTTCTCGGCCATCGGCGCGGTCTGGTTCCTGTACTGGCTCGGCTACAACATGAGCATCGGGGTGTGGGTCGGTCTGATCGCCCTGCTGGGCGTGGATGCGGAGACCGGCGTTTTCATGCTCCTGTACCTCGACCTCGCCTACGAGGAGGCCAAGCGTCAGGGGCGCCTGCGCAGCCTGGAGGACCTGCAGGCAGCCATTCTGAGCGGCGCGGTGAAGCGTCTCCGACCGAAGTTCATGACCGTGGCCACGACGTTTCTGGGGCTGATCCCGATCATGTGGGCGGCCGGCACGGGCTCCGACGTCATGAAGCGGATCGCCGCGCCCCTGATCGGCGGCATCTTCACCTCCTTCCTGCTGGAGCTGGTGGTCTACCCGCCGGTGTACCAGATCTGGAAGTGGAACTTCGAGGTAAAGAAACAGCTTTCCGAAGGGTAACGCAGAGGGGGAGGCGGACGGCCGAGGCGCCTCGCGTTCGGAGGCTGGATGCCCCTCCTGGAGACGCGTCATGATCCGGGTCGTCATCGCGGACGATCACGCCATCGTGCGCCGCGGCCTGCGTCGGATCCTCGCCGAGGAAACCGATATGACGGTGGTGGCGGAGGCGGCCGATGCGCAGGAACTGTTGGCTTTCGTCCGGGAGCAGCCGTGCGACCTCGTGGTGACGGACATCTCCATGCCCGGCCGGAGCGGACTGCACGCATTGAAGGAGTTGAAGCGTGAATGCCCCACGCTGCCGGTCCTGGTATTGAGTGTGCTGCCGGAGGAAGAGTATGGCGCCCTGGCGTTGAAGCTCGGCGCCTCGGGGTATCTGACCAAGAAGACTGCGCCGGAGGAGTTGGTCAAGGCGATCCGGAAGGCCGTGACTGCGGGACGGCCGCCGGCCTATCTGTGACCTGAAACGAGGAGAAGATGCCATGGCACAGCAGAGCGAGACCAAGTTTGCCTACGAGTTGCGGTCGATCCTGAAAAACGCGCCGACGGCGTCGGGTGTCTATACCCTGGAGTCCCCGAGCGGCTGCGTCTATGTGGGGGAGGCGGAGGACATCTGCGCCAATCTCCTGGTCCATCTCCACGATGACAATCCCTGCCTGGATCAGAAGGACCCGCGGCAGTTCACTTTCGAGGCGGTCCCGCCCGGGGCCCGGTTGGTCCGGCAGGCCGAGCTGGTCCGGGCGCTGCACCCCGTGTGTCACCGGCGAGAGGGCCTTCCCGAGTGCGAGGGTTGTAGCCTGGCCAAGAAGGCGGCCCGGGATAACTGATCCCGAGCGGACTGCGTCTTGACAGCCTGATGTTAGGCGGGTACCGTCCCTGCCGAGTCGCGGTTCGTTTCCGGCAGCGTGGGGGAGGGGGGAGCGATGCCGGCCGGCGGGATTCCACCGCTCACGGTGGGACGGCGGATAAGTGTATTTCAGATCACACGGCCCTCTGGGGAGACGTGAGCCCCGGAGGGCCGTGTCGTTTTTGCGCGGCCGAATTCCCTGCTGGCTTCCGCAAGCCGTTTGACACGACCCACGGCTGGATCGGGTAGTCCTCTTCTCCCTCGGTGCGACCCCACCAATCAATGCCGTCACCCGCATGCCCCGATACGGAAGGAGGTGCCCCCATGGCAACCCTCAGGACCAAGAAGGGAATTCTGATCGGTCTCGCGGTCTTCAGCCTGCTGTTCGTCGCCGGCTTTCTCGCAATAGCCCAGCAGATGGAAGAGGGCAAGCGGCAGCGCGTGCTGCCCGTGGCGGGTGGGAGGTACCACGTGCTTCCCGCCACGCTGGAGACCACGCAGTGGGGATGGCTCGATCCCAAGGAGCCGCCCAAGCTCGTCGTGGATTCCGGGGACACGGTCGCCGTCGAGACCATGATGCACTCCCACAACAAGATCGTCCCCGGGACGACGATGGAGGAGATCGTGGCCCTGCGGAAGGCCAATCCCGGCGGCGGCCCCCACTCGCTGACCGGGCCCATCTACGTCAACGGCGCCGAGCCGGGGGACGTGATGGAGATCCGCATCCTGAAGATCACCCCGAAGGCCTTCGGCGTGAACTTCAATTTGCCGGGGAAGGAGTTTCCCACCATCGGCGCCCTGGCCTCCGAGATGCCGGACGGGTTCGTGAAGTTCTTCTATCTGGACCTGGAGAAGCGCCAGGCGGAATTCAAGCCCGGGATCACGATCGATCTCCAGCCGTTCCCGGGCGTCCTCGCCGTCGGGATCGATCCGAAGGATCCCTCGCCACGCAAGGGCGGCGTCCAGGATCCCATGGCGCCGGTCTCGACGCTCCGGCCCTGGAAGAACGGCTCCAACATGGACATCAACGAGATGCAGGAGGGGACAACGATCTTCATCCCGGTGTTCCTCAAGGGAGGGCTGGTGTGGACGGGCGACTCCCATTGTCGGCAGGGGAACGGCGAGGTGAACCTCACGGCCCTGGAATGTTCCTATCGGGAGATCGTGATGCAGTTGAGCGTCCGGAAGGACATGAAGCTGGAATGGCCCCGGATCGAGACCAAGACGCACTGGATCATGGTGGGGTTGGACGAAGACCTGAACAAGGCGTTCGTCAACGCGACCCGAGAGACGGTGGATTTCCTGTCAAAGCAGAAGCTGGTCCCCCTGACCGGGTACGAGGCCTACTCCCTGGCCTCCATGGTAGCCGACTGCCGGGTGAGCCAGGTCGTGGACGTCCGCAAGGGGGTCCACTGCATGATTCCCAAATCGGTCTTCACGAAGGGCTAGTGAGAGCGAGAGCGTAAAGCGTGAAACGTAAAGCGTAACTCTGATTCACGCTTTGGGTATTGGCGAGGGGACGAGCTTGGCGTCTCGGCGGTTCAACGGTTCGCTCGGGCTGCTGTTCGTGTGGCTGGCCGCTGCTCCTGTCTGGGCCGGCGGTCCCCTGCCAGTCGTCACCTCTTCCACGGACCTGAAGGCGCTGGTGGAGGAGGTCGGGGGGAGCCGAGTCCAGGTGGAGAGCCTCGCCCCGGCCGCGCACGACCCGCACGCGGTCGATGTGAAGCCGAGCCAGATGGCGAGACTCAGGGCGGCCGCCCTGCTCGTGCGGATCGGCCTGGACCACGAGCCGTGGCTCTCCCGCTTGCTCGCCTCGACGGGCGATCCGCGGTTTGGCCCCGGGGGCCCGAACTCACTCGAGACCTCGAAGGGAATCGCCCTCCTCCAGGCCGAGACGCCGCGGGTCAAGGCCGACCGGGGAGTCCACGTCCACGGATTCGGGAACACCCACTACTGGCTCGATCCGGAGAACGCGCGACCCATGACGGCGGCCATCCTGGACGCCCTGGTTCGCCTCTCGCCGGCGGATCGTTCCCGCTTCGAGGAAGACCGGACGCGCTTCCTCGTGCGGCTGGATTCGGCCCTCCTCCGTTGGTCCCGGGCGATGGCTCCGTTTCGGGGGATTCGGGTCGTCGTGGTCCACGAGACCTGGCCGTATTTCGCCCGGCGCTTCGGCCTGACCGTGGTTTCCGCCGTGGAGCCGACGCCGGGAGTGCCGCCTTCGCCGTCCTCACTCGCGACGCTCATCCGGAAGATGCGGGAAGCCGGGGTGAAGCTGCTCATCGCCGAACCCTCCTCGGACACCTCGCTGGTGGGAGAGGTGGCTGCGCGCAGCGGGGCCCGGGCCGTCACCCTCGTCCCGTCGGTGGGCGGCGACCCGGCAGCCCAGGATTACCTGTCCCTCTTCGACCTGAACATCCGGCGGCTGACCGAGGCCCTGGGGGCTGGAGGCTAGTGCCCAATACCGGAAGGAATCGCCATCCCCAGGTGTCGTCACCCCGCCGGAAGCCGGGGTCCAGAAGCCCCCGAAGACCCTGGATTCCGGTTTTCACCGGAATGACGGCACAGGTGTTGCCACTCGCGCTCGCTTACGTAATCGAGTGCTAGCATGTCACTCGCCCTCGATCTGCTGTGGGTCCCGTTTCTCGCCTGCCTCGTGCTCGCCGGGATCCACGCCTACCTGGGACTGCACGTCTTGGCCCGCGGGGTCATCTTCGTCGACCTGGCGCTGGCCCAGGTGGCGGCCCTGGGAATCAGCGTGGCATTCCTGGCGGGCCACCCGATGCAGAGCCGCGCCGCGTATTGGTATGCCCTGACCTTCACCGTCGGCGGCGCCATCCTGTTCGCCGTGAGCCGCGCGCGCCGTCCCCGCATTCCACAAGAGGCCATCATCGGGATCGTGTACGCGGTCTCGGCCGCGGCGGCGGTGCTGGTGGTGGACCGGGCGCCGCAGGGGGGCGAGCACGTCAAGCAGCTTCTGGTGGGGAATATCCTGACCGTGACGCCGGCGGAAGTCCGGGTGCTCGCCCTCCTGTACGCGACCATCGGGGCGCTGCACTGGGTCATCCGCCGGCCGCTACTCGACATCTCTTTCGATCCCGAGGCCGCCCGGGCGAAAGAGCGGTGGGTCGGCTGGTGGGACTTCCTGTTCTACGCGTCGTTCGGCGTGGTGGTGACCAGTTCGGTCCGCGTGGCCGGAGTCCTTCTGGTCTTCTCCTACCTCATCGTCCCGGCCGTGGCGGGGGCGCTCCTGGCAGCGTCCGTGAGCGGCAGGCTGCTGGTGGGGTGGGGTCTGGGGTTCCTGGTGAGCCTGCTCGGGCTCGGCGCCTCGTACCTCTGGGACCTGCCGACCGGCGCCGCCGTGGTCACCACCTTCGGCGCCCTGATGGCGACGATTGCCCTCGGGCTCGGGGTGCGGGCACTTGCCCGTGAGGTCCGGAGGCGAGGAGGGGAGGCGCTGTCCGGGTTGGGCATTGCGGCCTGCATGGTGGCAGGAGCGGCCGGTCTCCTGCTCCTGCTCTTTCCCGGAATGGATCACCACTGGCTCAACTGGCTGGAGGAGGCGTCACCAGTCGTCGAGCTGATCTTCCTGACCCCCGCGGAACGCCAAACCTTCCGGGAGAGCCGGGAGGCGATCCGGCGCGATCAGGCGGAGCTTCAACGCCTGCGAAGCGTGCAGCAGGACGTCCAGTGGGGAACGCGGCCGATGCCCGAGGACCAGCAGGAGCGGTTGCGCCAGTTCCTCGCCGGCCGGGCGGAGATCTCCGCGGGGGATCGGATGGTCCTCGCCAGGCTGCGTGGCAAATCGCGAGAGCGCCAGCGCTACTGGTTCGGCCTGCCGCTTCTGGTGGGTGGAGGCGCAGGCGCAGTCGGGTTCGGCCGGGTGCGGCGGCGGGCCGCTGGTCGGGTGCCCGCCATCGTATGATGTCCATGCGCTTACGACCTGGGGTCAGCGGCCCGGCTTCCGCGCATTCAGCTCAGCTTGACAGTAGTGGGTTAGGCGGGTACTTTGCCTCACAAGCGAGCAGTGCCTTCCGGGCAGGGGGGACGAGATGCCGAGGGACGCTTCGCGCGCTGTGGACACCGCCAAGTCCTCTCCCAGCCTACACTGTCCGGCCCTTCGGGGAGCGATGAGCCCCGGAGGGCCGTTGCACTTTTCTGTGCGGTGCACCTTGTTCGAAGCCTCGCGAATAGATAGGAGGTGCGGCTCCGGGACTTGATCTCGCCATCCTGCGCCGAGGGGTGTCCTGGGATTCGAGGTGTCGGCCCGTCAACTGTCCTGTCATCGGTGGCCGTGAGAGCCACAGGATCCGGTTGGGCACGAGGAGGGGAAGCGATGAAAACGGTTCCGCGCAGAGATTTCCTCAAGTCGCTCGGCATGTTCGTGGCCGCGGGCAGCACGCTGGGACGGGCGTCCTGGGCGGTCGCGCAGACCGACCCGATCCTGGCGGGCCGGCCTCTCGTGCGCTATCCCGAGAAGACGGACCTGATCCTCCTCACCTCACGGCCGCCGCAGCTCGAAACGCCGATGAAGTACTTCGATCGGGCGATCACCCCGAACGAGGCGTTCTTCGTTCGCTACCACATCTTTCCCATCCCGACCAGCGTGGACCTCGCCACGTGGAGGCTGAAGGTAGCCGGCCACGTGGGCAGCCCGCTCACGCTCTCCATGGACGACCTGAAGGCCAAGTTCCCCCGCGCGGTGGTGACGGCGGTGAACCAGTGCTCCGGCAACAGCCGCGGCAGGTTCGGGCCCCGGGTCCTTGGGGGGCAGTGGGGGGATGGCGCCATGGGGAATGCCGAATGGGCCGGCGCCCGCATGCGGGACATCCTCGCCATGGCTGGCGTGAAGCCGGGAGCGGTTGAGGTCAGCTTCAACGGGCTGGATCAGCCGGCGTTCCCCAGCGTGCCCGACTTCGTGAAGAGCCTCAGCCTGGACCGGATCATGGACGATCCGGATATCCTCGTCGCCTACGAGATGAACGGCCAGCCGCTCCCCTTGCTGAACGGCTTTCCGGCCCGGCTGGTCGTCCCCGGCTGGTACGCGACCTACTGGGTCAAGAACCTGTCGGACATCCAGGTGCTGGACAAGCCCTTCGAGGGCTTCTGGATGAAACCCGCCTACCGGATTCCCGATACCGCCTGCGGCTGTGTCGAGCCCGGGACGGCGCCGAAGCGCACGGTGCCCATCCACCGGATGACCGTGCGGTCGTTCATCATCGTCCCCGAGAACGGCGCCCGTCTCCCCGCCGGGGGTTCGGTGACGCTGAAGGGCATCGCCTTCGACGGGGGCTATGGCATCCGGGAGGTCGAGGTGTCCGACGATGGGGGGACCACCTGGCGGCGCGCCCAGCTCGGCCCGGACCTCGGCCGGTTTTCCTTCCGGGAGTGGTCCATGGCCTGGCAGCCGGCTCGCCCGGGAATGCATCGGCTCATGGCGCGGGCTTTCAACACCATCGGGGAATCCCAGGACTCCAGCCCGCTGTGGAATCCCGCGGGGTACCTCCGCAACGTGATCGAGCACATCGAAGTCCAGGTGGGATAAGGAGGGGTGGAGATGAAACACGCACTCGCGCTCGCCGCGGTCCTCCTGCTCTTGCCTCTCGCGGTCTGGGCCGCGGATCAGAAGGCCATCACGCTCCCGCCCGACAACGACATGGCGGCCCTGAAGCCTGGGCCGGGCATGGAGGTAGCGCGGGCCAACTGCGTGGTCTGTCACTCGACCGACTACGTCGTCCTGCAGCCGAAGGGGGACGCCAAGCAGTGGCAGGCCGTGGTCACCAAGATGATCAAGGTATTCGGCGCGCCCGTGGCCCCGGAGAACGAGAAGACGATCGTCGACTACCTCTCCGCAGCCTACGCCCCCGCCAGGTAGGGCGAGGCCGAAAGGTCTGGCTCACCAGACACCCCGGAACACGGCACCCCTGCCGGCAAATGATCTCTTGAGCAGGGGTGCCGTTTTGTGTTTCAATGGCTCCGGATATTCGCCGATTCTGGGGGATCCTGGAATGCCTGGCTCCCGGCCCAGCGCCATCGCCTGCCATGCCTCCCGGTGGATCAGTCGCAACTCCCCCCGGTCTGCCTGCCAGATTCGCGAACTGTGGTGGGATCCTGCCCTGCAGTTCGCTTGCCTGTCTGTCTGCGTGTTCACGCGTCGGTTCCAGCGAGGTTCTCGGGACGCGGTTGCTGTGGGCGGGGGAATCGCCTAGGCCTTGACCGCCCACGCCGCCGGCCCTTGGGCATGATGGGTGCCATGCCTGCGATCTCCGAGCGACGGATCTTCTCCGTCGGGGAGTCCATCTACACCTGGGAGGACGTGGTCCTCGCGGCCGTCCTCTGGGGCGAGTGGGATGGCCTGCGGCGCGAGGTGCAGTGCGGCCTCTCATGCCTCAAGCGACTGGAAGATGTCGAGGATGAGGAGGAGGCCCTCCCCGAGGAGGAGGTCAGCTCGGCCGCGGCGGAGTTCCGGTACTCCCGGGACCTGATCGCGGCCGAAGACATGGAGGCCTGGCTGGAGCATCGAGGGCTGACCGCCGCCGACTGGATGGACTACATCCAGCGGTCGCTCCTGATCAAGAAGTGGGCCGCTGACCTCGAGGAGATCCAGGAGGAGAATCCGGTGGATCCGGAGGAGGTGGACCAGGTCATCGCATGCGATGCGATCTGTGGCGGGTGCGCCGCAGCCTGGGCCGCACGTCTGGCCGACCGGGCCGCGGTGGGTGCCAGGATGTCCGAGGAGGGGCGGGGCCTGGGCCCCGAGACCGAGATCGCTGTGCACGAGCTGCGATCGGTGCTGGAGGCCTTTCCCGCCGCGGCCGGGGACGCCTCGCTCCCCGGGGGGCTGCCGTCCGCGGATCCGACCCGCCTTGCCGCCCTGGCGAGACTGGAGGTGGCCTGGCGGCGCTTCGCGGAAGGCCAGGTGACGCCGCAGGCAATTCGCGAGCAGGTCGCCGCCCACGGGATCGACTGGACCCGCGTCAGCCTCCAGTCCGTTTTTCTCAGGGATCCCGATGCGGCACGCGAGGCAGCCCTCTGTATCCGGGAGGACGGCCGGGATCCGGCCGAGGTGGCGGCCGAATCCGGGGCAGAGCTCACGGACGGGACATGGTTCCTGGATGAGGTGGAGCCCGCGCTCCGGGATCACCTCCTGGGCGCGCGGCGCGGGGAGGTGCTGGGACCGCTCCGGCTGAAGGACGGGTTCGCGGTCGTGGCGGTCCGTGCCAAGCAGCCGCCCGCCCCGGAGGATCCCGTCGTGCGTGCGCGCGCAGAAGGCGGCCTGCTCCAGCGGGCCGTGAGGAGCGAGGTCGAGAACCGGGTCCGATGGAACGAGCCGCTGTGATTACCGACACCTCCGCAGGGGAGCACCCGGCGCTCCGGAACCTGCCGCTGCTTCAGTTCCTGCCGCCGGAGGTCCGGCAGCGGGTGCTGGAGGGCTTCGTCCCGGCGGCGCACCCCTTCGGCAGCGTGATCGTGCGGGAGGGGGAGCCCGCAGACGCGTTCTACGTCCTGGTCTCGGGACGCGCCCGCGTGGTGAAGGCGACCGAGCGCGGCGAGGAGATCGCGCTGAACTCGCTCCGCCCCGGGGACAGCTTCGGCGAGATGGCCCTCCTGGAGCAGACCACGCGCCGGGCCACGGTGAGGGCCAGCAGCGACGTCGAGGTGCTGCGGCTGGACCGCTCGGCCTTCGATGCCCTCCTGGCCGACCACCCCGACCTCCGGAAGGTCCTCGACCTCCAGGCCGCACACCGCCGGCTGCAGAATTTCTTCCGCTCCTTCACGCCGTTCGGGAAGCTGTCGGTCGCGGCGCTGGAGATGATGCTGGCCGAGCTGGAGCCGGTCGCGGTGGCGCGGGGCACGCGGGTGATCCGGCAGGGAGATCCCCCGGGGCCGATGTACATCGTCCAGGAGGGCCGCCTGCGGATCTTCACGGAGGAGGACGGGTCGCGGCGCTACCTGGCCTATCTCCGGACGGGCGATTTCTTCGGGGAGATGTCGCTCTTCAAGGGGGAGGTGAGGGCCGCCACCGTCGAGGCGGTCTCGCCCTGCCGGCTGCTCCGGCTGACCGAGCGGACCTTCGCCAAGCTCCTGGACGGCGAGCCGGATTTCAAGAAGCAGCTCGAGGAGCGGATCGCCCAGTACGATTTCAAATCCGTCGCCCGAGTGCCGCTGGATTTCGCCGAGGAGAGCCTGCCGGCCGAGGTCTCGGTGCAGGAGAAGGTCGGCCCCGCCCAGGTCGAGGAGGCTGGGGGGGAGCCGGAGGAGGGGGCCGCGGGGCCTTTCGCGTCGCCCGAGGGCGCCTTCGTCAAGCGGGGCCGACGCATCCGGCGGTTCCCCCACGTGCGCCAGCTCGACGCCATGGACTGCGGGGCCGCGGCGCTGGCCATGGTGTGCCGGCACTACGGCCGGGCGGTGAGCCTGGCCCGGATCCGCCAGCTCGCCTACACCAGCACGGACGGGACCAGCCTCCGAGCCATCTGCCGCGCGGCCACGGAGCTGGGGCTGGCCGCCCGTCCGGTCAAGGCCTCGACGAAGAATCTCGACCAGATGCCCCTGCCCGCCATCGTCCACTGGGAGGGGAACCACTGGATCGTCCTCTACGATGTGCGGGACGGCCTCGTACGGGTCGCCGACCCCGCCATCGGCTTGCGCCGAATCGCGCGAGCCGAGTTCGAGAAGCGCTGGAGCGGGTACGCCGCCCTCTTCGACTACACGGAGGCCTTCGCGCAGGCCCCCGTGGAGGCGCCGAATTTCGCCTGGCTCTGGCCCTTCCTGCGGCCCTTCACCGGCTTCTTCGGCAAGGCCCTGGGCCTGGCGGTGATCGCCAGCTCGCTGCAGATGGTCCTGCCCGTCTTCACCCAGATCATCGTCGACCGGGTCCTGGTGGACCGGGACCTGGGGCTCCTCCAGGTGCTGATAGGCTCCATGCTCGCGGTGCTCGTCTTCATGACGCTCGCCATCGTGGTCCAGCGCTACCTGCTGAGCTTCGCGGCCGTCCGGATCGACGCCGCGACCCTGGATTTCCTGACGCGAAAGCTCCTGGCCCTGCCCATGACCTACTTCACCACGCGCCGGACGGGGGACATCCAGCGCCGGCTGGCGGGCCTCCGGCAGGTCCGCGAGTTCCTGGCGCAGAGCGCCGTGGCCGGGGTCACCGCCGGCGTGCAGCTCGTGGCGAGCCTCTGCCTCATGCTGGCCTACAGCCCGCTGCTGGCAGGGGTCTTCCTGATCACCGCGCCGCTCTACGCGCTCCTCATGCGCTTCTCCGCCAAGTGGCTCCGGCCCATCTTCGATAACCTGGAGGAGGGCTTCGGCAAGTACGCCTCCCACCAGATCGACGCCATCCGCGGGATCGAGACGGTCAAGGCCATGGGGGCGGAGTCCGCCTTCCGAGAGCTGCTGCTCAACCAGTTCCAGGCCCTCGCCCACCGCCAGTTCCGGGCGGACTTCACCATCATGTGCTACGAGGGGGCCGTGGGGATGGTGACGTTCCTCTCCTCGACCCTCTTCCTGTGGGTGGGCGCCCGGCAGGTCCTGGACGGCGGTCTCAGCATCGGCGCCCTGGTGGCCTTCATGTCCCTGGTGGGTCTGGCCAACGGCCCGGTCACGACCATCCTGTCGCTCTGGGACAATCAGCAGCTCGCCTCGGTCCTGCTGAACCGGCTGAACGATGTCTTCGCGCAGGAGCCGGAGCAGGGACGGGATCGCTCGCGCTTGATCCCGGTGCGGTCGCTGGAGGGCCGGATCAGCCTGCGGAACGTGGGATTCCGCTACGGCGGTCCGGAGTCGCCGTCGATCCTGGAGGGCATCACGCTGGACGTCCCGGCCGGGAGGATGGTGGCCATCGTGGGTCGCAGCGGGTCGGGGAAGACCACGCTGGTCAAGTGCCTGGCGGGTCTCCTGGAGCCCACCGAGGGGACGATCACCTATGACGGCGTGGACCTCAAGACCCTGAACTACCGCGACCTGCGGCGGCAGATCGGCTTTGTCCTCCAGGAGAACCACCTGTTCGACGACAGCATCGCCCGGAACATCGCCTTCGGAGAGGCCGAGCCGGACATGGACCGGGTGCTCTGGGCGGCGCGGGTGGCCAACGCCCACGAGTTCATCGAGCGGCTGCCGCTGGGTTACGACACCAAGATCGGCGAATCCGGCATCTCCATCTCGGGCGGTCAGCGCCAGCGCATCGCCATCGCGCGGGCGGTCTACCTCCGGCCGCCGGTGCTGGTCCTGGACGAGGCCACCAGCTCCCTGGATACCGAATCCGAACGCGCCGTGAAGGAGAACATGGACCGGCTCCTGGAAGGCCGGACCTCCTTCGTCATCGCCCACCGGCTGAGCACCGTGTCCGACGCCGACCTGATCATTGTCCTGGAGAAGGGCAGGCTGGTGGAGCAGGGGACCCACGAGGAGCTGATGGCGCGCCAGGGACTGTACTTCTACCTCTGCAGCCAGCAACTGGCCCTCTGAGTCCAATACGGTTCATAGAGGGTTGGACAATGAACGCAGCCTTCGAGCAAATCCCCCCGTTCCCCCCTTTGTCAAAGGGGGGCGAGGGGGGATTTCGCCCGGCTAGTGTCCCGAGCGAATGGTAGCAGATCCAACGGAGGAGGCATGACCGAGTCAGCCGGGCGACCCCCCGGGGGCGATGAGGAGGCCACAGGGGCCTTCCTGAACATCGATCCGCCGCACTGGGCGGCCCGCGGTCTTGCCCTGGTGCTCATCGGCCTGGCCCTGGCAGTTCTGGCGGCCTCGCTGGTGATCCGGCTGCCCGAGACCGTCACCAGCCCGTTCGTGCTGGTCCCGGTCCAGGGGACCGATCCGATCCGCGCCCCGCGGAGCGGCGTCGTGGCGGCCATTCGAGCGGGGGAAGGGCAGACGGTGTCCCGGGGCGAGCCGACTGTCGTGATCCGCTCCGCCGCCGTGGGAGACCGCGCCGCCGAGCTGAGGAGCCTGGAGGCCCAGCTCCAGGGGACGGAGGAGAGCCGGGCCAATGCCCGGCAGAAGTACGAGAGCCAGCGCCGCACGGACGACGAGGAGCACGGGCGCCTCACCCGGCGGATTTCGGTCCTGGCTCAGAAGCTGGAGGAGCAGCGGGCCATCCGCGCGGTGCGCGAGGCGAGGTTCCGCACCGATCTCGAGATCCAGCAGAACACCATAGACATCACGCTGAAGGAGACCGAGTTCAAGCGGACGCAGTACGCCCTGGCGCGGGAGCTGGCGGAGCGCTTCGAGCGCTACCACAGGGAGGGGGCCATAAGCTGGCTGGATTATAAGAACCGCGAGCTGGAGATGACGAAGCTGGCGGTCGAGGTGCAGCAGCTCGATCGCGCGCTGGAGACGTCCCGCCTCCACGTGCACCAGCTCCGGGCAGAGCGGGAGACCTGGGACCTGGAATGGAAGATCACCAGCGCCGAGCTGGAAAGTGAGGTGCGCGAAGCGCGGGCGGCCCTGGAGAAGCTGCGCGAGGGGGCGTCGGGGCGCGATGCGGAGTACCGGGAGACCGACCGGCGCCTCCGCGAGGACGCCGGGAAGGCCCGCATCCGCGTGGGGGCGCTCCGGGAGGAGGTCGGCTCGAGCCAGGGGAGTGAGCTCGAGATCCCGGCGGCCTGCGCGGGGACGATCCTCCGCCTGGCGGTCAAGGGTCCGGGGGCCGTCGTCCAGGAGGGTGAGCTGCTGGGCGAGCTGGCCTGCTCGGGGGGCCGCCTGCAGGCCGAGGTGAGCGTCGCCCAGACGGGGATCGGTCTGGTCAAGCCCGGGCAGGAGGTCAAGCTCCTCTACGATGCCTTCCCGTACCAGCGGTACGGCCTGAAATTCGGGAGCGTCCGCTGGGTCAGCCCCGCCAGCGTCACGCTCCGGGATCAGCCCGTCTTCCGGGTCCTGGTGGACCCGCGGGACACGACGGTGGCGGTGAAGGGCCAGCCGCGCCCGCTCCTGGCCGGCATGGGCGGCACCGCCAACATCGTGGTCGGCACGCGCTCCCTGCTCAGCTACGCCTTCGAGCCGATCCGCCAGCTCAAGGAGAGCCTGGCGGCGCCAGGGTCGTGACTCGGATGCCGAACATGAGCGATGCCTTCGACCCCCGTCACGCGGGCCTGGAGGCCTTCCAGAGCGCCGATGCCGCCATGCGCCGCTGCCTGGAGCTGGCCCGGATCGCCGCGCGAACCAGCTTGCCGGTGCTCATCCTGGGGGAATCCGGGACAGGCAAGACCCTCCTGGCCAGCGCGATTCACAATTCCTCGAAGCGGGCGGGACACCCCTTCGTCTCCTTCAACGCCGCCGCCCTGAGCGACACCCTCCTGGACAGTCAGCTCTTCGGCCACGAGAAAGGGGCGTTCACCGGGGCAGACAAGCCCGTGAAGGGGAAGTTCGAGCTGGCGGACAGCGGGACCCTGTTCATCGACGAGATCGCGGACCTGAGCCTCGCAGCCCAGGCCAAGATCCTGCGGGCCGTGGAGTATGGAGAGTTCGAGCGCCTGGGCGGGGAGACGCTGCGGAACGCGGACGTCCGGCTCATATCGGCCACCCACCTGCCGCTCGGGACGTTCATCCGCTCGGACCGATTCCGGAAGGACCTCTTCTACCGCATCAGCGGCATCACGCTCACCATCCCACCGCTGCGGGAGCGGCCGGAGGACCTGCCTGCCCTCATCGCCGCCGAGGTCGCCCAGGCCAGCCAGCAGCATGGCAAGGCGATCATCGGTCTCAGCAAGCGGGCGGCCGACGCCCTCCTCACCTACCATTGGCCGGGAAACCTACGCGAGCTGAAGCGGGTCATCCACGTCGCGGTGGCCATCACCGACTCAGACGTCGTCCCGGCCGAGGCCATCCTGTTCCAGCCGCTGGACGAGACCCCGACGGGCCGGGGGCCGGGGGAGACCGGTGGGACGCATCCGGGCGAGGACCTGAGGCTGAGGGCGGTGGAGGGGCGGCACATCCAGGCGGTGCTCCAGCAGTTCGGGGGCAACAAGCGGCAGGCCGCGCGTGCCCTCGGCATCTCCCGCTCGACGCTGGACCGGAAGCTCTCGGCGTAGCCGAGGGGGGCGCATTGCGTCGAATCGAGACCATGAGTTCTTCAGAACGAGACCAGGCGTGCCCTGGGGTATTGACCCTGCAACGCACGGCCGTGGTGAATCATTGGCTTAGCGGCTGTATGGGTGCGGCATACGGGTTGCTCTCTGCGATCTGCCGATGAAGAAGAGCGACGAAAAAAAACCGAAGCGACGAAATGAGGTGGTCCTGCTCCGGGATCTGGCCCCCCGGAAGAACGTCAAGGCCGGGTCCGGCCAGATCCTTTTCGGGCAAAGCGTCAATCCATCTGAGGACGTGCAGAAAAAGGAGCAGTCGAAGGGCTGAGAGTCAGGGAGGGTCACCATGCCGAGGAAGGCTGCGCCGAAGGATGCGAAGACGCGGACGAGGAAGCCCGGGAAGATCGCCGACCTGCCGGCGAAGTCGGTGAAGGGGAAGGACGCCGCGAAGGTGAAGGGCGGGGCCTATGAGTTCTACCTATCCGTCAAGGGAACCAAGCAGGGGAAGGTCTAGGGCTGCGCCGTTCGCAGGGCTGTGAGAGGCGAGGGTGCTTCGGTCACGAATTTGCTTGAAAAGGAGAGACGCGATGCCGAAGAAGGCTGCCCCGAAGGATGCGAAGAAGCGAACGAAGAAGCCCGGGAAGATCGCCGACCTGCCGGCAAAGTCGGTGAAGGCCAAGGACGCCGCCGCAGTGAAGGGCGGGGCATATGACGCCTTCCTCAAGATCGAGGGGTCGACCGCCCTGAAGATCGACAAGGCCGTCCCCACAACCCTGACGAACATCGCAGACAAGTTCGTCAAGATCTGAGGTCGACCAAGGCCCGTGGAGATCCTTCTCCCCGCGCTAGCCCTCTCCCCCCACCGGGGGGGGAGGGCGGGGGGCCCGCGGTGAGGGGTGTCAGGGCATCTCGCGCGGCGGCGTGAGTATCGCGAAGTCGGCAAGCTTCCGGACCAGGCCTGGTGCCAGGCGCAGTCCAAACTCCTTCCTGATCGATCGAACCACCTGAGCGGTGGACCGCCCGTCGAAGCAGGGAATGACCCGCATCAGCTCTGTCGGCAGATCCAGGGGGTGAAGACCGCTGTAGCCCGCCACCCGGGTCATGTCCGGTCCCGCCGAGACGACCTGAAACGGTCCAGCGGCCAGCCGCTTGGGTGTGCGCGGCGATACGAGGTCGCGATACCGGTCCACGGCGAGGCTCGCGAACAGGTGCACGTCGGTCCCGCCGATCTCCGCCACCTCAGGCCAGGTCAGGGCATCCACGAGGCGGGCGGCCTTCCGGTAGAACTCCCGTTCGCGACCCGCCCAGTTCCCCCAGAGCCTGCGATACCTCACATCATCCACCACCTCGTCGATCTGGCTCCCATCCAGCGGCTCTGTCGCGACCCGGTCGGTCCCGGGCGGGAAGAGCCGATGGAGGGTCTCCGCATCCAGGCGCAGCCCGAGGGCGCACCAGCGGCCGAGGCCCCTCTCGGTGATCGTGAGAAGCTGGTCCAGCGCCTGCCAGAAGCGGAGACCCACGGCCCCCCGCACATGCTTGCAGAACCAGGTGGCGCAGGTGCCATTCCGGTGCCGCCAGATGCCGCAGCGGCCGCCTGTCTCCTCCTGGTAGTGCGGGCAGCGCAGGCGGCGGCTGCGCCCGAAGGCCAGTGGCCGGCTCTGTTGATACAGGAGGGAGTGCACGGGAGGGGTTGCCAGCCCTACCGGCGTCACGCCGATCCGTGCCTCGATCCGCTTTTCGATCGTCGCCCGGCCGGCGGCAAAGGCCGGATCGCCGTCCTCCAGGATCCGCCCCACGAGGTAGTTGGGCAGCGCCGGAAAATAGGTGCAGCACTTGGTCTCGGGGAGAAAGAAGCAGTCCGACCGCGGCTGCTCCCCTGGCCCAGGCCACATGGCGCAGTTATCGCAAGTGGTGTCCATCTCCCGAGGGATCGGGCCGGGCAGCAGCTTTGTCATCCACCGCGCGTAGAGCGGGGGAAGGCTGCTCGGCGGGCTCCATCTGGACCCGGACGGCGCGGAAGGAGAGGCGGCGGCTTTCTGTGCGACACCCTTGGATCTCACTCGAGGTGGCGACATGCTGTGATCCCCCATCCCCTCTCGATTACGAGTACGCCTCTCCAATCCCCATCGGCCCATGCACTTGGCATCATCCGCGCGAAGCCGCGCTCAGGAGGGGAGCGGCCCCTCGGATTCGCTCCAGCGCTCCAGTCTCCTGGGGTCCAGGACCACGACGCGGGCCCGCTCCAGCCGGATGGCCCCATCCTTCTCCAGGGCCTTGAGGGCCCGCTGGACGACCTCGCGCACGGATCCGGTCATGGCGGCGATCTGGTGCTGGGTGAGCCGGGCGCAGGCCTCCGCGCCGCCTTCCACCAGGGTATGCTGTCCCCGCGTGCAGTCGAGGAGGACCTTGGCAACGCGGGCCACCACGCTCCGAAGCGACAGGTCCTCGATCACCAGGGTGAGGGCGCGGAGGCGGGACGCGAGCAGCCGGATCACCGCCCTGGCCACCTTCGGATGCTGCTCCACGAGGCCCAGGATCCGGGCCTTGGGGATGAGGCTGACCGTTGTCGCCTCCATGGCGGCGACGCTCCCGGGATTCGAGCCGCCGTCGAAGACCGGGACATCGTTGAAGGTCCGCCCCGGGCCCAGGATCCGCAGGACCTGCTCCTTCCCCTCGGCGGACAGCTTGAAGACCTTCACCCGGCCGCTCACCACGAAGTAGAGCCCCTCGCAGGGATCGCCCTCCAGCAGGATCAGCTCTCCCGCCTCCAGCTTGCGCTCGCGAATCTGCGCGGCCAGGCCCTTGAGCAGGTCCGGCTCCAATTCGGCGAAGTAGGGAACCTGCCGCAGCGCATCCGTCATGGCACCCATCACCCCTCGCCCTCCAATAACCCCCCCAGCCCGTTGCTTCTCTCGCCGACCCACTATAGCATGAGCCCCGTTCCACAAGAACGGACTTGATGGGTCGCCGTCAACGTGTATGGAATGCCGACATGACAAGAAAAGATGCGTCCTCTCCTGCCCCCCAGAGGCAACACGCTGGATTTCATCCCAGTTTCATCTGGGCAGCCCTGACGACCGCGATTCTGGCCGGATTCAGCATCGGCGCGCACCTGGCATCCGTCATCGGCTTCGGGTTTCCGCTCAGAGACTCTTTTCCCGCCCTGGTTCAAGCCCACGGTCATGCCCAGCTCCTTGGCTGGGCGGGGCTCTTCGTGATGGGGACGAGCCTGCACTTCATCCCCCGCCTGGCCAGCGTACCCCTGGGACGCACGCGATGGATCAACGCCATCTGGCTGTCGATATCCGCCGGCCTGCTCCTGCGGGTCACCGGTCAGTCGGCGCTGGCGTACCTTCCCGAGGGCCCGGCACTCATCGCCGTGCGCTGGCTGGTGGCCGCCTCGGGGGTGCTGGAGGGGGCCGGCGTGCTCCTGTACGTATGCCTGCTGATCCGAACCCTGCGCGGCAGCGGGGACATCGGCACGCAACCTGCGTTCGGGGCGGTCAGGCCATATCTTGGCATGATGCTCGCCGGCTGGCTGCTGTACGCCGGAATCAACCTTCTCCTGCTGATCGACATGGGCCTGCGGGGATCCTTGGTGGCGAGCCAGGGGTGGAACGAATTCGCGATGCAGCTCTTCATCGGGTTGACGCTGTTGCCTGTGGCGATGGCGCATTCGGTCCGCCTGTTTCCCATGGTCCTCGCCCTGTC
>DATIFO010000277.1:0-17945 GCA_035455275.1 Methylomirabilis sp. (SeqCode) | reverse complement strand
TCTTCCAGGAGAAGACGGATTGGGGGGCCGAGATGGCCGCGGCCTGGGTCGAGGCCGGCAAGGCGGCCGGCTACGAGGTCGCCGTGCGGGGCGAGTACGCCCCGGGGGCCAAGGACTTCTCCGACCTCATCCTGAAGGCCAGGACGGTCGGCGTCGAGGCGGTCTTCGGGGTGCCCACGCCGCCCGACGGCATGACCATGGTCAAGCAGATGAAGGAGCTGGGCTACACCCCGAAGCTCACACTCTTCATCCGAGGGGCGGACTCGCCGACCTGGTCCAAGAACCTCGGCAAGGATGGGGACTACGTGGTGTTTGCGCCCGGCTGGCACCACGCCGTGAAGGCGCCCGGCGTGAAGGAGGTCAACGAGGCGCACGTGAAGCGGTTCGGCCGGCCGGCCGATCCCCTCGCCGGCCCCGCCTACGCCTGCGTGCAGATCCTGGCGGCCGCCGTGACCCGGGCCGGCGCCCTCGACCGGGAGAAGCTGCGCGACGCCATCGCCGCCACGGACATCACCAGCGTGATCGGGCCCGTGAAGTTCCGCCCCGACGGCACGGGGATCGTCCAGACGGTGTTCCTGCAGTGGATCAACGGCAGCCAGGAGCTGGTCTGGCCCAAGGAGTCGGCGACGGCTCCCCTCGCCTACCCGGCGCCCGCATTCGCGAAACGCTGATCGAATCCGGTTCAAGGAAATCCTCCAACCTCGCTTTATCAAAGGCGACGCGGGGATTTTACCGGACCGAGAACCACCCTGATCAGCATCGAGGCGAAGACCCACGGAAGATAGGGGACTGCTGCTCTCCTTTTTATCTTGACAGGTAAACCGGACCATTATACATTTTTTCGCGTGTGGACGCGGGCGTGCTGGAAGTGAACCTGGCCAGCGGAGGAGGGGGTGACACATGAGCTGGGAAGTGCCGGAATTTGTCGAGGTCAAGATGGACGCAGAGATCAACAGTTACCAGGAAGATTTTGACACCGACGAGTCCGTTTAACTGATACCCGCAGCCGGGAGCAGAATCCACAGCCCTTCTATCTGGTGGATCGCCAGGAGAAGGGCTGTGGTTTTCTTGCCGTCAATCATGCGGCTCCACATCTTGGGGGCGGCGGCAGGCGGGGGTTTCCCGCAGTGGAACTGCGGCTGTCCCAATTGCCAAGAGGTGCGGACCGGGAGCATCCGCCTCACCCCCCGCACCCAAGACTCGCTGACTGTCAGTGTGGATGGGGAGCGGTGGTTCCTTCTGAACGCCTCTCCCGAGATCGGGCGGCAGATTGAATCCTTTCCACCCCTGCACCCACGGGGCGCCCGCCACTCACCCATCCAGGCGATCCTGCTGACCGATGGCGAGCTGGATCATTGCCTCGGGCTGTTTTCACTCAGGGAGTCTCATCCCCTGGTGATCTACTCCACGGAGCGGGTCTGGCGAGGCCTGGTCGAATCCAATGCGATCTTCCGCACGCTTCGCCGGTTCCCGGAGCAGGTCACCTGGCGTCAGCTCAGGCTGGGAGTCGCGGAAGACCTCTGCGGACGCGACGGCACGCCGGGCGGGCTTTCGGTTGTGGCCCTCCCCGCGCCCGGCAAGCTCCCCTTCCACCTGGAGGGGCTCATGACCCCTGATCCAGAGGACAACGTGGGTGTCTGGATCCGGGACCAGGGCAGCGGGCGCCAGGCCGTCTACCTCCCGGCCGTGGCGCACCTCGACCAGGATCTCCGCCAGGCGCTCGCTGGGGCTGACTGCCTGTTCTTCGACGGAACCTTCTGGTCCAGCGAGGAGTTGATCCGGCTAGAGCTATCCAGCCGGCGCGCCGAAGATATGTCGCATCTGCCGATCGGCGGTCCTGCGGGGAGCCTGGCAGGTCTCTCAGGGGTGATGACCCGTCGGAAGATCTACACGCACATCAACAACACGAATCCCATATTGCCGTCGGACTCCCCCGAGCGACGGGACGCGGAGAAGGCCGGCTGGGAGGTGGCCGAGGACGGCCTGGAGGTCTGCGTGTGAGCACCGAGGCTCCTCTCGCATCCGAAGCCTTCCTGGAGCGCCTTCGTGAGGAAGGCAGCCGCCGCTATCACGATCATCACCCCTACCATGTGCTGATGCACGAGGGGAAGCTCACCCGCTCCCAGCTCCAGGCCTGGGTGCTGAACCGGTACTACTACCAGACCCGGATACCGATCAAGGACGCGATCATCCTCTCGAAATCCGAGGACCCGGCCTTCCGCCGGATGTGGATCCGGCGCATCGTCGACCATGACGGAAGCCAGGAGGGGGAGGGAGGGCTCGCCCTCTGGCTACGGCTGGCCGAGGGGGTGGGGCTCGATCGGGAGAAGGTTGCGAGCTGCGGCGCCGTTCTGCCGGGCGTCCGCTTCGCCTGCGATGCCTATGTGCAGATGGTCCGGGAGCGCACCCTGGTGGAGGCGGTGGCCTCCTCGCTGACCGAGTTCTTCTCCCCGGACCTCATGAGCCGGCGCCTGGCTGCCTGGGAGAAGTACTATCCGTGGGTGGACCGGGCGGTCATGGAGTATTTTCGAAGCCGCGTGCCCCGCGCCCGGCAAGACTCCGAGGACGCCTTGAAGCTTGTTCTCCGATCGGCGACGACGAAGGAACTTCAGGACCGCTGCGTCGCCGCCCTCATCCGGAAGTGTGAGATCCTCTGGGCCCTCCTGGACGCGATCTACTCCACCCACATCACCCCCGGGTGGGGCGTCCTGGAGTCAGCCTGAGATGGGCCTCTCGCATTCCAGCCGGCCCAAGCTCGCCTCGAAGGCCCGGCTTCGATGGGACAGGCGGGAGGGGAAGCACATGCTGCTCTACCCCGAGCGGGGCCTGCTGCTGAACGCCACGGCCGCGGATATCGTGCAGCGCTGCACGGGGGAGCAGACGGTGGGCGGGATCGTGGACCAGCTTGTGGAGAAATACCCCGGGAAGGCCCGTGAGGAGATGGAGGCCGAGGTCATGGCGTTCCTGGGTCGCATGCACTCCCGCGGGCTGGTCCAGGTGGAGGGCTAGGTGGAGCATCGCCCGTACACCCTGATCGCCGAGCTGACCTACCGCTGTCCGCTCGGCTGTCCGTACTGTTACAATCCGATCGAGTACACGCGTCACGGGAGCGAGCTCGGCACCGAGGAGTGGCTCCGGGTGTTCGAGGAGGCCGAGGCCCTGGGTGTGGTCCAGCTCCACTTCACGGGGGGTGAGCCGCTGGCGCGGAAGGACCTGGAGGCCCTCGTCCGGGGGGGGCGCGGATTCGGCCTGTACACGAACCTGATCACCAGCGGCGTCCCGCTCACGCGCGAGCGCCTCAGGGGGCTGCGCGACGCCGGGCTGGACAACGTGCAACTGAGCATCCAGGACGTGCAGGCGGAACGCTCGGATCGCATCGCCGGATACCGGGCCTTCGACCGCAAGCTGGACGTGGCCCGGTGGGTGAAGTCGGAAGGCCTGCCGCTGACCCTCAACCTGGTGCTTCACCGCGCCAACCTGGACCGGGTGGCGGAGGCGGTGACCCTGGCCGAGGGACTCGGGGTCGACCGGCTGGAGCTGGCGAATACCCAGTACCACGGCTGGGCGCTGGAGAACCGGGACCGACTCCTCCCCACCCGGGCCCAGCTCGAGCGGGCGAGGGAGGTGACTGCGGCGGCCAAGGCCCGACTCGCGGGTCAGATGGAGATCGCCTACGTCACGCCGGATTATTACTCCGAGTGGCCGAAGGCGTGCATGGAGGGATGGGGTCGGCGGTTCCTCAGCATCACCCCGGACGGCCTGGCTCTGCCGTGCCATGCCGCCCACACGATCGCCGGTCTCGGCTTCGAGAATGTCCGCGACATGCCCCTGGAGCAGATCTGGCACGGCTCCCCCAGCTTCAACCTCTTCCGCGGGGAGGCCTGGATGCCGGAGCCGTGCCGGAGCTGCCCGCGCCGGAGCATCGACTTCGGCGGGTGTCGGTGTCAGGCATTCCAGCTCACCGGGAATGCCGCGGCCACGGATCCGGCCTGTTCTCTCTCACCGGACCACCACCTGATCGAGGCCGCCAGAGCCCGCGCGGCCGAGCCAGGTGAGCGAGCCGAATTCATCTACCGGGGTCCGACCCGCCCGGTTCAGGCGGGCAAGCCGTGACCGGCTCACACGGCCCCCGCGCACGCTCGTCCAGCGTCTTGCCCCGAGCCACGGCGCTCCTGCTGCTGGTCGCCGTCCCCCTGCTCCTGGGCATCCGGGCGGGCGCCCAGTCTCCATTCGAGGGCAAGGGGAAGGTTGTCGCCCTGGATCCGGCCAACCAGACGGTGACGCTGGATCACGGCCCCATTCCAGGCCTCATGCCGCCCATGCGCATGCGGTTTCCCGTGCAGCCCGTGGAAGAACTTCGGAAGCTCAAGGTGGGTGACATGGTTCGATTCTCCCTGGGAAGCCGGGGCGACGAGATGATCATCGCAACCATCGAGCGGCTGGATGAGCCGCCGCCGGCCCCCCGGTAGTGCGTGATCACCTGAGCAAGTGCCATCTTGCAGGAGGATCTTCGCCGTCACCCCGGTGAAGACCGGGGCCGGGGTGACGCCATCTGGAAAAGTCGATCGGACCGGCAACCACGCGGGTGGCATCCGTGAAGACACTGCTGCTCCAGCTTGATAGCGATCCCCACCCAAGCTCCTTCGACAGGATCGTGGCGCTCGATGCCGGCGTGGACGAGGTGCTGAGCTACGGCGGCGTGACGCCGACCGAGGCCACCGCGCTGGTGCACGGCGCCATCTTCACCCGCGGCCCGGAAGATCTCCATCAGACGGCGGTCTGGGTGGGCGGCAGCAGCGTCGCCTCGGGCGAGCTGCTGCTTCAAACCGTCCTCCAGGCGTTCTTCGGGCCGTTTCGCGTTTCGGTCATGATGGACTCCAACGGCTGCAACACCACCGCGGCGGCGACCGTCGCGGCCGTGGCAGGCGTGGAGGAGTTGCCGGGAAAACGGGCCGTCGTCCTGGCTGGATTGGGGCCGGTGGGCCTCCGCGTGGCGGAGCTGCTGGCCCTTCAGGGCGCCCGGGTGACCGTGACCACCCCCTGGCCGGAGCTCCTGGGGGATCGATGGGACGACGCGCGAACCGCCAGGGATCGGGCTCAGGCGGAGACGGCCGCCGCCAAGGCGGGGTTCACGCTGCTCTCGGTCGACGGCCGGTCCGCGCTGCTCGGCGCTCTGGAGGGGGCGACGCTGCTGGTGAGTGCGGCCCCGCTGGGGGTCAACATGCTCAGGGAGGACGAGTGGACTTCCCACCCCACGCTCCGCGTCCTGGTGGATCTCAACCCCCGTCCGCCCCTGGGCGTGGATGGGCTCAAACCGACCGACGTGGGAAAGGTCCGGAGCGGCAAGACCGTCTTCGGCGCGCTGGGCCTCGGCGGTCTGAAGATGAAGGTTCATAAGCGCTGCGTGGCGAAGCTCTTCGAGGCGCGGGATCAGGTGCTGGACCGGTCGAGCATCTACGAGGTCGCCCGTCCCCTCCTGGCGGGATGAAACGACCGAAGGACCGGGATTTCGTCGAGAGCCGAGAGGGATTCTTCTCCTGCAAGAGCCAGCCGTTATCATTTTCCCCCTGGTCGTGTATTGTTGATCACTCCGCTCGGGCGACTCCAGGCGGCCGCTCCGGGACACTGCAGCCACAAAGGACACGTCATGTTCCTCGCCGCCCTGCTGCTCCCCCTCGTTCTCCTCACGCCAGCCGCGGGCGAGACCGGGAATCAGATCCGGATCGGGGCCCTGAAGTACGGCACCGTGAGCTGGGAGCTGGACGTCATGGAGACCCACGGCCTCGCGGCACGAGAGGGGGTGGAGCCGCGGGTGGTCTGGCTCGCCTCGCCGGGCGCGACCGCGGTGGCCCTCCAGGGTGGGGCCGCGGATCTCATCGTGACGGATTGGATCTGGGTCTCCCGGCAGCGCGCCGAGGGCCGGCCCTACAGCTTCGTCCCCTACTCGCTCACCGTGGGCGGCGTGATGGTCCGTCCCGACGCGGGCATCAGGCAACTGGCGGATCTGCGCGGCCGGCGTCTCGGGGTCGCCGGCGGGCCCGTGGACAAGAGCTGGCTCCTGCTGCGCGCCTACGGCCGCCGGACGCTGGGGGAGGATCTGGCCAGGGTGGCGGAGCCGAGCTTTGGCGGCCCCCCGCTTCTCAACGAGCTGATGTTGCGGGGCGATCTTCCGGCCGTCCTGAACTACTGGCAGTACGGGGCGCAGCTCAAGGCGGCCGGCATGCGCGAGCTCCTCGGCATCCCGGAGGTCCTGCGAGGCCTGGGCGTGCCGGAGCCGGTACCCCTCCTCGGCTGGGTCTTCGACGAGCGCTGGGCGGCGACGCACCGCAATGTGCTGACGGCGTTCCTGCGGGCCTCCTACGCGGCCAAGCAGATCCTCCTCGCGTCTGACGCGGAATGGGAGCGGATCCGGCCGCTCACCGGGGCCGGCGACCCGCGCGGGCTCCACGCCCTGCGGGATGCCTTCCGCGACGGTGTGCCGCGCCGCTTCGGCCCGGCGGAGATGGACGCGGCCGCGCGGGTCTTCGCCATCCTCGCCCGGGAGGGCGGTGAGGAGCTGATCGGCCCGAGCCGGAACCTGAGTCCGGGGACCTTCTGGGACGGGTTCCCCATCGGGCGATGATGGCGGCGACACGGACCACCGAATTCTGGCTGCGGCTCCTCTCGCTGCTCGGCACCTTCCTCGCCTGGCAGGTGGCGGCGACGGCGGTCAACCGGCCTTCCCTGCCGACGCCGGCGGTGGTGCTGGCCAGCATGTGGCGCTCCCTGGCGACCGGGGACCTCCCCTACCACCTCGGCATCACCCTGGCGCGGGTCGGGGTCAGCTTCGTCCTGGCCATGGGTATCGGGACCGCCTGCGGTGTGCTGATGGGGCGGTATCGCTGGGTCGACGCGGGGCTGGACGGCATCCTGATCCTGGGTCTCAACATCCCGGCCCTGGTCACCGCCATCCTCTGCTACATCTGGTTCGGGCTCGGCGAGGTGGCGGCCGTCACCGCGGTCGCACTCAACAAGATCCCCACCGTCGTCGTGAGCGTGCGCGAGGGGGCCCGGACCGTGGACCGCGGCCTGCTCGACGTTGGCCAGGTGTTTCGCGTGCCCCGCGGGCGCACCTTCCTGAGGATCTATCTGCCCCAGCTTTACCCCTATCTCATGGCCGCGACCCGGTCTGGCCTCGCGCTCATCTGGAAGATCGTGCTGGTCGTGGAGCTGCTCGGGCGCAGCAACGGGATCGGCTTCCAGCTCGGCACCTATTTCCAGTTCTTCGACATCACGAGCATCCTGGCCTATACGCTGGCGTTCGCCACCGCGGTCCTGCTGGTGGAGGGCGTGGGGTTGAGACCGCTGGAACGCCGTCTGAGCCGCTGGCGCCTATGAGCCCGAAAGGTGGAATTCAACCGCAAAGCACGCGGAGAACGCAAAGAGACTCCCTGAAAATAGACCGCTGTTGATGCGGGACGGCAAGTCTGTGCGATCTGTGCGCGCTTGGCGGTGAGATCTTCGCATGAGCGGACTTCGGGTTGACATCCGTCGCAAGATCTATCCGGGCAGAGCCCGCCCGGCCCTGGAGGGACTACGCTTCACCGCCGCGGCCGGCGAGATCCTGGCCATCGTCGGCCCGTCGGGGGCCGGGAAGAGCACGCTCCTCCACATCATCGCGGGCCTCGACCGCCTCGTGGATGGGGTCGTGGAGATCGACGGCGAAAGCCCCCGCTGCAACGGCTCCTCGACCATCAGCATGGGCATGATGTTCCAGACCTCGCGCCTCATGCCGTGGCTCACGATCCTGGACAACGTGCGCCTCGTGCTGGGGCAGGACCCGGCCAGCACGGCGCAGGCCAGGCAGCTCATCCGGGACGTCGGGCTGGAAGAGGTCGAGGCCCTGTTTCCGCGACAGCTTTCCGAAGGAATGCAGCGCCGCGTCGCGCTGGCGCGGGCCTTCGCCGTCCGCCCCCGGCTCTTGCTGCTGGACGAGCCGCTGGTCTCGCTGGACGCGCCCACGGCGTCGCGTCTCCGCCGGTACCTGTTCGACCTCTGGCAGGAGACTCGCCCGACGGTGCTGTACGTGACCCACGAGCTGCGCGAGGCGCTGGCCGTGGCCGACCGGGTGCTCTTCCTGTCAAGCGGCCCGGCCCGGGTGGTGGCCGAGGTGCCGGTCGACCTGCCCCGGCCCCGGGAACCCGGGGACCCCGGGATCGGCAGCCTCCACGACCGCGTGCTGGCCGCGCATCCGGAGCTGCTGGCAGGGCTGGCGAATGACGACCATCGCCCCTCCGGGACGGGAACCACGTGAATCTCAACCGGCTGCTCCACGTCGAAGGCGTCAGCAAGGCGTACGGCTCCCACAAGGCGCTCGACGGGGTGAGCCTCTCGGTGGACGCCGGCGAGTTCGTGGCGCTGCTGGGGCCCAACGGGGCGGGGAAGACGACGCTGTTCCAGCTCTTGACCGGGCTGTTCGTGGCCGATGGTGGGCGCATCCGCGTGGATGGTCAGGATACCCGCCATCGCCTGGTGGCCGCGCTGGCCGGCCTCGGGGTGGTGTTCCAGCAGCCCGCGCTCGACCTTGACCTGACGGTTCGAGGCAACCTGCGATTCCACGCCCGGCTCCACGGCCTGGGTGGCCGGGCCGCCGACGCCCGCATGCAGGAGGAGCTGTCGCGGCTCGGTCTTGCGGCGGAGGCCGACCGCCTCTGCCGGACCCTCAGCGGCGGCAACCGCCGGAAGGTGGAGCTGGCGCGCGCCCTCCTGCACCAGCCGCGGCTTCTGCTCATGGACGAGCCCACGGTCGGACTGGACCCGGGGTCGCGGGGGGCGCTGCGCGACTACGTCTCCGCCCTGTGCCGGGATCGAGGCGTGGGGGTCCTCTGGGCGACCCACCTCGTGGACGAGGCGGAGCGTGCGGACCGCGTGCTGGTGCTGCATGGCGGTCACCTGGTGGGCGAGGGGACGCCGGCCGAGCTGCTGGACAAGACGGGGAAGCCGACGCTGGCCGAGGCCTTCATCCAGCTCACCGACGGAGAGGCTGATCGTCACTCATCAACGGCGCCGCGTGCCCGTTGAGCGCGCCGGCGGATGTCCACACGACACGTCACACGCCCTGGAGGGCTTTCCATGACCGCATCCACCACCGGGGGGCTCGGCCCTGTCCTGACCGCGTTGCTCTCGCTCCTGGCCCTTCTGCCCCCGCCTGCGGCTGCCCTGGATACAGGCCGCATCTTCGTCAGCAGCGAGCGGGACCACAGCGTCACCGTGCTGGACGGGAAGACCCTGGCCAAGCTGACCGTGGTCAAGACGGGCAACCGGGCCCGGCACCTGCGGTTCAGCGCCGACCGGAGGCTCCTGTACGTCGCCGCCGGCGACTCGAATCGAATCGACGTCATCGACGTGGCCTCGCTGAAGGTCGTGGATCGCCTGCAGGTGGGCCCCGACCCCGAGGTCTTCGACCTCTCACCGGATGGCAAGATGATGTACGTGGGCAACGAAGACGACGCCGCGCTCACCTTCTTCGACATGGCGGGCCGGAAGCGGGTGGTGTCGGTGAAGGTCGGCGCCGAGCCGGAAGGGGTGCTCGCGCATCCCAACGGCAAGCTCGTGTACGTCACCTCCGAGGTGGCGCACATGGTCCACGTCATCGACGTGACGACACGCAAGGTCGTGGCCAACGTCCTGGTCGGGAACCGGCCACGGCGGCTCGCGCTCACGCCCGACCTCAAGGAGCTCTGGGTCACGAGCGAGCTGGGCGGAGTCGCCAGCATCATCGACCCCGCCTCGAACACGGTCATCGGCGAAGTCCGGTTCGAGCCGAAGGGGTTCCGCGCCGACGACATCACCCCGGTGGGCATCACGATGACCCGGGACGGGAAGCGCGCCTACGTCGCGCTGGGTCGAGCCAACCACGTGGCGGTGGTCAGCGTGCCCGACCGCAAGGTGACCGGCTACACGCTCGTCGGGAAGCGACCCTGGAATGTGGCGCTGACCCGCGACGAGAAGACGCTCTACGTCTGCAACGGCCTGAGCGACGATGTCTCGGTCGTGGACACGGCCACGCTGAAGGTGAGCCGCTCGATCCCCGTCGGTCGCGTGCCCTACATGGCCGTGATCGACGACTGAGGCAAGCCATGGGCAGGCCCGTTCGCACCTGGATCCTGACGGTGCTCCTGGCGCTGGCGGCCTGGGCGCTCCCGGCGGTGGCGGCGGAGCGCCCCCTCCTCATCGGCTATCTCGAGCTGGAGGGCGACCCTCGCTACGAGGAGCGACGCATCGCCGCGCACTTCCCGGCCCAGCCCTGGGGCCGGCCGTTCGACGGGGCGCGCGTCGCCCTGGAGGAGTCCGACTTCGCCGGCGCGGCCGCGGGGGTGAAGTTCGAGATCCGGCGTGCGGCCGCGGGTGACGCCGACGGCCTCCTGGGAGCGCTCCGGCGGCTCTCCGGAGCGGGGGCTCGATACTTTCTCCTCGACGCGCCGGGAGACGCGGTCGCGGCGCTGGCGCAGCGCACGCGCGGGCGCGACCTGCTCCTCTTCAACCTGACGGCGCTCGGGGACCGCCTCCGACAGGAGGCCTGTCAACCCCACCTCTTCCACGTGGCGCCGAACCACGCCATGCTCATGGATGGGCTGGCCCAGTTCCTGGTGACGAAGAAGTGGCGCCAGGCCCTGGTGCTGAAGGGGTCGGGGCCCGAGGACGCCGATCTGTACGCCGCGTTCCAGCGGGCGGCGAAGCGGTTCGGGGTCACCCTGGTGGACACGCGGCCGTTCATTCTTGGACGGGACCCGCGGGAGCGGGCCCAGAACAACGTCGCCCTGCTCACGGCCGGCGCCGACTACGACGTGGTGATCGTGGCGGACGCGGACGGCGAGTTCGCGCGTGACGTGCCGTACCAGGTCCAGAAGCCCCGGCCCGTGGTCGGGGCGGCGGGGCTGGTGCCCGACTGGTGGCACTGGGCGTGGGAGCGGCATGGGGCGCCCCAGCTCAACAATCGCTTCGCCAGGCTGGCGAAGCGCCCCATGACCGGGTACGACTGGTCGGCCTGGATGGCGGTCAAGGCGATCGTGGACGCCGTGCTCCGGACGAAGAGCCTCGAGCCCCGCCCGGCCGCCGCCTACCTCGTCGGCGACCAGGTCGCGCTGGACGGCTTCAAGGGCAACCGCCTCGCCTTCCGCCCCTGGGACCGCCAGCTCCGGCAGCCGCTGCTCCTCACCACCGGGGATTGGGTGGTCGAGCGGGCGCCCCTGGACGGATTCCTCCACGCCCGGAACACCCTGGACACGCTGGGGTTCGACGAGCGGGAGAGTCGCTGCCGCCCCTGAGAAGGAGCCAGGGGCGGGTCTTTGCGGTGTCTGCGGCCTTGGCGGTAGGATGTTCGGGAGGAGAGGAGGCTCATGGCGCCGAAGCATGCCCTGCTGGGTCTGGCGGCCGTTTCGAGCCGCGAGGTGGTCAAGTTCGCCCACCAGACGGGTCGGCTCGTCTCGGCCGTGGTGCGACCCGCACTCTGGCTCCTGGTGTTCGCCGCCGGCTTCCAGAACGTCTTCGGCGTCTCCATCATCCCGCCCTACGAGTCCTACATCCGCTACGAGGTGTACGTCGTGCCGGGACTCCTCGGCATGGTGCTCCTCTTCAACGGGATGCAGTCCTCGCTCTCCATGGTCTACGACCGCGAGATGGGGGTGATGCGCCTCCTGCTGACCGCGCCCCTCCCCCGCTGGTATCTCCTGCTGTGCAAGCTGGTGGCGGGAACCCTGCTGTCGGTGCTGCAGGCCTACGCGTTCCTCCTGCTCTGCGCCCTCTTCCGCGTGGATCTGCCCTGGGCGGGCTGGCTCTCCGCGCTGCCGGCCCTGTGGCTTGCCGGCATGATGCTGGGCGCCGTGGGCCTGCTCCTGTCGGTCCACATCCGCCAGCTCGAGAACTTCGCGGGCACCATGAACTTCGTCATCTTTCCCATGTTCTTCATCTCGTCGGCCCTGTACCCGCTCTGGAAGGTCCAGGAGTCCGGCGCCGAGGTGGTCTACCAGCTCGCCCGCCTCAACCCCTTCACGCACGCCGTGGAGCTGGTCCGCTTCGCCCTCTACGGCCAGCTCAACCTCGTGGCCGCCGCGGTGGTCGCCGCAACCTTCCTGCTCTGCTTCGCCCTGGCCACCCTCGGCTACGATCCCCAGCGGGGCCTGATGGGCCGCCTCCAGCGCCCCGCCTGACTTCTGGCTGGTGGACCCCGAGGGGCGCACGCTGGAGGCACTCGTCCTGGGACCACAGGGCTATTCGCCGGCTGTCCGCGCCTCCGGGAGCGACCCGCTCGGCCCGCCCCCCTTCCCCGACATCGCCCTGATTGCCGCAAGCCTCTGGGCATAGCCCGCCCACGAAACGTGCTCGTCATGCGAGGCGATCAGCCCTCGGCATTGCAGCCAGGGATGTGCCTTGACACCGAAAGAACGGCCGGCACCTCCCTGACGAGCGGAAAGACCTCTTGACGCCGCAGGTCGTGCTGGGAGAGATTGGAACGGCGAATGACGGTGCGCGCCCGGAGCTGAGGCGGGAAGACCGGAGGGTACCCGGGGGATGGGACAATCCGAGGTGCAGTATTTTCTATTGTTCGGGTCGATGGCCCTCGCCTACGGGGTCGTTGCCTGGATCGGCAACCTGCGGCGGGGAGAGGATCTTGCCACCTCGTTGATGCACGGCCCGGCGCTCATCGTGTGCTTGATCGGGGTCCTCCTCTTCGTCGCTGGCGGCAGTTGGCTCATCGGCGCCGCTCTGCGCGCGTTGTTTGGTTCGTAGCCGTCGGCCAACACGTGCCCATGGTCTGAGGCAGAATCCTCCCGCCTCGTCTGCACTCGGGCCCTTTTCGAGGCCTGCGGTGATCCGGCGGGCATCCGTCCCTCCTCCTCCCCCGATCCTCCCACCCGGCGCGGTCACCGAGTAGTTGTGTGCCCCGTCGCGGGCGCGGCGGCGGGCAGAGGCTGATCTCCGGCTGCGGACGCAGGGCTCAGGCGGGCTTGTCCGTGCTCGGGAGCGACTTCTGGGCCTCCTCCAGCAGGTGGGTCAGCGAGCGGGAGGGGCCGAGGAGGCCCGCCCGCGCATAGGTGATCAGCTTCTCCCGCGTGTCCGAGATGTCCAGGTTCCGCATCGTCAACTGGCCGATCCGGTCCTGCGCCGTGAAGGCCGAGTCCGCCTTCTCCATCGTCAGCCGCTCGGGCTTGTAGGTGAGATTCGCGCTCCGCGTGTCGAGGATCGAGTAGTCGTTGCCGCGCCGCAGCTCCAGCATGACCTCGCCGCTGACGGCCCGCGCGACCCAGCGCTGCGCGGTCTCCCGGAGCATCATGGCCTGGGGGTCGAGCCAGCGGCCCTGGTAGAGCAGCCGCCCGAGCCGGCGGCCGTTCTCGCGGTACTGCTCGATCGTGTCCTCGTTGTGGATGCCGGTGACCAGCCGCTCGTAGCCGATGAACAGCAGGGCCATCCCGGGCGCTTCGTAGATGCCGCGGCTCTTCGCCTCGATGATCCGGTTCTCGATCTGGTCGCACATCCCGAGCCCGTGCCTGCCGCCGATGCGGTTCGCCTCCAGCATCAGCTCGACCGGGTCGTCGAAGGTCTGCCCGTTGAGCGCCGCCGGCCGCCCTTCCTCGAAGCGGAGCGTCACCTTCTCCGGACGGATGACGACGTCCTCGCGCCAGAACGCCACGCCCATGATCGGCTCCACGATCGTGATGCCGGCGTCGAGCTGCTCGAGGTCCTTCGCCTCGTGCGTGGCGCCCAGCATGTTCGAGTCGGTGGAGTAGGCTTTCTCCGCGCTCATCCGGTAGGCGAAGCCGGCGCGCGTCATGTAGTCGGACATCTCGCGGCGGCCGCCCAGCTCGTCGATGAACGTCTGGTCCAGCCAGGGCTTGTAGATGCGCAGGTTGGGATTGGCCAGCAGCCCGTAGCGATAGAACCGCTCGATGTCGTTGCCCTTGAACGTGCTCCCGTCCCCCCAGATGTGGACGTCATCTTCCCGCATCGCCAGCACGAGCATCGTGCCGGTCACGGCGCGGCCGAGCGGCGTGGTGTTGAAGTAGTGGAGGCCGGCCGTGGCGATGTGGAACGCGCCGGCCTGCAGTGCCGCGAGGCCCTCGGCCACGAGCTGGGCGCGGCAGTCGATCAGGCGCGCCTTCTCGGCGCCGTACTGCAGCGCCTTGCGCGGGATGGCCTCGTAATCGGGTTCGTCCGGCTGTCCGAGGTTCGCCGTGTAGGCGTACGGAATCGCCCCCTTGCCGCGCATCCAGTGCAGGGCCGCGCTCGTGTCCAGGCCCCCCGAGAATGCCATGCCCACTCTTTCGCCCACCGGAAGTTGCTGGAGGATATTTCCCATGTGATGTCCGCCGTGCGCTGAGGTTAGAGGAATTCAGAAGATGTCTGGCGTCGCAGCGCGCCTCGAGCTCACCTTCTTCCAATTGCGAGGGCTCATTCTGTGCCGCCGGCCCGGGCAAAGTCAATCAATTCCCGCCATATCCGCTTGCCGTGAAGGAATCCGCCCTCTACCCCAATATCCACCCCCGTAATCCAAGACGATTCATCGGAGGCCAGGAAGAGGGAGGCACACGCCAACATCGAAAAAACGGCCGGGTCTCCCATTACTATGGCAAAGTGCCTTGGGCATCCGTGCGGTCCCGGCGCGGCGCTCGCCTTCGCCTACTTCGTCGGGCGCATCAGCCAGAGCACATTGACCGCCCGCTGCCCCTCGGCTTCGGAGAGCCGGTCCAGGGTGACGCGGCGCTGCCCCCAACCGCTCGCATCATCCATCCAGACCGTGCGGAAGAAGTAGCACTGGCCCGCCTCTGTCTCTAGCGTCACGTCGTCCCGCTTGCCACGGACCATGGCCGGTATGAGGCTGTCGGGGGTGGCGGACAGCGCGTGCCGCCCAGGAGCGACCTCCAAACGCAGGTAGTACTCATGCCCCAGCGTGCCCACCTTCCGGCCGTCCAGCCTGACCACGGCCTCCGTGAGGCTCGGAGTGGGCGCGATGTAAATCCAGGCCTTGTCGATGGGCGCGCGGAACAGCTTCGCCTCCGCGTCAAGCCGTGGGTCCGCGCCAGAGCTGGCACAGCCCGAGAGCAGCCCCAGGACAAGCACCAGACCGAGGGTGCGCATTCGTCTACCTCCTTTGCAATATTCGTCCTCGGCCGCGCTGTCAGGAGCCGACGGGGACTTCACGGATCAGCAACCCCGTGGTGGAGACGCGCACCTCGAAGGTGGCGGGACGGCGGACCCGGCCGAAGGTCCCGGAGCCGTACTCCGCGTCGAGGAGGGGGGCGAGCACGGCGTAGCGCTGGCGCAGGCGGAAGATGTTCAGGGGGGTCGGGTCGGCCAAGGAGTACACCGTGCGGGGATTCGCTTGCTCCTGGGCCAGGTCCTCATAGCGCCCGGCAACGCGGTCGAGCTCGTAGGCCGTGTGCAGGCCGAAGAAGTTGGCCACCGGCTTCCACTTGAGGATATGGGCATCCACATAGATCTGGTCGCCCGCCAGGGGGAACTGGGCCACGCGCCCGTCGGGGAACCGAAACTGGGCGGTGAACCGGTGCGCACCCGTCGGCGTGACCATCACCCGGACCGCCGCCACCTCCCGGGTAAAGGCCTGGTAGCCGCGCGTCGCCACGCCCAGCGTGAGGAGCAGGGCCCCGCTGGTGAGGAGGAGCAGTCCGAGCAGGACCTCGAAGGTAAACCGCAGGGGACGGCGGCGGCGCAGGGCCCGAATCCCGGCGACGAGGGCGAGCAGGCCAGCGACCCCGAGGAGGATCACGACCAGGTGGAACAGCGTGAGCATGCAGTCCCCCGCTCCAGCCGCGCCCGGTCAGGCGACAGGGTGAACGCCCCGTCGCCGCACGACGCACCTTCCGGCCTCCGGCGTTTCCCGGGCTGGCATCCCGGGGGCTCTCGCACGGATCGCCCGGGGAGTGACCATCGCCCGATTCACCGGCGGCAGCTTACCGCATATCACGGTGCGAGTCCAGGTCTCGCGTGCCCGCCTCGCCCCTGTGCCGGCCGCCTCATCCCACCGGAGGTATCGATGGCCTTGTCGTGACTCGATAACCCGTAGCGTCATCTGTATGATGTCGCCGACACCACCGTGGGATCTCAGCCTGCCAGTGGAGCGCGTGGGCGGCGCGGCGTCGCGCGGCCAAACAGCAGGTGCACAAGGTTCGACATCAGCGTGTAGGCATACACCGGGACCTCGTACGTCTGGACCATCGCGTGCAGTTGGGCCAGCAGCAGCGCAAAGTCCTCGGCCGAGTGGATACGGCCTCATGGCTCCCCCGTCTGGTAGATGGCCCGGCAAGAAGTGAAATCGCCGCTCCAGGAATTCAAGCACTTCCCTGGCCAAAGGTGTCCGGTACCTTTTTCCATCGCAACGTAGGTTTGCCGACCGTTCGGGTGGCGAAGGATCTTGTGACTGCCGGCCTGCCGAACCTCGACGAAGCCAGCCCGCAGCAACTTGGCGAGGACCTCACGGGCGGAGTATGGCATCGGCCACTTCGATGTGGGCGACCACCGACTGGCGTTCCCTGGGGATCGCCTCGCCGTGTGCCTGCTTCTCCGCCACCCACGCCTCGACAAGCTCCTGGGCGGCTCGGAGCGCCCCCTCGATGCCCTGGCCGTGCGTGGTCAAATCTAGGGCCGGTTCATGGGCATAGTAGTAGACCTCGAATCCGGCTTCATCCACCGACTCGATCAGCACAGAGTATCTCACGCAGATCTCCTGCTCCCCAGCCGAAGCGGGGTTCCGGCGGCAACTCTATCAAGACTCGCCATCTTGTCAAGCCCACCAGAACGCCGGCGTCGCGTCGATCGTCGAGCAGGCGGCGACAGCTCTCCGCGTCGTCTGGGAGGTCTGGCGGGGCGGGACCCGGTAGGTGTCGCGCCAGCGCCGCTCCCGCTCTCGAGAGGCCGAACACAGCGATGTCGTGAGCCGAGTCGAACGACCGGCTGGATCCCTCGGGCAGCGAGGCGATCCGCCCTTGGTCTTGGCGGACACCACTACGCTGGGGTGCGAGAGATTCTTCCTGGAGCGGCCTCTGGGGAGGGCGCCAGACGCACTCCGAGATGCGTAACGGAATCCGCATCGAGAGGAGAAATTAGCCCTGACAGCGAAAAAACGGGCGGGTCCCCCATCACACATGCGCGATGCGATGGGCCCTCGGCATAGCAGTCAGGAATTGGTTTGACACCGAAAGTACGGCCGGGTCCCCTATTACTCATTCACTGACAGCGAACTGGATTTCCCGCGCGTTCTTGACGACCTTGGATGCCTGCATGATCTCAAACCGGACTACCCCGCCGTCGTAACCAAAGTCGGCGATGACCCCTGGTCGCACCTCGTCGCTTTCCTTGATCCGCTCATCACGCAGCGAGATCGTCAGCGAGTCCGTTTCCTGGTCATAAGTAACCTTCATGGTGTCTGTCCTTTCAGGTACTTGCCGAGCTGTGCGGTCTTGTACAACGTCACAACGATTCGCTCGGACTCCGTGTCCTCGACAACAATACGGAGCAACATCTCCTGCTGCAGGAGCCGATCAAAGTATCGGCGCATGAGCACTTGGCGTGGCGGTTGGCCAGGGGCAACCACCTCAGGTTCAGCGAGCGTCTTATCCGCCTCGGTCCGATCTATCTCCCGGTCCGTCAGATTCCTCGCAGCATGGCGCGACCACCGGATGGGTTTCACGTGTCCCCAGGTACCTTCTGCGCGAGCCAGCGCTTGACCTCGAAGCTGGAGATGAAGCCCAGCTCCTTCTGATCCCTCGCACCGGAGCTTAATCGTTCGTGGATGGAAAGGCAAGGCGGATTTGAGGGTGTCCGGGTCCGCCATTACCTTACAGTCCGTAGAGTCCCGAGTCGGAGGACGCGCTTCTGGGAGGGGGCGAGAAGGCTCTCGGCGCGCGCGGGAAGCTGGCGAATGCAACCACGTGCCCCAGTAACCGTTGCCG
>DATIFO010000276.1:0-3022 GCA_035455275.1 Methylomirabilis sp. (SeqCode) | reverse complement strand
CCGTGGTGCGCAAGGCGCGGGCCGGGGACGTGCCGGCCATTCAACGCCTGGTGGCGCACTTCGCCTTGCGCGGCGAGCTGCTGCCCCGGACGCTGAACGAACTCTACGAGCACCTCCGGGACTTCTTCGTCTGCGAGGTGGGGGGTGAGGTGGTGGGCATCTGCGCCCTCTCGCTCTACTGGGAGGACCTGGCCGAGGTCCGCTCGCTCGCCGTCGAGGAGGCGCAAGGGGGAAAGGGGCTGGGATCGGCGCTGGTCCATGCGTGCCTGGAGGAGGCCCACAGCCTTGGCGTGCGCCGCGTCTTCGCCCTGACCTACCGCCCCGGGTTCTTCGAGAAGCTGGGATTCCGGACGATCGACAGGCGCGAGCTGCCCCAGAAGATCTGGAAGGACTGCATCAAGTGTGCGAAGGTCGCCTGTTGTGACGAGGTGGCGCTGATACGGGAAACGTAAAACGTAAAACGTAATGGACGAGACGTTTCCTGCCATGAGCAAGGTGTGCGCGAAGTGCAGGAAGGTGATCGCCGACGGAGGACTGGCGTACGAGGTCCGGATCCAGGTAGCGGCCGACTTCGACGGGGTCCTGCCGGAGGCGGAGGCGGGGGCGGACCTGGAAGGCCGTCTCCGGGCATTGGTGATGGCCATGGATGCGGCGGACCCGGACGAGTTGATGCGGGACGTGTATCACGAGGAGCGCCATCTGCTGTGCCCGGCGTGCCGGGATCGCTACCTGGCCAACCCGCTGAACCTCCCGCTGCGGGAGGGGCTTCCGTGAGCCGGGACAGGGGACCCATGAGCCTGCCGGAATTCGCCGAGGCTCCGGATCAGGGGAAATAGCATGCGGCGCCCGTGGGTGTTCGGGCTGGGGATCGGCATCGGCTTCTCGCTCCTGTACCTGTCGGGGCTGCTGGATCTCCCGGAGGCCCGGACGCTGGACCTTCGCTTTGACCTGCGCGGGCCCGAGCGCCCCACGCTCCCCATCGTCCTGGTGACCGTGGACGACGACTCCCTGGCAGAGATGGATCGGCAGTGGCCGTGGCCCCGCTCGTTCCACGCCACGCTGATCGACCAGATCGCCAAGGGGAATCCCCTCGCCATCGGAGTGGACATCCTGTTCCCGGAGGCGACCCAGGAACAGGAGGATCGCCTGCTGGGACAGGCCGTGGCCCGCGCCGGACGGGTGGTCCTGGGCTCGACCCTGCGGGCCATCGCGACCCAGGGGGTGGGCGGAATCACGCAGCACCGCGAGCTGTATGAGCCGCCGATCCCGATCATCCGCGAGGGGGCGGCCGGCGTCGCCTTCGTGGAGCTGGACCGGGGCAAGGACGCGGTGGTCCGCTCCGGCGTGCTCGTCCGGTCGCATGCCGGGCAGGTGCACCTGAGCTTCGCCAAGCGGCTGTTCGATCTGGTGGCCAAGGACCTGGGGGCCGAAGGGTCCGGGGCCGCGCGCCGCGGGCGCGTCTGGATCAACTTCCGCGGACCCAGCCACAGCTTTCCCACCTATCCGTATTACCAGGTCTTCCGGGGGGAGACAGACCCCAGGGTCTTCGAGGGGAAGGTGGTCCTCGTCGGCGTGACGGCCCTGAGCCTCCACGATCGGCATCCCGCCCCCTTCTCCGGGGCCAACTGGCTGCCCACCGCGGCGGAGGCGGGGATGCGGACCCGCGACGATCCCGAAGCGCTCCTCATGTCGGGCACGGAGATTCAAGCCAACCTGCTGCACACGCTGCTCGATGACGACCCGATCGGCCGCCTGCCCGGAGTGGCTTATCTCTGCCTGATCCTTCTCTCGGGCGTGGGCAGCACGGTGATGGCGGGGCGCCTGCGACCGCGGCGCGCCATTGTCTGCACGCTGGGGCTGGCCGCAGGGTACCTCGCCGCTTCGCAGGCGGGCTTTGCCTGGATGAATCTGTGGGTCGAGGTCGTGCCGGTCCTCCTCCCCCTGCTGGTCGGCTCCGGGACGGTGATCAGCCTGAACTACATCCGGGAGGAGCGCGTGCGCCATGAATACGCGCGCTTCTTCTCGCCGGTGGTCGCCCGCCAGATCGCCGAGGACAGGAGCGGGCAGGCCGTGGCCGCCAAGCGCCGGCGCATCACGGTCCTCTTCTCCGACATCCGGGACTTCACCACGATCTCCGAGGGGCTCGCGCCCGAGGAGGTGGTGGAGCTGCTGCGGGAGTACTTCAACACCATGGTCCCCATCGTGCTGAAGCACGGCGGCACCCTTGACAAGTACGTGGGGGACGCCATCATGGGCCTCTTCGGCGCCCCGCTGCCGCGGGACGACCACGCGGCGTGCGCCGCCCGCGCGGCCCTGGAGATGATCGCACAGCTCCCGGTCCTCTCGCCGAAGTGGGAGGCCCGATGCGGGCGCCCCCTCCGCATCGGGGTGGGGATCAACACCGGGGATGCCGTGGTGGGGGTCATGGGCGCGGACCACCGCCGCGAGTACAGCGCCATCGGGGACACCGTGAACCTGGCGTCGCGCCTGGAGGGCGTGACCAAGGAGTTCAAGACCCCCATCGTCATCAGCCAGTACACCGCCGAGGCCGTGGCCGGGGCGTTCCGGCTGCGGGAGCTGGGCGAGATCCGGGTCAAGGGTCGGGCGGAGGCCGTGCGCGTCTTCACGGTGGATGGGAGCGCGGAGGCGAGGCCGCGTGCGGCCGCGGGATGACCGGGATCTTCTATCATCCGTCCTTCAGCCGCCGGAGCTACCTCACCACGGGTCGGCGTCTGGCGGAGTTCCCGGCCGCCCTGGGCGCCCTCCTTCGATCTCCCCGCGTCCAGCTCATCGAGCCGCCCCTCGCCACGGATCAGCAGATCCTCCGGGCGCACAGCCCCACCCTGATCCCCCAGGTGGAGGCCGACCCGCTCTGAGCCACGGCGCGCGCCTCCGTGGGGGGCGTCGTGACGGGCATGAACCAGGTCGCGGGCGGCTCGCTCCGCAACGCCTTCTGCTTCATCGGGGCCGGCGGCCACCATGCGGGGCGGGACTTCTTCGGCGGGTATTGCTGCTTCAACGA
>DATIFO010000275.1:0-11096 GCA_035455275.1 Methylomirabilis sp. (SeqCode) | reverse complement strand
CCGCATCGCCGTCGATGTCCGCGGCGCCCGAGGCGAAGAACTGGTTCGCGGTGATCGGAGGCGTCACGGTCGGGTCGACCGCCACCTGAGCACCCGCCGTACCACCGTACAGCTCGTACGCGTAGTACACGTCGCCCTCAGGCTGCCAGCCGATCCAGCAGTAGCCCTTGTCACCGAGCGTGAACCCGGGGAGCGGGTTCGGGCAGTCGGCCGCGAGGGTCACGTTGAACGGGGTCTTCAGCTGACCGCCGAAGGCCGCCGGAGCCGAGGGGAAGTCCATGTACGTGCCGGCTTCGGCGAAGTACGACTCCTCCGCGGTGCGGATCGCCGCGAGATTCACCTTGCCCTCGCCCGCCTTCGAGCGGAGCTGGAACTTGATGAAGTTCGGGATGGCGATGGCCGCCAGGATGCCGATGATCGCCACGACGATCAACAGCTCGATCAGCGTGAAGCCTTTTGCCTTCTTGCGGGACAGCATTCTGATCATCGAAGAGCCTCCTTGTGTGAAAGGGTTTATCTGCCGAAACTCCCCGTTTGAAGATCCAGCAGGATTGTGTGTCTCTCCGGAGGTGCAGCAGTTATGCCAGGTTTCCCACTCTTGTGGATTCCTCGAGGCGAAACCTGAAGACCTCGTATCCTCAACTGGTTAGACTTCTGATGGAGATTTGTCAGGAGGGTATTCTATGGTCGGGAATCCGCGCGGGCCGATTCAGGACTGAAAATTCCCTTCCGCTTCTGACAGAAATTGTCAATCTGCCTGGGGGCATGGTCCGGGATCCAGAGTCGGGGGGCGATCCAGGTACCACCCATCTCTGGCCAGTCGCAGGTCGGTGGAAGCGCACAGGCGTTTCGCTTCCCCCGGGGGGTTCCCCACTCCGAGTTCATAGCGCAAGCGGACCTTGCGCTCACCTCCGGAGAGGGCGTCGATCCGGAGAAGGCCGATCGGCTGTCCACCCATCGCATTCCAGCGGGCGGCGCGGCCATTTCCGGCGCTCCCGGACTCCCGCGAGTCGGGAGCCAGGAACTGTTCGGCGCGTGGCCATCCCCCCTCGCGGAGCGCACGCCAGAAACTCTGGACAGCTTCCTCCGGGGAGGTTTGACCCGGGCGTCCTGAAGGAGCGCAAATGCCCCGCTGGTCGGGTTGTTCCAGTTTCCCCGCGCGCTCCTCCGCCCCGTACCGCCGGGTGGTGTCCTCCCGGTCCGCGTAAAGACGGGCCGCTCGTCTGCTCATGCGCGCGAGAAGGTACCGATCCCCCGGGGCCAGGCAGCGGGCCTCATCCTCCAGGACTCGATCGGGGCTGAAAATGTCCGAGGCCCTCTCGTACACCCGCAGGGCTTCTGCCGGCTTCCCGTTGCGGGCCAGGGCATCCAGCAGGTGTGCATGGAACCGGAGCTGGGCAAACGGCGCCCGATCCACGGCGTGCCGGAAGTGGGCCTCGGCCTCGTCGGATCGGCCGGAGGCCAGCGCGAGCTCGCCTGCCAGATAGTGGGTATTTGGATCTGAAGGGGCAATCCGGGTCGTGCGCACTGCGGCCTCGAAGGCACCCTCCGGATCGCCGGAACCCAGCCGGGCCCAGGCTGCCAACTGGTGGGCAGGAAAGCTGAGTGGATTGAGGCGGAGCGCCCAATCCAGGTCCCGCCGGGCCGTGGTTGTCTCAGCCCTGGCCATAACGAGCCGCGCATCCTCCACCAGGAGGGCGGCGTAATAGCGGCCGAGCGCCAAGGCTGCAGCCAGGGTCAAGAGCACCAAGAGGACACCTTGCCACAGGCGCCCGGCCCGCAACCCTGACGGGAAGGTCACTCGGAGGGGGGCGGCCACCAGGCCGAGGATGGTTGCCGCCGTGGTTGCGATGGCCGGGTAGCTCCAGTCCAGATCCACCGTGCTGTGGACCGCAAAGGCTAGGAGGGTTGCCACCAGGGCCGCCAGGCGTCGCCGGGCGGGGTCACCTGCGGACCCGCGAAGGACACCGGCAGCCCCCCGCCCCAGGACACCGCCCAGGACGAACACCGCCAGCACGGCCGCGGGGAGGCCAAATTCCGCCGCCAGCTCGAGGTACAGGTTGTGAGGATTCTGGCCACTCACGTATGGCAGCTGCTGGTACCGGAGCAGGGCCACAGGAAATGCCCCGGGGCCAACCCCCCACCATGGGTGATCCCGCACCATGGCCCAAGTCCATTGGAGGATATGGAGACGCCACATGAATGACGTATCGGCTTCCCCTGACCCGACCAGGCTCCAGAGGCGAAGGGGTAGTCCCAGCAGCCGGCCCGGGGCGAGGGTGAACGCCAGGAGGAGCCCAAGCCCTCCCACCCCAATCCACAGGCGTCTTCGCGGCCACCAAGCATCCCGATCGAGGATCGCCCACAGGAGGAGTCCGATGGCCGCCGCCAACAGGATGCCGTGGGAGCGGGTGAACAGCAGTCCCATGGTCGAGAGGAGGCCGGCACACAGTGCGGCGCCGCGGGCGATGGGGCGTCGCTCCCCCCGCGCCAATGCCAGACCCGCTCCGGCGGCCAAGAGCAGATAGCCGGCGGCGGCGTTCGGATACTCGAAGGGGCCGGTGAGGATGCGGGCGTAGACGCCGACGTCCTGGGCCTGAACGATCCGGAGCGTTCCGGCGAGGCTCACCAGGACGCCGGAGGCAGCGATGGAGGCGAGGAGGAGGGGTCCGGTCCACGGGGCCTCCCGTGCGGCGTGCGTGGCCAGGGCGGCTGCCAGACAGTAGGCCAGGAGAAGCAGCAGGGTCTGCGCCGTCCGGTCCGGATAGAGCGTGTGAGCCGCGGAGCCCGCGACCAGGATCCCGAGTAGCAGGAGCAGGGGAGAGGGCCGAAGGCGCGCACCGTCTCCTCCCAGGGCGAGCCCGATCGCACCTGCCAGCGCGAGGAGCAGGATGAGGCTCACCTGGCCGACGGGACTCCGGCCTCCCACGCTCCAGGGGAGGGCGATCTGCAGGGCGGCGAGGATCAGGGCGGCGAAGGGAAGGGGCCGGAGATCAGGTATTGTCATGGTTTCGATCGGGGGTCGCCCGGTCGAGGCCGTATTTCTTGGCGCGATACCGGAAGGATCGAAAGTTGATCCCCAGGAGCTGCGCCGCCCGCGTCTGCACCCAGTTCGCCTTCTCCAGGGCATCTCGCATCAGCGCCTGCTCCATGTCCGCCACCACCTGCTCCAGGTTCAGGCCTCCGGGGGGAACCTGCCAGCGTGGGGCGGCGGGCGTCTGGGCCGGCTGGCTGACGCTGGGCGGGAGGTTCTCGGCCAGGATCTCGCTGCCGACCGTGAGGGCCACGGTGCGCTCCATCACGTTCTCCAGTTCCCGGACGTTTCCAGGCCAGGAGTGGGCCAGAAGGATCTCCATGGCCTCGGGTGCAATTCCCAGGATGGGGCGGCCCGCCCGCGCCGCGTACAGCCCCAGGAAGCTCGTCGCCAAGAGGGGGATATCCTCGCGGCGATCGCGCAGGGGTGGGATCTCCACGGAGATCACGTTGAGCCGGTAGAACAGGTCCTCCCTGAACCTTTCCGACTGGATGAGTTGCGTCAGGTCCTTGTTCGTGGCGGCCATGGTCCGCACGTCCACCTCGATGTCCTCCGTGCCCCCCACGCGGCGGAAGGTGTGGTCCTGCAGGTAGCGGAGGAGCTTCACCTGCAGCCTCGGGCTCATCTCCGCCACCTCGTCCAGGAGCACGGTGCCGCCATGCGCGACCTCCAGGAGGCCGGTCTTGTGCGCGATGGCCCCGGTGAACGAGCCCTTGACGTGGCCGAACAGCTCGCTCTCCAGGAGTTCCTCCGGGATGGCGCCGCAGTTGATGGCCACGAAGGGCTTGGAGGCGCGCGGGGAATTGTAGTGAATGGTCCGCGCCACCAGCTCCTTGCCCGTGCCGCTTTCCCCCGTGATCAGGACGGTGGAATCCACACCCGCCACCCGGCTGATGAGCTTGTACAGCTCCACCATCTTCGGGCTCCGCCCGATGATGCCCTCCAGGACCGGCTCCTCCGTCGGGGAGGCGACGGGCGCTTCGGCCTGCCGGAGCCGCTCGCCCTCGGCCAGGGCGCGGCGGATCACCAGCTTGATCTCGTCCACCTTGAAGGGCTTGGTGATGTAGTCGAAGGCCCCCTGCTTCATGGCCTGGATCGCCGAATCCGAGGACGCATACGCCGTCATCATGATCACAGGGGTCTCCCGGCCGCGCTCGCGCAATCCGGTCAGGAGCCCGACCCCATCCAGGGCGGGCATCTTGATATCCGAGACGACCAGGTCCACCTCCTCTTCGAGGGCCAGGGCCAAACCGGACGCCCCGTCGCCGGCCGTGAGCACCTTGTGTCCTTCCTTTTCCAGGAGGATCCGGAGGAGCTCCCGCATGCCCGCCTCGTCGTCCACCACGAGGATCCGGCTCACGCCTTGCCTCCTCTCGCTTGGCCGGACGCCCTCGACTCCGCGCTGGGCGGTCTGCCATCTGCCCCTCCCGGAGCGCTCCCGGCCGGAGCTTGGGGCAAGCGGACGTAAAAGACCGAGCCGGCGCCCGGCGTGCTTTCCGCACCGATCTGCCCGCCCATGCTCTCCAGGATCTTCCGGGCAATGGCGAGACCCAGCCCCGTTCCCGATGCCCGGGTGGTGTAGAAGGGATCGAAGATGCGCTCCAGGTCCGGCGGCTGAATCCCCTGGCCGGTGTCGCGGAAGGCCATCTCTACCCACTCGGTGGAGACATGGATGGGTGGAGCGGTGGATGGGTCTGGGACCTCCACCGGCGATCTCCCCGATGTCCCACCGGATGATGCCACAAGCCTCCCCGCAGGCACGAGCCGGAGCGTGACCGTGAGCGTGCCGCCCGTGGGCATGGATTCAACGGCGTTCAGGCAGAGGTTCCAGATGACCTGGCGGAGCTGATCCGCATCCGCCAGGACGCGGAGGTCCGGCTGCTCCTCCATCACGTCCCAGCTTGTCTCGGGGTGGCGCTGGCCGCTCTTCTCCAGGAGCTGGAGGGTTTCATCCAGCAACGGGCGGACGGCGCACGGGCGGAACAGCGGCGGCTTGGGCTTGGCGAAGTCGAGGAACTGCCCCGTGATGAGCTTCAGACGGTCCGTCTCGCGCAAGACGATGTCCAGGAGCTCCCGGTTCGCCCCGGCCGGCGCCAGCTCTTCGCGCAGGACCTCCACTGACCCGCTGATGGCCGCCAGGGGATTGCGGATTTCGTGGGCGATGTTCGCCGCCAGCTGTCCCAGAGCCGCCAGCCGGTCCGCCCGGCGAAGCCGCTCTTCCACCCGCTTGCGCTCGGTGAGGTCCTGGAAGATCGCGACCAGCCCCACCGACTCACCCAGCGCCCCCCGCAGTGGGGAGCATGCGATGCCGACCGGGATGAGCTTGCCGTCGCCGCGTTGGAGGCTGATCTCTGTGAGGGGGGCTTTGAGGGGGGTGTCCGGATGGGCATAGAATTCGGCCAGGATGGGGCAAGCGGCGAAGGGGGTCTCCTGCCAGGGCCGATCCCGCATGGCCTCGAAGGCGTATCCCGTGATCCCCTGGGCGGCCTGGTTGAAGGAGACGATGCGACCCGTCAGGTCCAGGGTCATGATGCCGCTGGAGATGTTCGCCACGATGGACTGGTGCAGGGTCCGGAGGTTGCGCAGGTCGATGCCCCGTCGCTCCAGCTCCTGTCCGGTCTGGCGCAGGCGGGTCAACAGGTGGCTGCTGAGGATGGCCACGGCCACGAAGGCCACGGTGTGGATCAGCACCTGGTAGACCGCATACCCCACTGGCCGCAGGGGGGCCAGGCGGCCGACAAACTCTGCCGGGGGGATGACCCGCGTCCACTCGGCAACAACCAGCGCGGCGTACAATGCGCCGCACAAGAGGGCCACGACCAGGCTACCCCGCCCCTCCAGGAGGTTGGCCGCCGCGAAGATGACGAAGATGTACAGGAAGGGGAAGACCGAATCCAGCCCGCCGGTGAAGTGGACCAGCAGGCTGACCAGCAGGAGGTCCAGGGCAAGTTGCGTCAGCCCCTGGGGCAGGAGGAGTCGCTGACTCCGCAGGGCCAGGGCGTAGAGCAGCGAGAGGCCGAAGGTCAACCCCAGCAGGCCGTAGAGCGGTCCGGTGGGGAAAGGGAGGCGCTCGTGCAGATCCAGGACGAACGCGGAGCCCAGGATGGTCGAGGCCAGGAGCAGCCGGAGACCCGTGAGCCACTTCAACTTGACGAGGATACCGTCTCCTCCGGACGGGCGCCGCGGCCCTTCCTCCAGCGTCATGAGTTCCTCGGGAGAGGAAAGCGGGGGCCGCCGGTCCGATTGCCCGACCTGCCTCCGGCCCTCCCGCGGCTATTTTCCCACCACCGAAATGAGCTTGAAGATGGGGAGGTACATGGCGATGACCACCCCGCCGATCACCACGCCCAGGAACACCATCAGCAAGGGCTCGAGGAGTGAGGTCAGGTTGGTCACCGCGTTGTCCACCTCCTCGTCGTAGAAATCGGCGATCTTGCTGAGCATGGCATCCAGGGCGCCCGTCTGCTCTCCCACGGCGATCATCTGCACCACCATGGGCGGAAAGACCCCGGAGGCCTTCAGGGGCTCGGCGATGGTCTTGCCCTCGGAGATCGACGCCCGGGTTTTCAGGACGGCCGCCTCCACCACCTTGTTCCCCGCGGTGCGAGCAGTGATGTCCAAACCATCCAGGATGGCCACGCCGCTGCTGATCAGGGTCCCCAGGGTCCGGGTGAACTTGGCCACCGCCACCTTCCGGATCAGGATGCCGAAGATGGGAGTCTTCAGCAGGAAGGAGTCGATGGCCCACTTCCCCCCGGTCGTGCCGTACCACCACCTCAGGGCGAAGACGGCGCCCCCGGTGAGCGCCACGCCGTACAGGAAGTACGCGCGGACGAAGTTCGACAACCCCAGCACGAACTGGGTGGGGAGGGGCAGCGTGGCCCCGAATCCCTCGAACATGGCCTTGAAGGTCGGGATCACGAAGATCAGGAGGAAGATCACCACCACCACCGCCACCGTGACGATGGTCGAGGGGTACACCATGGCGGACTTGACCCGCTTCTTCAAGGCCATGGCCTTCTCCATGTACTGGGCCAGGCGGTTCAGGATCGTATCCAGGATCCCGCCCGCTTCTCCCGCCTCCACCATGTTGGCGTAGAGCGAGGTGAAGACCTTGGGGTGCTGCTTCAGCGCGGCGGCGAAGGTGGAGCCCCCCTCCACGGACTGGCGGATCTCCATCAGCGTCTTCTTGAAGATCTTGTTCTCCTGCTGGGAGGCCAGGATCTCGAGGCACTGCACCAGGGGCAGTCCGGCGTCGATCATGGTGGCGAATTGCCGGGTGAACACCACGATGTCCTTCTCGCCCACGCCGCTGCCGAAGCCTGGGATGGTGATGTCCTTCGCCTTGGCGCGCACAGAGGTCGCGATGATCTGCTGCGAGCGCAGCTTGGCGACCACGGCCTCGCGGTTGGCCGCTTCCATCTCCCCGGTGAGGGACTGCCCGCCTCGCGTGCGTCCCGAATAGACGAAGACCGCCATGGATCGTTCCTCCCGTCAGCGGCGCGCCGAGTGGCTGCCCGCGGCGCGCTGGATCATCTGCTGGAGTTCGTCGGGCATGGTCGAGGCCGACAGCACCTGCTCCAGCGTGAGGTTGCGTCGGGTGTAGTGTTGCAGCAAGGACTCGTTCATGGTCTGCATGCCCGACTTTTCCTTGCCGGCCTGCATCATGCCGTAGATCTGGTGCAGCTTGTCCTCGCGGATCAGGTTGCGGATGGCCGCGTTGGGCACCATGACCTCCAGGACCAGGACCCGCCCCTGCCCGTTCGCCCGCGGCAGGAGCATCTGGCACAGGACCCCCTCCAGGACGAAGGAGAGCTGCGCCCGGATCTGCGGCTGCTGGTGCGGCGGGAAGACATCGATGATGCGGTTGATGGTCTGCACCGCCGAGTTGGTGTGGAGGGTCCCGAAGGTCAGGTGGCCCGTCTCGGCGATGGTGAGCGCCGCCTCGATGGTCTCCAGGTCCCGCATCTCGCCGATCAGCACCTTGTCTGGATCCTGGCGCAGCACGGACTTGAGGGCGGCGGCGAAGGACAGGGTGTCGGCGTGCATTTCGCGCTGGTTCACCACGCACTTCTTGTGCTGGTGGACGAACTCGATGGGGTCCTCGATGGTGACGATGTGCTCGTCCTTCTCGCTGTTGATCTTGTCGATCATCGTGGCCAGGGTCGTGGACTTGCCGGAGCCCGTGGGACCGGTCACCAGGATGAGTCCCTTGGGCCGCTCGCACAGGTCGGACACCACCTTGGGCAGCCCCAGCTCCTCGAAGTTGAAGATCTTGTAGGGAATCGTGCGGATGGCCACGGCCACAGCGCCCCGCTGGACGAAGACGTTGGCCCGGAACCGGCTCATGCCCTTCACGCCGAAGGAGAGGTCCAGCTCGCGCTGAGCCTCGAACTTCTGCTTCTGCACCTCGGTGAGGATGCTGTAGGCCATGCTCTTGGTCTCGGCCGGGGTGAGGGGCTCGGACCCCACGGGGGTCATGTGGCCATGCAGGCGGATGACGGGGGGGACCCCCGTGGTGATGTGCAGGTCCGAGGCCCCTTTGTCCACCATCTCCTTCAGCAGCTCGTGCAGGGTTGGCATGTGGTGGCTCTCTCTCCCGATCGGATCCCGATCCTCTGGACTAGTTGCCCGTGGTGACGCGCAGGATCTCCTCGATGGTGGTCATGCCTTCGAGGATCTTCTGCAGCCCGGCCTCCCGGAGGGTTCTCATGCCGTTGGTTCGTCCCAGCTCCCGCAGCTCCATGGCGGAGGCCCCCTGGAGGATGGCCTCCTTGATGTTCTCCTTGATGAGCATGACCTCGTACAGCGCCACGCGGCCCTTGTATCCGGTTTCACTGCACGCCATGCACCCCTTGCCCTTGTAGACCCGGATGGTCTTGGCCTCCTCGGGACCGAAGCCGAGGTTCACCAGGGCCTGGGGTGGGACGGGGACAATCTCCTTGCACGCCTGGCAGACCCGCCGTGCCAGCCGCTGGGCCACGATCACGTTGGTCGAGGCGGAGACCAGGAACGGCTCCACCCCCATGTTCAGGAGACGGCTGATGGTGCTGGGGGCGTCGTTGGTGTGGAGCGTGGATAGCACCAGGTGCCCTGTGAGGGCAGCCTTGACCCCGATCTCGGCCGTCTCGTAGTCGCGGATCTCTCCCACCATGATGATGTCCGGGTCCTGCCGCAGGAACGACCGCAAGGCCGCGGCGAAGGTGAGACCGATCTCCGCCTTGGTCTGGACCTGGTTGATGCCCGTCAGGTTGAACTCCACCGGGTCTTCGGCGGTCATGATGTTGGTCTCGGTCGTGTTCAGGCGATTCAAGGCGGAGTAGAGGGTCGTGGTCTTCCCCGACCCGGTCGGCCCCGTCACCAGGACCATGCCGTAGGGCAGCAGCAGGCCGCCCTCGAAGTCCGCCAGCGCCTGGGGGTCGAAGCCGAGCTTGGTCATGTCGAGCTGGAGGTTCCCCTTGTCCAGCAGCCGGAGGACCGCCTTCTCGCCGAACAGCGTGGGGAGGGTGGAGACCCGGTAGTCCATCTCCTTGCCGCCCATCTTGATCTTGATGCGCCCGTCCTGGGGCAGGCGCCGCTCGGCGATGTCAAGCTGGGACATGATCTTGATGCGGGAGGTGATGGCGGCCTTGAGCCGGGTGGGCGGCTGCATGACATCGTAGAGGACGCCGTCGATGCGGTAGCGCACCCGGAAGGATTTCTCGTAGGGCTCGATGTGGATGTCCGAGGCCCCCTTCTTGATGGCGTCGGTGAGGATCAGGTTCACCAGCTTGACGACGGGTGCGTCCTCGGCGGCCTTGCCCAGCTCGGCCACGTTGACGCCGTCCTCCCCCTCCTTGAGCGCCTCGACGTCCTTGTCGTCGAAGGTCTTCATGATGTCCTCGACCATCCCGGCCGAGTCGTAGTGCTTGTTGATGGCGTTCTTGATGGAGGTCTCCGCCGCCACCACGGGCTCCACCTTGAACCCGGTCATGAACTTGATGTCGTCGATGGCGAAGATGTTGCTCGGATCCGCCATGGCGACGGTGAGGACGTTGCCCGTGCGGTTGATGGGGATGACCTGGTGCTTCTGGGCGATCTCGGAGGGGATCAGCTTGATGACGCCCCCGTCGATCTCGAAGTGGGAGAGGTTGATGGAGGGGACGCCGTACTGCCGGCTCAGAAACGAGGTGATGTCGTCCTCGCTGATGAACCCCAGCTTGACAAGGTTGGTCCCGATCCGGCCCCCGGCCGTCTGCTGCTGTTGCAGGGCTTGGGACAACTGCTCCTTGTTGATCAGGGCGGCCTTGACCAGCATGTCGCCCAGGCGTGCCGAACCGGCGGCCATCGGTCTCCTCGGGTAGTCACAGGGTCACGAGCGGCAGTGATGTCCCACCATGGTAATGACGGGCCCCTGCTTGTCAAGGGAAATGTCCAAGTAGGGCGGAGAGACCGCCAATAGTTAGGCCGTTCGGGGTGGCAGGACACGGCAGGCAATGGCAAAGGACGCAACCCCCGCGCAACTGGAAGGCGGCGACGGCCACAAGGAGCGCGGGGGCAAGCGCGGAGCGGCGAGTGGGTCCGGCCCCACCCCCCGCCGAGGTGCTCCCCCCTCGTGGCTACGGCACGGCCCTCCCGGGCATCGGAACGTCAAAACGCCTGAATGTCTCGGAGGATGAGTGGCAAGGTTGAACGGCAGAGCGGCCATCATGGCGTATCTCGGGATCGCGCTACGGACGTATATGAGATACAGGGGGCTCGGCATGCCGGTTCACAACGGCCCGCGGTATCGCGCGTGGGCCCACACCGAGGAGCTGGACGCCTGGGCAACTAACTACGTGCCTGGTAAGACGCCGCATGTGGTGCCACAGGTGGCACGGCGACGATTGGCCAAGGCGAAGGCGGGGTGAAGGTCAGACGCGGAGTGGGCTGCTTTCTCCGGTCTTGCGACTCCTCAAAACGCCTGAGCACCCACCGGCCGTCGGCTCATCGGGAACAGAGTCGGTCCTTCCGTACATGACTCGCCTTGCCTATTGACATCGGTGATAAGTGAGCGGTACGTTCCCACCTGAGCCTCCCGGTT
>DATIFO010000274.1:0-22645 GCA_035455275.1 Methylomirabilis sp. (SeqCode) | reverse complement strand
GGGATATGTCAGGAATGGTGAACAACTGGCCGTGACTGCACCACCGCTGCACGGTACCCTGGCTCCTACGTTCAGCGCCCCAGGACGGCCTACCACCAGGCGCCGGCCAGCGGCTTCCTGATGAGGAGCGGTCGCAGGAAGGCGATCGCCTTCTCGCAGCCATCCTCCGGGGACATCACCGGATCCTCGTGCTCGAAGGACAGGACGTAGTCGTACCCCGTGGCGACCAGCGCGCTCATGACGCGGCGCCAGTTCACGTCCCCCCAGCCGGGAACCCGGAAGCGGAATCCACGGTCGGGCCGGGTCCAGGAGCCGCTGGACAGGACGCCGCTCCGCCGGACCTCATCCTCCTGCACCTCGCCGTCCTTGGCATGGCAATGGAAGATCCGCTTCCCCAGGCACTTGATGAACACGACGGGATCGATCGACTGCCAGACCAGATGGCTCGGATCGAAGTTGAATCCGAACTCGCTCCGGCCATCGAGGACCTCCAGGGCGTGCTCCGCCATCTCCAGATTGTAGGCCATCTCGGTCGGGTGGACCTCCAGGGCGAAGCGGACGCCGCAGCGCGCGAACTCGTCCAGGATCGGGTTCACCCGCTCGGCAAACAGCTCCCAGGCCTGCTCGTACGCTTGCTCGTTGGTGGAGGGGTAGGTGTACCATTTGTCCCACACCGGCGACCCGACGAAGCCGGCGACCACGGGCACCTCCAGAGCCGCCGCGGCCCGCGCCGTTTGCCTGAGTCGCTCCACCCCATAGCGGATCCGCTCCTCCGTGTTCGGGACAGGCGCCCAGCGGTCCACCGTCCAGTCGTGCGGGCCCAGGACGAGGTGGCCTTCCCGCCCGTTGTTGAGGGCCGAGATGGCGAGACCGTGGCGCTTCACCAGGTCCCGGAGAGCGCGGCCGCCATCGCCGAGGACCGCGTCCAGATCCACGTGTCCGTTGCCCCGCCATGCCGGCAGCTCCACCATGTCGTATCCCAGCTCCGCCACGAGCTTCAGCACCTCCTCCAGCGGCCGGTCCTGGAACAGCGCGGTGAAGATCCCGATCTTCATGTGTCACCTCCCGACTCGGCGTACTGGATGGGAACCCGCGCGCCGCACTCCGCCGTTGTCTCCTACCCCTCCAGCCGGATCTTCATCGCGGCCCCACGAGGTCCATCAGCCACATGCAGGACCAGGGCGCATAGGTCACACAGAAGAGCACCATGACCACGAGCCAGATGAAGGGCATGGATGCCTTGAAGATCCGCTCCCGGGGCGCCCGTGACCGCTCTGGTCAGGAAGCTCACCTGCCAGATGATTAGCATCGAGTCGAGCGCTCATCTCATCCTTTAGGGGGTATCCCCACCACTCTCAGTTCACTGTGGTGGTACAGCCTGTCTCATTACATGGCGCAACTCACACAAGGGCTCACGGTAGAGTGTGTGGAGACGAATGAAGACGTCTGGACGCACGATCAAATCAACCCCATTATACTCGTCGGGTTCGCCAGAGAACTCCTCAGGATTTCGCCTTCGCCAAGTACGCAATGCGACCGCAGCCTGACCCGTCGAATCAGTCCAAATTAGGGGCTCTCCAAAACGCGGAGGACTGAGATCTAGGGCAATCCTGATTCCTGGCGGGGGAATGAGAAGAAAACCATCTCCAAGCCAGTCTGTAACCCTGTCCAGGCCAACTATATGAGGTCCCCGGCCTCTCAGTTCAATGGTCGTCGAGGCCGACGACCACCAGAGTTCAGGAGGCAGATGCAAGAATGGAAAGACTTCAGACTTCCCTGATTTACCTGCCCAAGCCCCGGCAAAGACTGTAATTGCCTCAGTCGGTCTCCGGTAGTGGCCTTGTTCACGAACGTACTGGCGTTCAACAATCCCGATCCGCACCCAAGAGGAATACAGTGGATCATCGCCCGCAAGCCTACCCTGAGTGTCAACTCATCAGTGAGGGCTCGCTCCAGAGGCCCAGGATTGGTGAGTGAGGTCGATGAGGTCGGAAGGCCAAGTTCGACAATGAAGCGGTCGCAAAACGCCAAGAAGGAAGACCGATCAACCTCGGGATTTGTTCCGAGCCAAGACCAAAGGGGGGCGCTATTCTCCGGCCAGATTCGGCTGGCACGCAGCCTGAAACACTCTGAGGGCCATCCGACGAAGGTCGATTTCGCTGGATACCTCTCGAGCAGCTCGGAGAGTGCGGCAGCGGAGGCGGGTGGTTTCCAAGTGGCGCAGAGGCGGTACTCCTGAGCAGGGTCTTCGCCGCTGCGGATGAACGTCAGGACGAGGTAGTCAATTCGAAGGCTTGAGTGTTTCCCTGCGAAGTCTTCTGTCGTGAGGCTGCGCTCTTGATCATCGCTGGACTTGAACTGCCTGCGCACCCTTACCCCGCGGTGAGCGATCTCAAGGTCGTCGATTCGATCCCCTTCAAACTCCTTTCGGTCGACAACCAAGAAATCATAGCCTTCCGTGATCGCCCGGATAAGGTGATAGCCGGTGGCGATGTCTTGCCAGCGGTAACCACGGTGGGCCGGTTGAAGACCACGACCTCTGCGGACACTCATTTTGCCGGAGCCGCCCACGACCAAGGGCGGGAGCTATTCGGCAAGGGAATAGACCCACTGCCCGAACGGTCCAGGGGTCAAGCGAGCCCATAGACCAAATGGTTTGAGGATGTGGCACCCAACTACAGCAGGTTCTGTCGACAAGCCCCCCTCGTGTCAACTACCCACACGTCTACTTGATGGCAGTGGCAACTTCACGAATCCGCGGGCGGGCTTACGCGGCGACTTGTTCGGACTTGATCGGGACCCAGGTGAAGCGCTCCTTCAGATGGTTCATCTGGTCGTACCGGAGGAGGCCGTCATGCTGGAGCCGTCCGACGATGACCCCCGGCGCAACGCCAGCCTCCTTCGACGCTCGGAGGACGGCGGGCTCGCTCGGCGGGCTCGTGGCTTTCAAGAGCTCGTATACAGCGGGAGGAACCAGCAGGTTCGCTGCAAATACATTGGCCTCCGCCTCCTCGCCATCCGATGCGTTTCCGTCGTCGATAAACACGCTTCGCTTCCCGTGGAGGAGAATGTGACCGGTCTCGTGGAAGAAGCTGAACCATAGGTGGTCATTCGTCTTATAGCGCAGGCTTAGCTGGATCAGCGCCTTGCGAGGTGATACCCATCGGGCGGCGCCGCTAATGCGGAGCTTCGGGAGTTCCGGGACGAAAACCACGGCAACCCCTGACTCCGCACATCGGCGCACCAATTCGGGCTGAAACCTGTCCGGAGGCTGCAGCGTGAGGCCCCGGATTTCCCCGAGGGTTGTCCGGAACCGGTTCGCGTCGTATGGGGCACACCGGATACTCTGGGCCTGTTGTTCCCCCTGCCGCAGCCACGCTGCCACTGCCCCCGGATCGCTCGCGAAAACGCGGGACCTTCGATAGGCAACCCCGGCGCTGCCCCACACGTCCTTCCACTGGTCGGGTGACGCCACTCCGAAGAAACGAAGCAAGTCCTGAAGCTGCTCGACGCCGCTCTTGGCTTGGATCCAGCCCGACTTCGCCATGGCCCGCACGGGGAACTGCCTGAGCCATTTCAACTGCTTCTTCAGGCGGTCCCGATCCTTCTTTCGTGCCAGGGCCTCACGGTAGTTTCGCTCCATGTTAATCCAGAAGCTCGCCGGTACCCCCAGAACTCGTTCGAGTTGGAGGGCGGTGTCCGCCGTGATGGCCGCTTTCCCCTTGATGATCTCGTTGATCGTCTTCAGGGGACGGCCCGTGCGATTGGCCAAATCCGCTTGGGTCATGGAAAGCGACTCCAGGACCTCCGCCAGCGAATCGCCCGGCAAGACCGCATAATCCGGCCTGTATGGGTACTCCCCCCTAGTCGCCATGATAGACCTCAATCGAGAGCACTCGAACGCGAGTGATCCGCCCCAAATCTAGGCCGCCATCGTCTTTCAATGGAACTGGATCGTGAGCAGGCTCGAACAGCAAACGGAAGGGATGCTTCACGTCAACGGCAAACTGCCCTCTGCGATCACCCTTCAGCGCGTGGAGGCGGGCAGGCGGGAGCCTCCCCACATCCGCCAGCGTGGCGGCAGCGTTCAGCTCGGCAAGGCGCTGCCGGATTTTCCGAGCGTTTTCCGCGCCCCACATCCGAACGCCCTCCCGTTCGGAGCTGCAGGCCTTCTGGAGCTTGCGCGAGGTGAAGACTATCTCCATAGCCAGGCCGTGTCAAGAAAAAAGATTAACTGAAAAGGTTAATAAAACAACTACGGACGATCGCCCCTTTCCCGGGTACGGCCCACTGCGGTGTGAGAGCGCTCGTCCGATAGGTCAAGAGACCGACAGGGTTGGGTGAGTTGACCCTGATGTCCCCCGGATTGTGTCCTCCTCTCCCTCGGAACGTCATGCCACCGGAGAATCCCATCCGTCAGTCCACCTTGATCCCGAACTTCTTGAACTTCTCGACCTTGCTCTTCTCGAAGGCCAGGGCGTTGTCCTTGGTGATGACGGAGGCCATGCCCGAGCCGACCTTGGTATCCTTCGGGGGCTTCTGGTCCTTGAGGAGGTACCTGGCCGTCAGGTCCACGGCCACGAAGCCCTGATCGAAGCCGTTGCTGTCCACGGTGCCGGCCATCTCGCCCTTCTCGATCGCCTCCAGCGCCTCGGGGATGGCGTCGATGCCGACCACCATGATCTTGCGCCTGGCGTCCTTGATCGCCTCCTTGGCGCCCAGGGCCATGGCGTCATTGGCGCCCAGCACCATGTCGATCTCCGGGAAGCGGGTGAGCAGGTCCTCCATGACCTTCATGGCCTGCTGGCGGTTGTACTTGGCCGTCGTCGAGGCCAGGATGCTGATCCCGGACACTTTCTTGAGGACACTCAACACCCCCTCCTGGCGCTCGATGGCGGACGAGGCGCCCGCGGTCCCTTCCAGGATGACCACCTTCCCTTTGCCCTTGAGGGTTTCCACGGCCCACTCAGCCTGGATGCGGCCCAGGGTCACGTGGTCGATCCCGGCGAAGCCGATGACCTCGCCACCCGTGGCCAGGGTGTTCAGGTTGAAGACCGGGATCTTGGCCTTGTTGGCCCGCTCGATGCCGGAGACGATACCGGCGCCGTCGATGGGCACGATGACGATGGCGTCAACCTTCTTCTGGATCAGATCCTCCATGACCCGGATCTGGTTGTCCACGGCGTACTTCTCCGGCGCCAGGACCGTGACCTTGATCCCATGCTGCTTGCCCGCGGCCTCGCCTCCCCACTTCATCTCTACGAAGAAGCGGTTGGTGAGGTCCTTGACCACCAAGGCCACGTGCGTGTCCTTGGCGTCCTTGGCCAGGACGGACCCCGAGAATGCCATGACGACGACCAGGACCAGACCCGCGATCTGCATCAGACGCTTCATGCTCCATCCTCCTCTAGGACAGCGTGTAGGGGGGGCCGCCTCTCACGACGCGACCTTGCCCCGTTTCTGGGTGAGGTGGTCGATGAGCACCACCAGGATGATGACGAAGCCGATGAAGAAGTCCTGGAAGCGGGCCGGGAGCCCCAGGAGATTGACGCAGTTGCCCACGACGGCCATGACGATCCCGCCCAGGATCAGGCCCAGGATGTTGCCCTCGCCGCCGGAGAAGGCGATGCCGCCGATGACGGCCACGGCGATGCCCTCCAGCGGCCACAGCATGCCAAGATCGGCGTCGGCGGCGTTCAGTCGGGCGATGTAGATGAGCCCCGACAGCCCGGCCAGGAGGCCCGAGAGGGAGTAGACCTGGATCAGGGTCCTGTCCACGGAGAGGCCGGAGAACCGGGCTGCCTCGGCGTTGGCCCCCACGGCGTAGGCGATCCGACCGAAGGTGGTCTTGGTCAGCAGTAGATGGAGCAAACCGATGACCCCGGCGCCGAGGATCACCGGCATGGGGATGGGCCCCAGGAAGCTCTTGCCGATCCAGGTGAAGCTTTGAGGGAAGCCGTGGATGGAGGTGCCCTGGGTGTAGGTGAGGGCCAGGCCGCGCACGATGAACATCATGCTGAAGGTCATGATGAAGAAGGGCAGCTTCAGCTTGGCGATCATCACCCCGTTCACCAGCCCGCCCAGCGCCCCGCCCAGGAGGCCCGTCAGCATGCCCAGGAGCACGTGCCCCTGGACGATGAGGCTGGCGGCAAGGCAGGACGAGAGCGCCGCCACCGACCCGATGGAAAGGTCCAGCCCGGCCGCCAGCATGCTCAGGGAGACGCCCGAGGCGATGATGGACAAGAGGAAGGCCTGCCGGAGGAGGTTGATGAGGTTGGACTCCGTGCCGAACCGCGGGACGAAGGCCCAGGCCGACGCCAGGATGAGGCCCACGGCCGCGACCCGGAACACGGCGCGTCCCGAGAGCTTCACCTAGGCCTCCTGGTCGCCTGCGCCCGACCCGGCCGGACGCCTGGCAAGCCCACGGATGAACTGGAAGAGACTCTGGTTCTCGGTGACGTAGGCCAGGATGAGGATCACGCCGATGAACACAAGCTGCAGGTACAGGTTCACGCCCACCATGTTGAGGCCGTTCCGCATCGTGGCGATCAGCGCCACCCCGATGAGGGTCTGCCCCACGCCCCCCTTGCCCCCCATGAGCGAGGTGCCGCCCACGACCACGGCCGCGATGGAGTCGAACTCGTAGCCGATGGTGTCGACGGCCTGGGCGGCGTTGCTGCGGGCCAGGAACAGGATGCCCGCGAATCCGGCCATGAAGCCGGCGAAGGTGTAGACCAGCGTCTTGTGGAGCCTGACCCGGATGCCCGAGAGCCGCGCCGCGGCCTCGTTGCCACCGATGGCGTACGTGGCGATTCCCTGGGGCGTGGCCCTGAGAAAGGCGTGCAGCAGCAGGCAGACCGCCAGGACGACCAGGAGCGGCGCGGGAAGCCCCAGGAACTCACCGTCGTGCAGCACCCGCAGAGCGCCGGGGAAGCCCGTCAGCACCCGCTCCTCGGTGAGGATCAGGGCGGCGCCCAGGGCCATCCCCCACATGCCGAAGGTCGGCACGAAGGGGTTGAGGCCGAGGAAGCTGTGGACCAGCCCGTTGATCAGGCCGCACAGCGTGCCCGCGCCGATGCCCGCCAGGGCGGCCAGGAACGGGGCCAGATGGGCCTTGAGCATCAGGAAGGCGGTCAGGCAGGAGCTGAGTCCCATGACCGCCCCTACCGAGAGGTCGATGCCCGCCAGCAGGATGACGAAGGTCTGGCCGAAGGCCACCAGCGCCAGCACGCTCCCCTGGCGGATGATATTGACCGCGTTCGAGGCGGAGAAGAAGTTCTCCGAGAGCAGCGAGAAGAGGGCGATCATGCCGAGGCAGATGACGATCGGCCCGGAGGCCGCGGACCGGAGTGTGCGGCCGAGGCGGCTCATGCGGCCTGGCCTCCCACCGCACACGTCATGATGCGCTCCTGACTGGCGTCGTGGTGGGCAAATTCCCCCGCGACGCGGCCATCGCACATGACGTAGATGCGATCGCTCATGCCCAGGACCTCCGGCATCTCCGACGAGATCATGACGATCGGGGTGCCCTGGGCCACCAGCTCGTCCATGAGGCGATGGATCTCCAGCTTGGCCCCCACGTCGATGCCGCGTGTCGGCTCATCCAGGATGAAGATCTTGGCCCGGGTGGCCAGCCACTTGGCCAGGACCACCTTCTGCTGGTTGCCCCCCGACAGGAACTGCACGAGCTGGCTCAGGCTGGGGGTCTGAATCCGCAGGCGGGTGACGAACTCCTGGGCCACGGCCCGCTCTGTGGCCGAGTTGATCCAGACGCGCGGGAACAGGCGCGTGATGGCGGCCAGGATGATGTTGTCCGAGACCGGCCGGATCTGGAACAGGCCCAGGGCCTTGCGGTCCTCGGTCAGCAGGGCCAGGCCCAGCTTGGCGGCGGTCAAGGGGGAGTCAATGGCCACCCGCTGCCCGAAGACGCGAATCTCCCCCGAGTCGGGCCGGTCGATGCCGAAGATCACTCGGGCCAGGGCCGTGCGGCCCGACCCCACCAGCCCGGCCAGGCCGACGATCTCGCCCCGACGGACCGTGAGGCTCACGTCGCTGAGAACGCCTTGCAGCGACACGTGATCCAGCTCCAACACGACCTCGCTCGGAGGCTGTCGGCGCCGCGGGAACTGCTCCCGCAGCTCGCGGCCGACCATCATCCGGATGAGCTCGTCGGTGCCGGCCTCGGCCACGACGCGCGTGCCGATGCGCTGCCCGTCCCTCAGGACCGTGACCCGGTCGCCGATCTCCTCGATCTCCTCCAGGCGGTGGGAGATGTAGATGATGCCCATGCCCTTCCCCTTCAGCACGCGGATCATCCTGAAGAGGGCCTGGGTCTCCTTCTCTGCCAGCGAATCGGTAGGCTCGTCGAAGATGACGATGCGGGCGGCCATGGACAGGGCCTTGGCCACCTCCACCATTTGCTGTTGGGGCACCGAGAGGCTCTTGATCTGGGCATCGGGGTCGATGTGCTGGCCGAGGGAGGCGAGCAGCTCGCGGCTCTTCCCGCGCGCGGCCCGGGCGTCGACCCAGAGCCCGCGGCCCCGTCTGGGCTCGCGGCCCAGGAGGATGTTCTGAGCCACGGTCAGCTCGGGGATGAGGTGCATCTCCTGGTAGATCGTGGCCACGCCCAGCTCCTGCGCGGCTCGGACCGAGTCGATGGAGATTTCCCGGCCCTCCAGGAAAAAGCGGCCCTCGTCTTTCGGGTAGACGCCGGAGAGGAGCTTGATCAGGGTGGACTTGCCGGCCCCGTTCTCGCCGATGAGGACGTGGACCTCGCCGGGATAGAGGTCGAAGTCCACCTTGTGGAGGGCCGTCACGCCCGGGAAGGACTTGGATGCGCCTTCGACTCTCAAGAGCGGCTCGGCCATACGCCCTCTCGGTGCTCGCGAATTGGTCTCGGGGTCTTTCGGCTTCCCGCCCCGTGCAAGAGGGTATCGTGTCGGATCGCCGCGGCTGGAATACGGTGGAGCATGCCCAGAGGGGCCGACCGGTGTCAAGGGGGGAGGCCACCTAGGTACGCCCAACCCGACCTTCCGCTCCCGTCCGGATCACATCATGGCCACCCCGCTCCGCGCCATGAATCCCGCCTCCCGGCGCGACTGGCCGAGAGGGCGACCGACCAAATACCCCGCAAGGTGCGCCTATCCGAAGACCAGGATGCCGCAACCCCACCGTGCCTCATACGGGATAGACTCAGCCCAATTTGGTACACTGTGATGCGGGAGCCACGGATCGCAAACGCCATGAATACTGAACCATTCAAGTCAAATCAGCTACTTACGATCATTCAGCCAAAGCATGAACTTGTTGGCACGGCGGCTGCAAATGCTAGTTGGAAAAAGCGTCTACACGAGACCAACTCAAGAGGTTGAGACAGCACCTGGGGGGGTAAGATGATGGCCCTTCAGTTTCTCCAGCATCACCTGAACGCTCTGCACGTCATGGCAGTCTTCGTCCGCGTCGGCGTGCCCAGGCCAACAGCGCGTCTCATCGCGCGATGGTGGGAAGGGGTTTTCCATCCGCTGCTCTATCCGCCGATTGGCGCGCTCATACCGGTGCGCGTGCCCGCTGCCGCGCGGCTTCCGTTCCCATACCGACGCCTGTACGAGTGACCGACGGCTCCAGGTCCCCACGGTAACGCTCTGGCATGCTCGCAGCGAGCAGGAGGTCTCCTGTGAACGAGCCCTTGGCCCAACGGATTCTGGATATCATCTACCACGACCCGGATCTGCAGCGGAGGCACAAGGACTCCCTGACCGACTGGATCCTCGACACCCAGTCGCGGACCGCGCCCCTGGACACGACCAGCCTCTTGAGGTACCTCGCAGTCCATCAGCCGGATCTCCTGGACCGGCTGAAGATCAACATCCGCATCCAGGACGATCTCGCCCACGCGATGGAGTCCGTGGATTCGAACTAGCTCGTCTCTTGCCTGCTTCGGTTCCTCCGGTTCTGTTGAATCCGATCGATGTGGGCCTTGGCCGCCGCCACGGCGGCCTCCTTCGACGGATGCTCGCCCGGCACCTGACCCTGCTGCGGCCTGCGGCTCGGTCCCGCCACTTCGGCCGACGGGATCTCCACCAGCGCGAACACCCATGCCTTGGGTCGGACTTCTTCCACGAAGATGTTGAAGCCGCGATACAGCTCCACCTTCTTGAGGGTCATGTCTTCCTCCCCTCGCGCGTGGTCGGCTGGACTCCCCCGAAGGAGCCGGGAAGGAACTTCACACACACCGGGGTCGGCACCTGCGTGACGTGTCCCGTCAGTCTGAGTGCTCCGCTGCGCGGGTCTATGCGGAAGGTCACGATGGTGTCGGTGTCCTGGTTGGCCGCGAGCAGGAATCTGCCGGTGGGATCGATCCCGAAACCGCGAGGAGTCCTTCCCTGGGTGGACTCGTGGCCCACGTACGTGAGCCGCCCGATTCGCCGATCAACCCTGTAGACCACCAGGCTGTCATGACCCCGGTTCGACCCGTAGAGGAAAGCCCCCGACGGGGAGACCTGGACATCGGAGCAGGCGCTCTCGCCGTGGAAGTCCTCCGGGAGTGTGGGGACGACCTGGAGCACCTTGAACGTTCCCCGCCTGCTGTCGTATGCCAAGGCGACCAGCGTGCAGTCCAGCTCGTTGATGAGATAGGCGAATCGTCCGCCGGGGTGGACAGTCACGTGGCGCGGACCGGCCCCCGGCTTCATCTTGATCCATGGGACCGCATTCGGCTCCAGCATTCCCCGCACAGGATCGAACCGATAGACCAGGATCTTGTCCAGACCGAGATCGGGGACGAACGCAAACCGGTTGGCCGCATCCAGCGTTACCGAGTGGGCGTGGGGGCCTCTCTGGCGGACGGGATGGATGCCCGACCCCTGATGCTGGATGAAGTCCGAGGCCTCCCCCAGACTGCCATCCGGGAGCACCGGAAACACGCACACGCTCCCACTCATGAAGTTGGAGACGAACACGCACCGGCGCTTCTTGTCCACGAGGACATGGCACGGATCGGTCCCGTGGGTCAGCCGCTTGTTCAGGAACTTGAGCTTTCCCGTCTTCCCATCCACGGCAAACGCGCTGACGGTGCCGCTGGGCCGATCTTCATACGTCCGCAATTCATTGACGGCGTAGAGGAAGCGCTGGGTGGAGTCCAGCGCCAGGTACGACGGGTTGGTGATCCCGGTCGTCTTGCTGATCAATTCCATGGCGCCTGAGGATTGATCCATCCGATAGACGTAGATCCCCTCCCCTTTTCCCTCAAGGAGCTTCCCGCTCCCGAAGCGAATCGGCTCGGTGTACGTCCCGACGAAGACCAACATCTCGCTCCCCATGCTCCACCTGCCCAGAACGTTTGCCTTGTGCCTGTCACAGAAAATCCCCCCGTCCCCCCCTTTGTCAAAGGGGGGCGGAGGGGGGATTTGCTCGAATGCTGCTGCCATTTTCCAACACTGTGTGAAAACTAATGGGGTCAGTTCGGCTCGACCACGACCTTGATGGCGTTCTCCCGCCGGTGCACGAAGTAATCCAGAGCCGTCGCAAATTCCTCCAGGGGAAAGACGTGGGTGACCAGGTCGGCTATCTGTAATTGCTTGGAGGAGATCAGGCTGATGACCTTGCGCGAGACGTTGGGATTGGCGCGGGAGCCGAAGATGGCGATCTCGTTGTGCACGATGTACTTGAAGGGCAGGGGCTCGATCACGTGATTCGGGGGCACGCCTACGAGCGCCACACGCCCGCCCTTCCTGACCATCTCCACCGCCTGCCGGAACGTCCCGGGCGCCCCCGAGCACTCGACCGCCTCGTCCACGCCGCGACCCCGGGTCGCTTCCCGCACCGCCCGCACCGGGTCCTCGTGCTCGAAGTTCACCAGGACATCGGCCCCCGCCTTCCTGGACGCCTCCAGGCGGGCGCCCCGCCCCACGGCGATTACGCAGGCGGCCCCCAGCAGCCGGGCCTCGCGCATGGCGATGAGGCCGATGGGCCCCGGCCCGATCACCGCCACGCTGCCGCCGGGAGTCACACCCGACAGCTCGAGTCCGTGTAGCACCACCCCGGCCGTGTCCACCAGCGCCCCTTCCCGAAAGGTCATGTCGGCCGGCATCCGGTTCACGCTCTTGACCGAGTAGGTGGCATACTGCGCGTAGGCGCCCGGGGTGATGAATCCGTAGTGGCGATGCCCGGCCTCCGGGCGACCGTAGTTCTCGCACAGGGTGTACCGCCCTTCCATGCAGTTGACGCAGATCCCGCAACCTCCATGGGCCTGGCCTGCCACCCGGTCCCCGACCGCCAGGTCCACGACCCCGTCCCCCATGGCCACGACCTCGCCGGCCCACTCGTGGCCAGGGATGAATGGATATGCCGGGGGCCAGGTGCCCGCCAGGTCGCCTCGGAGGATCTCGGGGTCGCTGCCGCAGATGGCCACCGCGCGGACCTTGCAGAGCACCTCGCCGGCCCGGGGCCGGGGCACGGGGACGGTCTGGATCTCGAACTTGCCGGGCGAGGGGAGCACCAATGCACGCATAGCGGTCGGGATGGCGTCAGACACGGGAACCTCCTTCTCAGTTCGATCCAGCCTTCAGCCGATTGATCGCATAGCGCAAAGCGCATGGCGCATAGCGCCGAGCGCCAGAGGTTAGAAAGCCTTTGCTGATTGCTGATCTCTGACTTCTGACCTCTGATCTCTGTCCTGCGCTTTGCGCTTTGCGCTATGCGCCTGCCGGTCGGGTGAGCACGATGCGCCCCACCAGGTCGCCCGATTCCAGTCGCGCGCTGGCTTCCTGGATCTGCTCGAGGGAGTAGCGGGCGCCGACCACCGGGGTGAGACGCCCCTGCTCCACCAGTCGCACGACCTCGATCAGATCCTGCCTGGTGCTGCCACGGCAGCCGATGATCTGCAGCTCGGTCTTGAACAGCGGGATCGAGGGGACCTCGAACGATTCATCCAGGTAGGCCACGACCAGGAACTTGCCCCCCGGCCGCAGCGCCCCCAGCCCCTGACGCACGCTGGCGCGATTGCCGATATTGTCCACGACCAGATCCAGACCCTCCCCGCGCGTGAGCGCCGCCACCGCCCCCTCCAAGGATTCGTTCGCCGGATTCACCGGGATGGCGCCGTAACGCTCGGCGAGCTTGAGCCGATCGGGCCGCCGGCTGGTCGCCAGGACCTCCGCTCCGGCCAGCCGCGCGATCTGCACTCCGTGTATGCCGAGGCCGCCGACGCCGAGGATCAGCACCTTCTGCCCCACGCCCACCCGGCCCTGGCAGACCAGGCTGTGGTACATGCACGCCACCGCATCCGGCAGGATCGCGGCCGCCTCGTAGGACAGGGCGGGGGGAATGCCCACCAGGTTCACCGCCGGCACGGCCACATACTCCGTGTGCCCCCCGTCGCGCTCGAAGCCGATGCGCTGCATCGCGGGGCAGCGCTGCGTCTCGCCGGACCGGCAATGGCGACACTCGCCGCACGTGACGTCAATGGCCGCCGTCACCCGATCCCCCGCCCGCCAGCCGCCGGCCCCCTGGCCCAGCCCGGCCACCTCGCCCGCCAGCTCATGGCCGAGGATGCGCGGCAGCTCCCCGAGGGGCTGCCGCCCCGACAGCAGGTGGAGGTCCGTGCTGCACAGGCCGCTGGCCCGCACGTGTATCAGCACCTCGCCCGGCCCCGGACGCGGGATGGGCCGATCCATCACCTCCAGGCTGTCGCCGTACCGCGCCACCACCACCGCGCGCATGCTCCGACCCATGGCTACTCCTTCAACCCGGTGATGGCGATCCCCTGGATGAAGGATCGCTGCAGGAAGAAGAAGAGCAGGATCATGGGCAGCGTGCCGATGGCGGCCACCGCCATGAGCTGGTCCCAGGCCGTGCCGAAGCTGCTCATGAAGAGCGAGATGCCCAGCGGCAAGGTGCGCAGCGAATCCTTGGTGACGATGATGAGGGGCCAGATGTACATGTCCCACGCCTCCCGGAAGGTGAAGACCCCCAGGGCGGCCAGGGCGGGCTTGCACAGCGGCATCACGATCTGGGCGAATATGCGCAGCTCGGAGGCGCCGTCGATGCGCGCCGCCTCGATCAGCTCGTTGGGAATGCCCTGGAGGTACTGGCGCATCAGGAAGACGCCGAAGCCCTCCACCAGGAACGGCACGATCAACCCCGCGTAGGTGTTGGGCCAGTTGAATGTCTTGACGATCAGGAACAGCGGCACCATGGTCACCTCGAGGGGCAGCATCATGGTGCTGAGGATGAGCAGGAAGAGCAGGCCGCGCCCGAAGTAGCGGAACTTGCTGAGACTGTACCCGGCCAGGGAGGCCAGGAGCAGGTTCCCCAGCGTGATGGCGACTGCCACGAAGGCGCTGTTCAGGGTGTAGCGGGTGAAGTCCTGCGCCCTCCAAGCGTCCCCGTAGGCGCCCCAGTTGACCGGGCTGGGGACCCACTGGATCGGCACCGCGAACATGGTGTCGTTCGTCTTGAGGGAGCAGGACACCATCCAGTAGTAGGGCAGCAGCCCGATGAAGGCGATGACGAACAGGAGCGGGTACGTCAGGAGTCCCTGGCGACGCTGCGACGGCCGGCCCATCCCTACTCCTCTCCCCGCGAGAACAGCCGGATCTGGAAGACCGTGAAGATCATGACGGCGGCGAACAGGAACACGCTCATGGCCGCCGCCCGGCCCATCTTGAAGAACTCGAAAGCCGTCTGGTAGATGAACAGCGGCAGCACGCGCGTGGAGTCGGCCGGGCCGCCGCCCGTCATGATGAGCGGCACGGCGAAGACCTTCATGGCGACGATGACGCTCATCACCATGACCAGCAGGGTCGTGGGCTTGAGGAGCGGCAGGCTGATGTGCCGGAACTGGCTCCAGGGGCTCGCCCCGTCGATCTGGGCCGCCTCGTAGTACTCGTGCGGGATGGCCTGGAGGCCGGCCAGGAAGATCACCATGTAGTAGGGCGTCGCCCGCCAGACGCCGATGAGGATGATCGCCCACAGGGCCCACCGGCTGCTCCGCAGCCAGGGGATGGGGTCGATGCCGAACCACGCGAGGATGGTGTTCACCACGCCGTCCTGGTGATACATGAAGGTCCACACCACCGCGTTCACCACCGCCGGCATGACCACCGGCATGAAGGCCGCGGAGCGGAAAAGGTTCCTGGCCCGGATCTCGCGGTTGAACAGCACCGCCAGCCCAAGCGACAGGACCCAGACCGGGACGCAGCTGAAGACCACATAGGCCACCGAGACCCGCGCCGAGTTCAGGAACAGCGGGTCCTGCAGGAGGTCGATGAAGTTCTCCAGCCCGATGAACCTGGGGGGCCGGAGGAGGTCGTACTCGTGCAGGCTGATGTAGAAGGCCTGGAGCATGGGGAGGAATCGGAAGATGGCGATGATGGCGAGCGTCGGCAGCAGGATGGCGTACGCGAAGAGGGCCTGCTTGGCGGCGATGCTCAAGCGGAGCCGTCTCCAGCCCGGACGCGCGTGGGTGGACGCCAGGACGCTCACACGATCCTCCCGGGACGGGTGAACCCCGCAAGGCGGGTGCCTGCGGGGTTCACCGGGAGTCAGCCGCTACTTCTTGAGAACCTTGTCGATGGCCGCCTGAGCGGCATCCAGGGAGGCCTTGGGGTCCGCGCCGTCGTAGACCACGCTTTCCACCGCGCGGCCGACGGCCTGGGCGATCTCGTTGACGTGCTCGGACCGGATGTACCAGGACGCCGTGGAGACATCCTTCATGTGCGCCTCGAAGAATGGGAACTTCTTGGCCACCTCGGTCTCGCTCACCCCCTTGACGGGCTGCACGAACCCGGCCTTGGCCAGCCATTCGTCCGGCTTGGCCAGCATGAACCTGACGAAGTCCCACGCGGCGATCTTGTTCTTCTCCGGCTTGTTCTTGTTCACGCCCCACGCCCACCCGTACACCATGGTGCGGGGCTTGGCGGGATCGACCTGCGGCAGGCCGACGACCGTGAAGTCGCTCTTGATCGGCGACGCCTGGACCTGGGGGGTCGCCCAGGGGCCGGTGATCCACATGGCGGAGAAGCCGTCGAGGAAGTCCTGGTTCGGGTTGCTGGCGGTGTTCTTGGTATTCTTGGGGTCCCCGCACTCCTTGGTGACATCCCGCCACAGGGTGAGGGCCTTCACCGTCTCGGGGCTGTTGAGGTACGCCGTCTTTCCGTCGTCGCTCAGGATCTTGCCCCCGAATTGCTCGGTCATGGGCTGCAGGTCCTGCAACTGCCAGCGCGGGCTGTGATAGGGGAACTCGAAGGCCTTCCGGACCGTCCGTTTCCCATCGACCTTCTTCAGCTTGGGACACAAGGCCATGAGGTCCTTCCACGTCTTGGGGGCGTCCTTCTTGGGATCGAAACCTGCCTCCGCGAACAGCTTGTTGTTGATGAAGAGGCTCATCGAGTTGCCCTGATAGGGCAGGGTGTACACCTTTCCGTCAAACGTCCCGGAGGCCAGCCCGCCGGGGGTGTAGCGGGCCATCAGCTCCTGATAGGTCTTGACGCCGAACACGTCGAGGTTCACCGGCTCCAGGACGCCCTTGGCATGGTACGCGACATAGTAGGAGGCGTCCGCGTCCATGATGTCGGGACCCGTCCCCGACGCCAGGCCGACCGTCAGCTTCTGGTTCATGTCGGTGGACGATGCCACGGTGGGGTTGATGGTGAGGTTCGGCCGCACCTTCTTGTACGCCTCGATCAGCTCCTTCACATAACCAGTGAACGGGCCGTACTCGTGCCACCACAACTCCAGGGTGATGTTCTCGGTCGGGAAGGCCATGGCGGGCTTTGCCGGCGCCGCCCCGGCCGCGGGGCCGCTCACACCCAGGACGCCCAGGAGAAACACCATCGCAAGGACACCCGTCGGCAATCTCATCTCATCCCTCCTTCTCGAATGGCGTGAATGAACCCCAATCCGAAAACAGTCAAACCACTAAGGCATCAAGGCACCAAGAAGATGGGCTCATTCCTGGTCCAAGCAGGCAGACACGGAACGCACTCCTGGGGGCTTTGAGTATTCTGTCCTCTCGTTCTTCCTCGCCATAGCATTCCTTGGTAACTTTGTGACTTGGTGGTGAGGAAATTTCGGTCCGAGGTGAAAACAACCCGCGCGACCATGATCCGCCCTGACCCGGGGCCTCCCTTCCCGGGGCGGAGGCATACACGTTCCTACTGTCGCTCCATCGCCTGCAGACGGGCGAGGATGTCCGGCCGGAGCGGTGCGAAGACATCCAGGACCTGCACGTACTCCTCGAGGCTCTCGATCGAGTGGGAAACCTGGCTGGGGATGTAGGCGACCTCGCCGGGGCCGAGCACCCGCTCCTCCGACCCGATCGTGAACCGCATTCGCCCCTGAATCACGAGGCTGAACTGCTCCGCCTCGTGCTGGTGAGGCTGACACTTGAGGCGGGGGAAGGCCTCGTGCATGCAGAGCATCGCTCGCTCGCCCACGATGCTCTGGCGGGACATGCCAGCGGGAAGGGATGGATTGGGTTCGAGATCACGGACGACGTCGCGCCAGGAGTAGAAGGGCACGGCTCACCTCACCGCGTGTTCGCGCTCTGCGCCGAGAGAGGTCAGGAGCCGCCGCGCGGTGCCCTCGTGGTGCTCGTTGGCGTGCTGCTCCGCGGCCGGGGCGTCCCCGCGGGCGAGCGCCTCTGCGATGAGGCGGTGCTCCTGGGTTATCTGGTCCAGCCGTCCGGGGATCAGGACGCTGATGTTTCGGAAGCGCTGGCTGGCATCGTAGAGGTTCTCCATCAGTTCCTGGAGTCGGGGTGCCCGCGCCGCCTTCCAGATGAGTACGTGGAATTTCCGGTTGACGGCCAGGACCGTCTCCACATCGTTGTCCTTGACAGCAGCCTCCATCTCCTCCAGCAGGGCGAGAAGCGCTTGGTGATCCGTCTGGGTGAGGTTCGGGGCGGCGAGGCGGGTGGCGAGGCCGTCGAGGACCGCGCGGATGTGGTAGATCTCGACGATGTCGGGCTCCGAGAGCTCGCTTACGACCGCCCCCTTGTGGCGTGTGATGGCTATCAGTCCCGCGACCTGGAGCCGCTGGAGGGCCTCGCGGACCGGCATCCGGCTCACGCCAAGCTCCCTGGCGATCTCGTCCGCCACCAGCCGCTTCCCCGGAGGATAACGTCCGCTCAGGACAGCGTCCCGGATCGCATCATAAACAACCTCCTGCATCGTCCGATACGCCACCCCCATACCGACTTTCCCTCGCTCCGTAGGTGCTCTGAGTTGAGATTACAGAGAAGTATCCCTCATCTGGCAATTTCCCCCTCTCCCCGGGCGGGAGAGGGGTGGGGTGAGGGCGGCTTCTGGGCGCCTATCCACCCCTCCCTATCCCTCCGAGCCACAAGAATCGGATATTGGATACAACATCCAATATATGACACCCTCACTTCTTGTCAAGGACATCTTCAAGCCATTGAAGATTCTGGTTTCCTGGATATGTTGAATCAAGAACCCGGCTGGCGGGGGCGGCCGGCTGGCCCCGTGAGGCCGTGCCGACCGACTCTTCTCCCTCCCCCTTCAACAGGGGAGGGCCGGGGTGGGGGTGATGGAGTCCTCCGCCCACTCGGCCGAGCGCGGAAAGTTATGCGTGGGCGATGTCCCATTTACTGGCTTTTATTTTACTTCAATGCATACGAGCTTTCGGTTTAGGTCTTCGTTGACACTGAAGGTGTTAACGATGGCGAACCAACCCAAATACCAGTCGAGTGGATCTCCAGCGCCGGTTGGACGCAATCCCATGAGGTAATTGCCCGGACTACGCAGTTCATTCGGGAGCAGATGCGCCCGCCAGGGGTGCTTGGAGCGGTCGAGCAAATCCAGAACGAGATCCGCCAGCGGGCGCTTACATCCGAGCAGCAGATGCGGGAGGCGATTGTCGCGCAGGAGGCCGCTTGCGAAGAACCGTGGCGGCCCGGGCCCCTCCGCCTCGGTAGGCCCCCCATCCCCCGCTGCACCCGGTCCCCCAGGTCCCCTGGGCGCGTGGGCTCACGAAGCCCTTCCCTCCGCCCCCAGCTTCGGATACAATTCCGACAGCAAATACGCCAACGGTATAGTTCCACCCCTGCTCCCCGGTGAGGCTGCCGCGGCTGTCGGTTGCTTCTGCTGCGCAGGGTCCGCCGAATCAATGCTCGTGGGTTCCACCATAGGACCTGTGTGGGGGAATAGACTGTGCCGGAGATCTGCAGATTTCTCGGCATCGTGATCTACATGTTGTACGATGATCACCGCCCGCCGCACTTCCACGCTGAGTATGGGGAGTATGCGGTGACCGTGGACATCGACACTGGCGTCGTGGAAGGCCGGTTTCCCCGAAGGGCCCTCAATGCCTTGCTGGAATGGTATGAGTTGCATAGAGCGGAGTTGGTGGATGATTGGCGGCTAGCCGAGCGCCATGAACCCTTGAGGAAGATTCCTCCGCTGGAGTAGACAATATGCTGCGAGTCACTCGTGCCGAGCATCTGGAAGACTTCAAGATCCGTGTATTGTTCAGCAATGGTGAAGCAGGTGTGGTTGATCTGTTCGGGGCATTGTGGGGCCCGGTGTTCGAACCACTGAAAGATCCAAGCCGATTCAGGGAATTCACAGTTTCCGAGGTGCTCCACACCATTGCGTGGGAGAATGGTGCTGACTTCGCCCCCGAGTTCCTCTATGACAGAATGGTCGAACAATCGGCTGCACATGGACGCGCTGACGCGCGCCGGTGAGATGAGCGAGGTCCGCCGGGGCTGCATCAATTCCCTGGCTCGAAACCTGTGAGAGTACCGTCATGCGCAAGACCGCATCCAAGTCCACCACGAGGACGAAGACCATTCCGTACGACGTGGCCGAACAGTTGCGCATGCCGGTGGAAATGGCCGCCTACCTTGATGCCTGGCTCGCCGAGGCACCCGAGGATGCGGCCGGCATTGCTCGGGCGCTGGGCGATATCGCGCGTGCCAAGGGCATGGCTCAGGTGGCCCGCGACGCCGGGCTCAGTCGCGAGAGCCTATATAAGGCGCTCATGGCGCTCATAATGAGGGACGCCCATAGGATTATAAGATTCTTCGGCGACACCAACGCATGGGCTCCTGTCACTCGTCACTGGGGAAGCCGTTGGTCCCTATACGAGTTGATCCCAGCCCACCAGACTCCGGACTGTGTCGGTCTGGGTCCCACGCTTGACGGCCGATGTAATGCGCGTTGTTGACGAAGTGGACTGGTTTCCCTTCCGCCCTCGCGATCACGGAGGTGGAGACGCCAACAATTGAGGACGTGGGTTCAGAAATCAACCAGTCCTGACCATCTCACGCCTCCCCTACCTCGCCTGCGACGCTCCGACTCACAACCGAGGTCGTCACGCCGAGGTCCCGGGCCAACTCCCGGCCACCTTCTTGGAGACCCCATCAGGCCACCCAGCGCGTGCCGTTCCGGCCCGATCAGGCCGGCTGCCCGGTCGCTCGTTCCAGTCCCGCCCCCCTGGCTGCTCCCGGGAACTGGGGAGCACGACGCCCTTCCATTCGCGCCAGCGTTCGGCTACAATCCCGCTGGTCCGTCGGCCAGCGGTTCCGCTCAAGCCGTCTTACCCGGCGGGCCGCCCTTGGTCCGCCGAGAACCTAGGCGCTGTGTCGCCCAGCTCGGCGGACAAGTGCTCTTTCATTGGGCCCATCGACCCGACTTGCATGCCATGAGTGCCCGGAATGGATGGGCGCTTCTACCTGGATCCCGAGACCGGCGAGCCACATCTCCTCCGGCACGGGATTACCGAACAGGAGGCCGAGGACGTCCTCCGCAACCCTGGCGAAGATCGCCCGGGCCGGGAGGGAACACGTGTCGCGCTCGGCCAGAGCCGCGCCGGACGGTACCTCCGGGTCATCTACGTCGCCGATCCGGAACCAGACAGTGTCTTCGTCGTCACGGCGTATGAATTGAGAGGGAAGCCGCTGGTCGCCTATCGGCGCCGGCGCCGTCAGAAAGGGAGACGATGAGATCGACACGCTTTCCGCCTGGCTGGGACGAGGACCGCGTCCGGCGGGTCCTCGCCCATTACGAGGAGCAAACGGAGGAGGAGGCGGTCGCCGAAGACGAGGCGGCAGCGGAGACCCCCGGTCAGACGGTCATGGGGGTGCCCACACCCCTTGTACCGGTCATCCGGGAGCTCATCGCGAAGCACAGGGCAAAATAGCCCCCAGCGTTCCGGTCTTGATGGCCTGACTCCTGATTCGAATGGATGCCGCCCACGAGCGGTGCTCGTTCAATAGAGGCAGTATGGCGCTGAGGTGATTTCGTGGCGGCGGACTCGAGACGTCGGATGACCATGGTGGTCGCGCTCGCCGTGAACATGGGCAAGCTGGGACACCCGTCCCCTGCACGTCGTCCCATGGCTGACCTAGTCCGGGATCTGGACGCCACCTTTCGAGCGCGAGGTGGTCGCATCCGCGTCATCGACTTTTTCGGCCACACAGGAAACTTCCTTTTGAGTGTGCCGACCGACCTGCGGATGTTGCGCAGGCCCTCGGGCGCCTCCTCGGCACGCCTTGCTCAATCGTGCCGGTCGCACGGATCGCGGAGTCGGCCGCAGCGGTGCAGGCTCTTCCGCCACCTGCCAAGGAACTCGGCCAACGCTGGACCCCCGGTGTCGTGTTCCACGTCAGCGGGCTCTCATCATCTGCGCCAGTGATGGACATGCATGGCGCGCGGTTCCATCGCCTTGACGACTCCACGATCCTCACGTGGAAGCGAGATCTTGAGGACACCCGTGGGCGGCTCGATAAGAAGCGTCGGTGAGGCGGTTGGGGAGCCGTATCATCGGCGGTGGGTCGACAGCTCGGCGGAATCTGGACAACTCGTAGCGCCTCGACTTTGGACGAAAGCGTAGCATTATCTGTCATATCTTCCTCGTCCCATCCGCAAATGCCGGACGAAAGGAGCTCCGCCCCCCCTCCTCTTTCTGCTCCCTGACATCGGTTGGGGGATCCGTATTACAGATAATGCTACGTCCCGTAATTTGACGTGTGACGAAAGCAATATCCCGTATGATGGGCGCGGAGCGCACCATGGGTGAGGGGGTTCATTCAACGGATCAGGCCCAATACCCGATCCGATTGGGTCGCGCAGACGAATTTGCCCGCGTGCGCCAGTTCCTGCGCGCCATCGGCTTCGAAGAAGGCACCATCAACCAGGTGCTTCCGCTCGACGACCAAGGCCAGTTCGATCCGGCCCGGTGGGAGCAAATCAAGCTCGCGTCGGTGCCGGCGCCGCTGCGCCTGTTGATCGAGATATTCGTTCGCGGCGAGGCAATTCCGGATCGGGAGTTTCGTGCCCATTGCGACAATGACACCTATGCCGCGTTTCACTCGCTGGGTCTGATTCGGCCCAAGATCCATGATAGCGATATGCTGGTCTGCCCGGTTTGGCTTTACCCGATGGACGGCTTCGTCGTTGCGTCGGATCGCTACGAGGACCCTGACGGCAATCCCTTCGTCGCGCCAGCAGACGTGATTTATCCAGGCCTCAATCCGCATACAGCCCGTTTTCTGCAATTTCTCCCCGACGCGCGCGGTGGCGATGCGCTCGATCTCTGTGGCGGTTGCGGGATTGGTGCTCTGCGCCTGTCTCGGACGGCTCGTTGCGCTGTCAGCGCCGATGTCACGCAACGATCCGCCTTC
>DATIFO010000273.1:0-11766 GCA_035455275.1 Methylomirabilis sp. (SeqCode) | reverse complement strand
ATGGCGTTCCTCTCACTGATACAGATACCGAGGGAGAACCCCTTTTGGAAGCTGCCATCTTCACCAGAAGGGGATCATGATCCGGGAGTCTATCCTCAGACTGGCTACTGTTAGGTCTAATACTACGTAGGTTCTAAAACGATTTGACACCTGAGGGGAAAGCCGGTAGCGTCCCCGCATGCCGAGACAGCCGCGCTTGGATGCGCCCGGGACCCTGCACCATGTGATGGGCCGGGGCATCGAACGGACGAGGATCTTTCAGACGGACACCGACCGGGCCGACTTCTTGGAGCGGGTGGCGGAGCGGGCGCGGTCGGGGGAGTGGACGATCTATGCCTGGGCGCTCATGCCGAACCACTTTCACCTCTTGCTGCGCACGGGGACGCGCCCGCTCTCCCAGAGCATGCAGCGGCTGCTCACCGGCTATGTGGTCAACTTCAACCGCCGGCATAAGCGGTATGGGCACCTCTTTCAGAACCGGTACAAGTCTGTCCTCTGCGAGGACGATCCGTACCTCGTGGAAGTGACGCGGTATATCCATCTGAACCCGCTCCGGGTCGGTCTGGTCCCCGGACTGCGGGAGCTGCGGCAGTACCCCTGGACGGGCCACGCCGCGCTCCTGGGGGTGGTTGGGCGGGACTGGCAGGACACCGCCACAGTGCTCGCCGCCTTCGGGCAGAGACGGCGCCAGGCGGTCCAGCGCTACGAGGAGTTCGTCCGCGACGGGATCGCGCAGGGGCGCCGGCCGGAACTCGTGGGGGGTGGGCTCATCCGGAGCCTGGGGGGCTGGGCGCAGGTGCTGGCGCTGCGGCGGCGGGGAAGCAAGGTGGCCGCGGATGCGCGCATCTTGGGCACGGGGGAGTTCGTCGAGCAGCTCCTGCGCGAAGCGGAAACCCGGGACAAGGAGACGTTGCGGTTAGCCCGGAAGGTGATCGACTTGGCCACGCTCGCGGGGCGGCTCGTGGCGAAGGGGGGGGTCGCGGAAGGGGAGTTACGCTCCGGGGTGCGGACGCGGGAGGTCGTGCGGGCCCGGCGGCTGTTTTGCCAACTGGCGGTCCTGGGCATGGGGTATTCGGGGGCGGACGTGGCGCGGTTCCTCGGGGTGACGACCTCCGCCGTCAACCGGTTGGCCGTATCCCCCGAGCTACCCGAAGTCAAGAAATACCTGAAAGCGTTTTAGCACCTACGGGTCCACCAAGACCCCCACATCCGGAGTGGCGAGCCGAACCTGCACCATGAGCCGGATGAGCCGAAGAGGTGGGCCCACCAGTGTGGCTTCAGTGTCGAGCTTCGTCTGGAAGCGCAAGGTGATGCGCATACACCCGGATGCCCGTTTCGGCAAACAAGACGGGAAACTCCATTCGACCGGTCAGGGCCACGGCGCGCGACTCGACATCTGCAAGGGCAGGCCCGCTGGCGACAACACGGCGGTTCACGACTGCCACCCATTGATCAGGATACGCAGTGCTGATTCATGTGGGCATCGGCCCATTCAAGGTCTTCCCAAAACTCCTTCGGGGGCGGCGGCGGGGGGGACGTGGGGACCACTCATGGCATCCTCCGTGGATCCGGGAACGGACGTCAAGCCAATACGCGAGCATGCTACAAGGGCGTATGTGGAATGTCAACGCCGGGGGATCGAGGAGGAACGCCGGGCAACCCCCTCCGTACCCTTCCCTGCTGGCCTCCCATCGCCCCTGGGAGCCGTGCCCTCCTGCAGTCAGCTCACCGCGTCTCGACCTGACATGCTCCTCTTCCCCGACGGAGGGGCGTGGCGGGGGAGCGGGCAAATGACAGGGATTCTCTGGGCTGGGCGTGTCTTCTTGCAGTGCTCGGCGGTCGGCCCCAAGCCAATGGCCGGTAGCTGATGGCTCACTGCTGCCCTTAGTACGTGAACCGCCGCATGTGGATGTTGAGGAGCAGTCCCAGGCTCAGCATGGTGACGAGGAGGGAGGAGCCGCCGTAGCTCAGGAGGGGGAGCGGGATGCCCACCACCGGCATCATGCCCAGGACCATGGCGATGTTGATGAGGACCTGGATGGCGAGCATGGCCGTGATCCCGGCGGCGAGGAGGGCGGCGAACAGGTCGGTGCAGTCCCGGGCGATCTGGAAGCCCCGGCTGATCACGTAAAAGTAGACCAGCAGGACGACCAGGCAGCCTGCGAAGCCCCACTGCTCCGCCAGGACGGCGAAGATGAAGTCCGTGTGGTTCAGGGGGAGGAAGTTTAGCTGGCTCTGGGTGGCGGCCAGCCAGCCCTTGCCGAAAACCCCGCCGGACCCCACGGCGATCTTGGACTGGGCGATGTGGTAGCTGGCGCCCAGGGGGTCCAGGTCGGGATTCACGAAGACGAGGATGCGCCGCCGCTGGTATTCCTTCAGGAAGGTCCACGCCAGCGGGGCGAGCACGGCGCCGCCGAGGAGCGGGAGCATGAGGTAGCGCCAGTGCAGGCCCAGCATCAGCATCATGGTGAGGGAGATGAAGACCAGGAGCAAGGCGGTCCCCAGGTCGGGCTGCTTCAGGACCAGCAGCATGCAGACGACCGTCATGATCCCCGGCAGGACCATGGTCCGGGGCTGAAGGAGGGCGTCCCGGTGATCGTCGAAGTACCGCGCCAGGAAGAGGACCAGGCCGAGCTTGGCGAATTCCGATGGCTGGAAGGTGAACCCGGCGATCCGGATCCAGCGATGGGCCCCGAGCCCCGCCTTGCCGATCACGAGGACCAGGAGGAGCAGGGCCAGGCTGACGCCGAAGATCACGTACGCGAAGCGGGCCAGCGTGCGGTGGCTCACGGTGCAGGCCAGGGCCAGGGCGAGCACCCCGAGCCCCACCCAGGTCACCTGCTTCACGTACAGGGCCTTGCGAAAGGCGGAGGTGCCCAGCGCGTTGGCGCTGTAGACCGAGAGGATCCCCAGCATCGCCATCGCCATGATCGTGGCGGCGAAGCGCCAGTCAAAATGCGTGAGCAAACGTCGGTCGATCTGCAAGCCAACAGCCTCCAGCCTTCACCCGTCAGAAGCGCAGGGGCGGACCGATGGCTGACCGCTGTCCCTGTTCAATCCTCCAGCTCCGACTCCTTGGCGTCTCCCAACCCTGTCCCGGCGATGGTTGGCTGCGGGCCGAGGGCGGCCTCGTACACCGCCTTGGCCACGGGCGCGGCCACCAGCCCGCCGAAGCCCCCGTTCTCGACCAGGACCACCACGGCGATCTTGGGGCTATCCACGGGCGCAAAGGAGACGAACCACCCATGGTCCTTCAGCTCCGCGTGTCCCTTGCCCTCGCCCTTCTTCACCACCTGGGCCGTGCCCGTCTTGCCCGCGATGGGGATGCCCGGCACCTTGGCGCGGGCCCCCGTGCCTGCGTCCACCACGGCCAGCATGGCCTGCCGCATGAAGGCCAGGGTCTCGGGCTTGACGGAGACCTGGCGCATGGCTTCCGGTTCGTACTCCTCGAGGACCTCGCCCGACAGAGACACGATCTTCTTCACCACCCAGGGCCGGTAGATCGTGCCGCCGTTGGCGATGGCCGAGACCAGCTCCAGCAACTGCATGGGAGAGGTCACCACCAGGCCCTGGCCGATGCTCGCGATGACGGTGTTCCCCGCGGTCCAGGGGGGCTGGCCTCGCTTCCTGGGCTGGGGGTTGGGGAGATTCCCCTTGACCTCGTCGCCCAGGCCGAGTCCCGGGGGACTCCCCAGTCCGAACGCCTTGGCGACCCGGACGATCTCGTCGATCCCCACCCGCAAGCCGGCCTGGTAGAAATAAACGTTGCAGGAGTTCTGGATGGCGCCCCGGAGGTCCAGCGTGCCGTGGCCCCCCTTCTTCCAGTCGTCGAACTTCACGCTCCCCAGGTAGAACTGGCCGGGGCAGTTGAACTTCGTCTCGGGGGTGAGGGCCCCGCTCTCCAGTCCGGCGATGGCCACGACCAGCTTGAAAATGGAGCCGGGGGGGTACTGGGCCTGGTAGGCCCGGTTCTGCATCGGGTGCGCCGGATCGGTGGCAAGCCTTTGCCACTCGTCGCCGGTGAGGCGCTGGGCGAACACGTTGGGATCGTAGGACGGGCGGCTGACCAGCGCCAGGATCTCGCCCGTGGTCGGGTTCATGGCGACCACGGTCCCCTTCTTGCCGGCGAAGGCCGCCTCCGCCGCCTCCTGGATGCGCTTGTCGATGGTCAGGATGATGTTGGAGCCGGAGCGAGGCTCGATCCGGCTGACCTGACGCAGGGCGCGGCCCCGGGCGTCCACCTCGATCTGCTCGCCGCCGTCCACGCCGCGGATGAAGGCGTCGAAGCGCCGCTCCACGCCGGACTGCCCCAGGTTCTCCCCCGGGCGGAAGTCCTGGTACTCCTTCTGCGCGAGCTGGGCCTGGTTCACCTCGCTCACGTACCCCAGGAGATTGGCCGCCATTCCACCGCTGGGATAGGCGCGGATGGGGCGGATCCGCAGGCTGACGCCGGGCAGGTCCAGCTTCCGCTCCTCCACGGCCACCATCATGCGATCGTCCAGGTCCTTGCGCAGGAGCAGCGGCTGGTGCGGGCGGTCGCGTCCCTCGGCGAGCTTGGTGACGACCTCCTCCGGCATGATCCCGAGGATCCCGGCCAGGACGGCCGAGACCTCCGCCGGATTGATCACATCCTCGGGGGTCGCGTACAGGTCGAAGGTCGGGCGGTTCTCCACCAGGATCTCGCCGTGGCGGTCCAGGATGAACCCGCGCGGGGCCTCCACCGGTCGCAGCCGCAGCCGGTTGTTGGTCGAGAGGGTGAAGTAGTAGCCTCCCTCCAGGATCTGGAGGTACCACAAGCGGAGGAGCAGGATCAGGAAGCCGATCCCGACACAGATGGCCACCTTCCGGATGCGGAGGGTCAGGGCCTGGGCGGGCGGGAGCGGCCGTGCAATCAGTCTCATGCCGGTCGGGTGACGGCCGCGCGCACCTGGGGCAGCCGCAAGAGCAGGAGGCCGACCACCGCCGTGTAGAGCGCCTCGGGCGCGATCACCCAGAGGAGGCTGGTGAGGAGCGGTGGGGGTCCCAGAAAGAACGAAAGCAGTCCCAGCGTGATGCCACCGGCGGCGGCGCATCCTCCCAGGAGGAGCCAGAACTGCGCCAAAAGGTTTCCCGTGTACAGGCCGTGGCTCAGCCGGGCGGTGAGGAATCCCAGCAGGCAGTAGGTGAAGGCGCGCAGGCCCAGGGGCCCCCCCGAGAGGGCGTCCTGGCACAGGCCGATGAGGAAGCCTTGGAGCGTCGCCGCCTCCTCGCAAGAGCGCAGGCCGAGGAAGACGACCAGCAGCAGGAAGAGGTCAGGCCGGATGCCCCCCAGGCTGAACGGGGTGAGGAGCACCTCCTGCATGATCACGCAGAGGATGAGGCCGGGGAGGAACCTCTTCATGGTTGCCTCCCGCTGGCGGCCTCGAACCCCTCGCCGGGCGGGGGCGAGGTCAGGATCAGGACATCTTCCAGGCGGGACAGATCCACGGCAGGCTGCACCGTCGCTTCCTGAAAGAGGGCGCCGCTCCGTCGCTCGACGCCGGTGATCCGACCGATGGGGATACCCTTGGGGAACACGCCCCCCATCCCCGATGTCAGCACCGGATCCCCGACGACCACGTCGGCCAGGAGGGGCAGGTAGCGCATGCGGGTCCCCTCGCCCAGGTTCCCGGAGACGATCCCGGTGACTCGCGTCCGCTGGACCAGGCCGCCCGCGGCGCTCATCGGGTCGGTGAGGAGCTGCACCTTGGCCGAGCTGGGCGTCACCTCCACCACGCGACCCACCAGCCCATCGGGCGCCACCACCGGCTGGTTGCGGCGCACCCCGTCCCGGCTGCCCCGATTCAGGAGCAGCGTCTTGAACCAGTTGGTGGCGTCCTTGCCCACGACGCGGGCAGCCAGATACTGGGCCTGGGAGACCTCCCGCAAGGCCAGCAGCCGCTGCAGGCGCTGGGTCTCCAGGGCCTGCTCCTCGAGCTGCTCGATCCGCCGCCGGAGCGTCCCGACCTCCTGCAGCAGGCGTCGGTTCTCCCCATGCAGGTTCCGGAGATCCACGTAGTCGCGCCACACGCCGGTGACGCTGCCCACCATGACGGCCGTCACCTTGATGAAGGGGGTCATGGCGAAGAGGATGACCTGGCGCGTGACAACCACCACCGCCCGCTCCTCGCGCACCTGCAGCGTCATGAGCAGGAAGGCCAGGATCAGGCCGGTGGTCAGGATGATGACCCGGCGAAAGCGGGCCAGCAGACGGACGAGGGTGCTCACGGCAGACGCCTCGGATATTGCGGCTGGGTCACCCACACTCCTCGGATCGCAGGGCCACCCTCGCGGGCAGCCGTCCGGTCGAGGACCTGTCCTCTCACGGGGGGTCTACGACTCCAGGCAGACCGTCTTCAGCAGGTCGAGCTCGTCCAGGACCTTGCCGGTCCCCAGGACCACGCAGGACAGGGGATCGTCGGCGACCCGCACCTTCAGATGCGTCTCCAGGGCGATGAGCGTATCCAGGCCGTGGAGCAGGGAGCCACCCCCGGCCAGGACGATCCCCTTGTCGGCGATGTCGGCGGCCAGCTCGGGCGGGGTTCGCTCCAGGGCTGTCTTGACCGCATCCACGATGGCGAAGATGGGGTCGTGCAGCGCCTCCCGGATGTCGCTGTCGTTGATGGTGAGGTTCTTGGGGATCCCGTCCACCAGGTCGCGCCCCTTGATCTCCATCTTGCGAGGCTCGTCGAATGGATAGGCGGAGCCGATCTGGATCTTGATGTTTTCCGATGTCCGCTCGCCCACCAGCAGGTTGTACTTGCGCTTCAGGTACTGGGTGATGGCCTCGTCCATCTCGTCCCCGGCGATCCGGACCGACTGGCTGTACACGATGCCGGACAGGGAGATGACGGCCACCTCCGTGGTGCCCCCGCCGATGTCCACGATCATGCTGCCGGTGGGCTCCTGGACCGGCAGGCCCGCCCCGATGGCGGCGGCCATGGGCTCCTCGATCAGATAGACCTCACGGGCGCCGGCCTGGTCCGCGGAGTCGCGGATGGCCCGCTTCTCCACCTGGGTGATCCCCGAGGGGACGCCGATGATGACCCGCGGGCGGACCAGGGTCTTCCTGTTGTGGGTCTTCACGATGAAGGCCCGGATCATCTGCTCGGTCACGTCGAAGTCGGCGATGACGCCGTCCTTCAGGGGACGGATGGCCACGATGCTGCCGGGGGTGCGCCCCAGCATCTCCTTGGCCTCGCGCCCGACCTTGAGCACCTGGTTCGTTCCCTTTTTTATCGCCACCACCGACGGCTCGCTCAGGATGATCCCACGGCCCTTGACATAGATCAGCGTATTGGCCGTGCCCAGATCGATGGCGAGGTCGTTGGAGAACATGCCATAAAGCCAATTAAGGACCATTGCTACTCCTTTGCTGCTCCTTTCGGCCCCCCGGGGGAGGCACAGGCACGGCAGGGCATAGCATCCTCCGACGGTTTGTGTGTTTAACATACGCCTCGGAAAAAAACAAGGAATTTGAGATGATTGGCGTCCGAAAAGCCCTTGCCAACCCCGCGTCGAATGCAGTATGGTGACAGCGGACCCCGTGGGCGAGAAGGGATGCAGGCATGCTGAAGACCATGCGGGAAGGCAGTGCGTATTTCGTCAAGGGCGTCATGCTCGCCGTTGTGGTGGCCTTCATCGGGACGATCTTCGTCGTGTGGGGTGTGAAATCCACGCCGGGCGATCTGGCCCGGCGAGGCATCGTCGCCACGGTGGCCGACACCGCCATCTCCACCGACGAGTACCATCAGGCCCTCCGCCGGCAGATGGACATGTACCGCCAGATCTTCGGGGACAAGGCCGATGACAAGCTCCTCGAATCCCTGAACGTCAAGCAGCAGGTGCTGAACGGCCTGATCCGCAGGATCCTGGTCCTGCAGTACGCGGAGCGCACGGGGATCGGGGTCAGCGGCGAGGAGTTGCGGGACGAGATCGAGCGTATCCCGGCCTTCGGAGGCAAGGACGGGTTCAGCAAGCAACGCTACCTCGACGTCCTGCGGGCCAACCGGCTGACCCCGGACCGGTTCGAGGCGGATATGCGTCAGGACTTGACGATCCGGAAGGCCGAGAGCCTGATCCGGGACGCCGTGAAGGTGTCGGACGCCGAGGTGCAGGATACCTTCCGGCGGCAACGGCGGCACATCACGGTGGAGGTGATCCAGTTGCCTGCCGGGGAGGAAGGGAAGAAGCTCGCGGACGCGATCACCCTGGCCATCGGGAAGGGGAAGTCGCTGACCGAGGCCGGCAAGGAGGCCGGGACAGCCGCCAAGCAGTTGGGACCGTTCCCGGTTGCGGCACCGCCCCCGGACATTCCGGACCCGGAAGCCTTCCGGCAGGCGGTGGGCCTCCTGAAGGCGGGCGAGACCAGCCCCCTGGTCACCGGCCAGAAGGCGTCCTATCTCATCCGCCTCGTCAGCCAGCAGGACCCGCCCGAGGCCGACTTCGAGAAAGAGAAGGCGAACTTCCGCGCCCAGCACCTGGCCAGCAAGCGAGAGGCGGTCCTCGCCGATTGGCTCCAGCAAATACGGCGCACGGCGAAGATCACGGTCGATCAGGAGAGCCTCTGATCCGGACCATGGGGCGGATCCGCCGGAGGACCCGCGAGCCGGCGGGCATCCGGACCCTTACCGCGTGAGGCCCAGGAGCGTGGGGGACGACGCGGCCTTCCGGGGCGCGAAGCGGTAGATCCGCTCCCACGCCTGATACTTGCTGATGACCGTGAATTGTGGGACCGGCTCCGCCTGGAGCCGGCGTACGCGCTCGAAGTCCTGTGCCCACCCCACCAGATACATCAGGAGCAGCCCGGCCAGGGCGACCTTGCCGAGAACCCATCCCGCCCGGAGGGGGGGGATCGAGGGACTCGGGGTGGCGGGGAGGTCCCGGAGCAGCGGGAACTGGGCCTCTGCGATCGCGGATTCGTATAGCATGAGCATGGCCTCGTGCCCGACCGACGCTGCCGACGAAGCGATGAAGATACTCCGGCGGAGGATCGGGGGGCATTACGCTACGGTGTCTCTGCTATGCGACAGGCACGTGCGGGTCCCTCACCCGGCAGCGATCCCGGGATAGACCCTCGCACGGGCGCCTCTGGTGGGATGAACGGGATGAATAAAAACGGTGCGGCTCTGGGGTCGGCGAGGCGGCCGAGTGTGCTGGATTGTTCGAGGTGCAGCTAAACTGGGCGAGAGGGTATAGGTTCAAGAGGCATCCGTCAACCGAATTCTTCCATCCGGCAGATACCTCCCGGAGGCGCGGGCAGGACGACAGGGAAAGCGACAGATGGTGAGCGAGGACGGCGACAACCCGGCGTATGAGCGCCCGCGGCTCCGACCCGTCGAGGCATTTGCATCTCAAGTCAAGGGCCGGCCCGTGGTGTGCCTGCGAGATCCCATGCGCTTGTCGGAGGCGGTGGTGTACGTGCCGCAGGAGACCGCCGCGATCCTCGGCCTCTTCGACGGACAGCATTCCCTCCTGGATATCCAGGAGGCCTTTGCCCGATCCTTCGGGAGCCTGCTGTTCCGGGAGCATCTGCTGGGAATCATCCAGTCGCTGGATGAGCACTTCCTGCTGGACAGCCCCCGCTTCGCCCAGCACCGCGAGAGCCTCGAAGCGGAGTTCCGACGGGCGCCGCGCCGGAGCGCCCTCCTGGCCGGGCAGGCGTACGCGTCCGACGCGGCTGCCATCCGGCAACAACTGGACGGCTACTTCACCGCGGCGGAAGGGCCGGGGGACTCGCCGCCCAGTCCCTCGGCGGCGCAACTCGCAGGCCTCGTGGTGCCGCACATCGATTTCATGCGCGGCGGGCCCTGGTATGCCTGGGGCTATCGCGAGGTGGATGGGGCGCCTCCGGCGGATCGCTGGATCATCCTGGGGACCGTCCACGCGCCCATCCGGCAGGCCTTCAGCTTGACCCGCAAGGACTTCGACACCCCGCTGGGGGTGGTGGAGACCGACCGGGAATTCGTGGACCGTCTCCTGGCGGCCGTGGGGCCACAGTATCTGGAGGATGAGCTGGCCCACCGCGCGGAGCACTCCATCGAGTTCCAGACGGTCTTCCTGCGACACGTGACACCGCCGGAGCGGCGCCTCCTGATCGTGCCGGTCCTGTGCGGCTCCCTGCATGGGTGTGTGGAGGAGCGCCGGTCCCCCGCCCAGGTGCGGGAGATCGAGTCGTTCCTGGCCGCGCTCCGCGAGACCATGACCGCCTTCGACGGACGGACCGTGGTGGTCGCGAGCGCCGATCTGGCCCACGTCGGCCCCCAGTTCGGCGATCCCCGTCCCATGACTCCCGGCCAGCTTCGCGAGGTCGCCGACGTGGACCGGGAGATGCTGGCCGCCGTCGAGGCCGGGGATGCCGAGGCCTTCTTCCGTGGCGTGGCGCGCGATGGGGATCGGCGGCGGATCTGCGGGCTGCCACCCATCTACGCGGCCCTGCGGGTCCTCCCCGGAGCGTGGGGCCGGCTCCTGCGCTACGGCCAGTGGCCCGATCCCCAGGGGACGGTGACGTTCGCCGCGATCGGGCTGTACCGGTAAGAATGGCATTGATCCGATACCCCTCACCGCAGAGATCGCGGAGCACGCAAAGAGAGACATAGCCGACCCCCCTCCAGGGTCCGGGTCGACTGCGAAGCCATGCCGGACGATGCGTCGGTTCCCTCCGGGCTCCCGGATTACGTCTTGCGTTTTGTGTCTTCAGGTTCTCCTCTGCATCAGCTGACCGGAGACCTGGAGCGCTGGGGGAGCGTGTTCCGTGAGGTGCTCGAATCGAAGGGTGCGGCCGCGGCCGAGCAGGTGCTGGGCGGCCTGGTCGAGTGGATGGGGAATGATCTGATAGATGGCTGGCTGCACCTGCCGATCCCGCTGTTCGAGAAAGTGAGCGAACTGTCCGAGGAGCTGTTCCGGGCGTGCGAGAGCTACCTCGCATGGGCCCGCCAGGCGCCCATGCCTGTCCCCGAGGCGGCCCGGCAGGGCTACGAGCAGAGGCTGCGCGTCGTGCTGGAGCGGGTGCACGCGCTGGCGACGCAAGGAGCCGGACGCCCTGGCCTGCCTTGACGCAGGCTTCGGTCTATCCTCTCAAAGGTCACTGGGCTTCGGCCATTGGGATTTGGTGATTGGGATTTGCCCCTGTTGGTCATTGGGATTTCACTATGGGTATCCGTCGCTGGATCGAGAGGCGGATCTGGGGCCGCGGCCGCAGCGTCCGGTACATCTTCATCCACCCGACATGCGGGCATGACGACGTCGAGGCCGGGTACCTACCGGAGTGGGGTGTCCCGAGGTTTCACTGTCGCCGCTGCGGGGTGGTCTTCGACGAGGCCAGGGCGCGGTTGGCCTGGCAGGGGGACCCGGCGTCGCCCAGGAACACCTAGCCCCTGGTTGGAAAGTACCCTCTCACGCAGAGACGCGGAGACGCAGATTGCATGAAGGGTCGGCACTCCTAAGTGTCGTCACGCCCGCGGAACCCGGATCGGAGTCCGGGGCAGGCGCCGGGGTCCAGAAGCCCTTCAAGACGTGCCGTGACTTCCGCGCGTCTCAGTAATCATCGGCTGCCGCGTGCCTGTCGAAGGATGTCGGCAGCCTGCCGGCGAGCGATTTCCCCTGCCCTTCCAGAATGCTCTCGGGCGAGAGGGCCGGCTCGTCCAGGCGCGCCACCTGTTCGCGCAGATCGAGGATCTGATCCTGCCAGTATCGCTGGGTATTGAACCACGGGAAGGCGGCAGGGAAGGCGGGATCGGCCCAGCGCCG
>DATIFO010000272.1:0-5226 GCA_035455275.1 Methylomirabilis sp. (SeqCode) | reverse complement strand
TTCAGCATCGCGATCAAGCCGTAAAGAGGCTGTCAGCATTCAGCGGTCAGCTCTCAGCTTGAACCGGGCGAGGCGTCAGTTCAGTTCCGGCTGATTGCTGACCGCTGACTGCTGATCGCTGGCTGGAGGTCGCCATGTACGTCGTGTGCGTCACCGTGCATGTCGTCCCGGAGCAGGTCCAGCCGTTCATCCAGGCCACGCTGGAGAGCGCGCGGCAGAGCCGGCTGACGGAGCCCGGCAACGTCCGCTTCGACGTCCTCCAGGCCGAGGCCGAGCCCAGCCGATTCTTCCTGTACGAGGCCTATCGGGCGAAGGAAGATTTCGCCCACCACCAGCAGACGCCGCACTATCTCAAGTGGAAGGAGGCCGTCGCTCCCTGGATGGCGGTGCCCCGGCAAGGGATCCGCCACCAGAGCCTCTTCCCTTCAGATCCCGACTGGTAGCCCCAATCCGAAATTCTTGAACCGCCAAGACGCCAAGGATGCCATGCTTGCGAAAGCCAAAAAGGCCAATACTGTTCTGAACGCCACCGCACCACAAGGTGCGTTGGGGGCTTGATCCCAACATCATCTCTGCCGGCCTTGGCGGTGAGACGGTTTTTTCGGATCAGGGTTAGTCCATCGCGACTCAACGGACTCAACGGGCTCACCGGACTCAATGGACTCAGAGGTATTGCCCCGATGAACGATCCACGGTACCCGATCGGCAAGTTCGAAGCACCGTTGGCGTACGATCCAGGGGTGCGCGCCACGCTCATCCAGCAGATCGAAGAGGCCCCCGGGCGACTACGCGAGGCGGTCGACGGGCTGTCTGAATCACAGCTCGATCATCCCTATCGTGAGGGTGGCTGGACGGTGCGGCAGGTGGTGCATCACCTGCCGGACAGCCACTTGAATTCTTACATCCGATTCAAGCTGGCGGTGACGGAGGACCAGCCCACGATCAAGCCCTACGACGAGGCCCAATGGGCGAGGCTGCAGGACGCCACATCCGCCGACGTCGAGGTGTCTCTCGGGCTGCTGGAGGCCCTGCATCGCCGATGGGTCCTCTTCCTGCGCAGCCTGAGCGAGTCGCAGCTCTCCCGCACCTTCAGGCACCCCGATCTGGGAACCATCTCGTTGAACCAGAACCTGGCGCTGTACGCATGGCATGGGCGCCACCACGTGGCCCACATCACACGGCTTCGGGACCGGATGGGATGGCGTTGAAAGGGTGCCCCGTCCCGCGAGAGGACCGGGACTCGCTGGCGGCTGCGGATGGCTCCTACGGCTTGCCGGCCGCCTTCTCCAGGAAGCGCTGCCGCGACACGATCGCCCGGCGGTGCCGGCCCTCACCAACCGTCTGCCGGTGGTCGCGGGCGACCACCGCGAAGGTGAGGGTCCGGCCGTCCACGGCGGTGAGTTCCGCCTCGGCGGTCACCACCGCGCCCACGGGGGAAGCGGCGAGGTGGGAGACCTCGATCCAGGTGCCCACCGTGGTCTCGCCTGCTGCGAGGCCGCCGGCCACGGCGTTCACCGCGGCAGTCTCCAGGAGCGCCACCAGGCTGGGTGTCGCAAAGACCGGGACATCGCCGCTGCCCCACGCCTGTGCGGTAGTCTCGGGGGTCACCCGCATCGTGGCCGTTCCACGTAGGCCGATCTGCAACCCGCTCATCCTGCCGTCACCTCAATACCCATGCCATCAGCCATGAGCGGCCCGTCAGCGGCCGATGAACTTGGGCGGCCGCCTCGCCATGAAGGCGGCCACTCCCTCCTTGAAGTCCCGGCTGCTGAAGCCCCGGACGAAGTGCTCCTGGATGGCCCGCGGGGGACGCCGGTGCCCGTCGACGGCGACCCAGTTCACGGCCTGCTTGGCATGGCGGATGGTGAGGGGGGCGTTGCTGCCGATCTCGTGGACGAAGGCCAGGGTGAAGTGCTCCAGTTCGCGGTCGGGGACGACGTGGTTGACCAGCCCCACCCGCAGCGCGCGGGCCGCGTCCATGGGCTGCCCGCCGAAGAGCATCTCCTTGGCCACGGCCGGGCCGACCAAGCTCACCAGCCTGGCGGTCGCGCCGGGGTTGACCGCCGTCCCCAGCCTCGCCGCGGGGACGCCGAGCTGGGCCGATTCCCCGGCGATCCGGAGGTCGCAGGCGGCGGCGATGTGGCAGCCGCCGCCCACGGCGTATCCCTGGATCATGGCGATCACCGGGAGCGGACAACGCACCAGGCTCTCCAGGGCCCGGACGACCAGGGTCTCGAAGGCGCGAGCTGCCTTGGGCTCGGCGAAGCGCGGCAGTTCGCTGATATCGGCCCCCGCGGCGAAGGCCTTGCCGCCGGCGCCGCTCAGGACGATGGCGCGCAGCCCTCGCTGGCCCTGCAGGCGCCGGATCAGCTTGGGCAGTTCCTCCCACATCGCCGAGCTGATGGCGTTTCGCAGGTGAGGCCGGTTGAAGATGACGCGGGCGTAGGTCTCGCTCTGCTCGACCAGGATGTCCGATGCCTGTGCTGCCATGACCCCACCTCGCGGTCCGGGGCGTCTCGGGACGGCGCGGACCGACAGTTAACCCCAGCTCGAGATTCTTGAACCGCCAAGACGCCAACAACGCCATGATGGCGAAGGCCAACAAGCCCGATACTGTTCTGAACGCCACCGCACCACAAGGTGCGTTGGGGGCTTGCTCCCGACATCACCTCTGCCGACCTTGGCGGCCCCGGTGGCGCCTTGGCGGTGAGACGGTTTTGTCGGATCGGGGTTAATCCTTGCCCGTCTGGACTGCCTCGGCAATGAGATCGCCCATCCGGCGGGTGCCGACCAGCTTCGCCCCGGCCTGTTGGATGTCCGGGGTCCGGTAGCCCTGGTCCAGGACGGCGGCCACGGCCGCCTCGATGGCCGCCGCCGCCGCCTCCGCCTTGAGGGAATACCTGAGCAGCATGGCGGCCGAGAGGATTGCCGCGATGGGATTGGCCCGATCCTGCCCCGCGATGTCCGGGGCGCTCCCGTGGATGGGCTCGTACAGCCCCGCGGTGGGTCCGAGGCTCGCCGAGGGAAGCAGGCCGATGGAACCCGTGAGCATGGCCGACTGGTCGCTCAGGATGTCGCCGAAGGTATTCTCCGTCACGATGACGTCGAAGAAGGAGGGCTGCCGGACCAACTGCATGGCGGCGTTGTCCACGTACATGTGGTCCAGTTGGACCTCGGGGAAGGCCGCACCCATCTGGCTCACGACCCGCCGCCACAGCTCGGAGCTGGACAGCACGTTGGCCTTGTCCACGGAGGTGAGGTGCCTGCGTCGCCGCTGCGCCGCCTCGAAGCCCATGCGGGCGATGCGCTGGATCTCGGGCGTGGTGTAGATCAGGGTGTCCACGGCGCGCTCCCCCTCGGGCACCGGCTGGATGCCCTTGGGCTCGCCGAAGTAGAGGCCCCCTGTCAGCTCCCGAACCACCAGGAGATCCACGCCCTGGATCACGGCTGGCTTCAGCGGCGATGCGTCCGCCAGGGCGGCGAAGGGCTTGGCCGGGCGGAGGTTGGCGTACAGGTCGAGGGCCTTGCGGAGGGCGAGGATCCCCTGCTCCGGACGGTCCTTTCGCGGCAGGCTGTCCCAGCGAGGACCGCCCACGGCGCCGAACAGGATGGCGTCCGCCTGCCGGCAGAGCGCCAGGGTGGCCTCGGGAAGGGGAGTGCCGCTGGCCTCGTAGGCGCCCCCGCCGATGGCGGCCTCCCGGAACTCCAGCCTGAGATCGAAGCGCGGGGCGGCCGCGCGGAGCGCCTTGGTCGCCTCGCGCGTGACCTCGGGGCCGATGCCGTCACCCGGCAGCACGGCAATCAGGGCCATGCGATTTCTCCGCTCGCCGCCGAGGGCGGCGCGCATGCTTGAGATGGAACCTTCGTCAATGGAAGACGGAAGTCGGCGGGCAAGGGCGGCGGCTGTGCCCTGAGTATCCGCCATGCGCGCATCCCTTGTAGCACGCGCCCGGAAATCGGGTCAAGGCCATTTCCGGACTCTGGGTCTTTGGGGTCAGACATGGCTGTTTCGAACTTGACGCGTCCTGGACCCCGTGCTCTCCGGGGCCATGGCGCTCCGCCGCCTCCCGCTCAAGACGCCGGTCGCCCGCGTGTGCCGGCGCGTGGCCACCCGCCCCGAGCAGATCAGGGAGGGTAGCCGCCGCCCCGCCGTCAGTCACGCCCGCACCGGGATTGCGGACCTCTGGGTCGAGGTCCCCGGCCAGCCCGGCCGGCCCCTGGCCTCGCTCCTCGGCGCCCACCCGCAGGCCGTCTACCAAGCGGTGGCGCGGGGCCAGGCAGCGCCCGCGGAGTGGGACCGGTTCCTGGAGACATAACTGATCCCCTGACACCGCGACCGCGGGGCGCGTCCTCCTGGACCAAGCTCGCCTCGTCTCGATCCGAGACGCTCGTCCTCACTGTGGGAGGGGTGGTGCCCCGGCCGGGATGCGGGACCACGTTGTTGACCGTGTGGGCTGATTCTCGCCCCACTCTCACCACCGCTTTCCCACTCCCCAGGCTGGAGACGGCACGAGAGGGGCACCGGGGGGACTTCACCGACCCGCGCAAGGCAAGCCGCGTGCGCCTGAGGATCGGCCCTAAGCTGCCCGTGTTCCGCCTTTCAGGGGATGCCGTGGTGGAGGACGCCGGTCGAACGCCACGGACGAAAGGCGTAAGCGCTTCGCGCCGCACCTGCCGGAACAGGTTTCTGCTGCCCGTCCATGCATGCCAGATCGCGAGGCATGTCATGCGTTGCCATGTATAGCACGTTGCGCTGAGAGGCGTTTGCCGTCCCCCCCACGCGCCCTTGGATGCCCCTGGGTATCCTCCACTACGTCAGTGTGCGGGGGCTCGAGCGGCGGACCGCCTTCTTGGGGGACGCGGATCGGGCCGCCTTCCTCGCCCGACTGGCCGCCCTGGCGGAGCGGGGCCCCTGACCGTCTACCCCTGGGCCGTCCTGCCCACGCAATCCAGGTCGCGGCGCACGCCATCCGACTCATTCCGCTGAGCCGACAACGCATGACAACGCTCGTCAACGGCGACGCCTTCGTGTATCCTCACGCGAGGGTAAAGGATGGGATGCCGCTCACCAGACGGAGGGGAAAATCGCCACCGCCGCGGGTCGGGAGGTATTCTATGTCCTCATCTCCTCAAAGCGGTCGACCGACGAATAGACCTCGAACTCGGCGGCCTGTTCGCTTCGCATCTCTGCCATGCCCCGCGTGTGGGCGCAGGACCCTAAGCGAG
>DATIFO010000271.1:0-9584 GCA_035455275.1 Methylomirabilis sp. (SeqCode) | reverse complement strand
CAACCCCATGCGGTTGAAGGCGCCGATCTCGAAATTCCCGGTCCACATGGTGATGGCGTCGAAGGGGCAGACCTCCACGCACAGGTTGCAGTACATGCACAGGTTGTGGTCGATGACGAACTCGACGGGATGCCGCTCCTTCCCCCGGCCCGCCCCCACGATGGTGATGCAGCGCGTCGGGCAGATCTTGGCGCAGGCGTCGCACGCGGTGCACTTCAGCTTCCCCGATGTGAGATCGATCGTGAGGACGTGGCGGTTGAGCGAGCGCAGGGGCAGCGTCCGTCGCTCCGTGGGGTACTGAACCGTCACGGCATGGCTGAACAGGTGCCGGAGGGTCACCTGCATCGAGAGCAGGATGCTCAGAAAGCCGCTCCACACGTCCTGCAGATAATCGATCATCTTCTCCCTCGTCGCATCGAATGGGATGACTTCCGGTCGTCAGGCGGTCCGTGCCGCGGCCAGTCCTTCGGGCACGGTGATGGCCGGGAGCGTCTGCTTGGCGATGCTCTCCTGCGCGATCTTCTCCTGAAGCTTCAGGACCCCGAACAGCAGCGCCTCCGGTCGGGGCGGGCACCCGGGAACGTACACGTCCACCGGGACGATCCGGTCCACCCCCTTCACCACGTGGTAGGCATCCCAGTAGAACGGGCCCCCCGAGATGGCGCAGGCCCCCATGGCGATGACCCACTTGGGCTCCGCCATCTGCTCGTACAGGGTCTTGATCCGGGGGGCCATCTTCTCCGTGACGGTCCCGGCCACGATCATCAGATCGGCTTGTCGCGGCGACGGGCGGAACACCCCGGCTCCAAACCGGTCCATGTCGAACCGGGCCGCGCCGGTGGCCATCATCTCGATGGCGCAGCAGGCGAGGCCGAAGGTCAGCGGCCAGGGGGAGTTCCGGCGGGCCCAGTTGAACACCCAGTCCAGTGTCGTGGTGACAACCCCCGGCTCCATGCGTCCTTCAAGCAGTCCCATCGTTCACGGCTCCTTCATCCCGCGAGGAATTCGGCAGACCGGCAGCACCCCGACCATCGGACCAAACGCGTCGCGGGGGATCAGACCCCGGTCAAGCCGTCGATGATCGCGTCGGCCATCTCGCGAGTCGAGGCCTTCCCCCCCAGGTCCCGTGTGAGCGTCCGCCCCTCCCGCAGCACGGACTGAATGGCCTCCGCCAGGGCCAGGGCGGCCTTGTCCTCGCCCAGGTGCTTCAGCATCATCCCGCCGGACATGGTCATGGCCAGCGGGTTCGCGATCCCCTTGCCGGCGATGTCCGGGGCACTGCCGTGGACCGCCTCGAACACGGCGCAGTCATCGCCCAGGTTGGCCCCGGGGACGACCCCCAGCCCTCCCACCAGCCCCGCCGCCAGGTCGGAAATGATGTCGCCGTACAGGTTGGCCATCAGGAGGACGTCGAACCGGGTCGGGTCCCGGACGAGCTGCATGCAGGCATTGTCCACGATCAGCTCTTCGTACGTCAGCTCCGGGAACTCGCGCATCACCCGGCGGCAGCACTCCAGGAACAGGCCGTCGGAGAGCTTCATGATGTTCGCCTTGTGGATGACCGTGATCTTCCGGCGCCCCTCGCGCCGGGCGAAGCTGCAGGCGAACCGGGCAATGCGGAGCGAGGCCTTCTCGCTGATGATCTTGAGGGTCTCCACGACGCCGGGGACCACCAGGTGCTCGATGCCGCAGTACAGGTCCTCGGTGTTCTCCCGGAAGATCACCAGGTCAACGTCGGTGTACCGGCTGGCCACACCGGGTAGCGTCCTGGTCGGGCGGACGCACGCGTACAGATCCAGCGCCTTCCGCAGGGCCACGTTCACGCTGGGCCGCCCGACCGCAACCTCGGTGGTGAGCGGACCCTTGAGGGCCACCCCCGCCCGCCGGATGGCAGAGAGCGCGCTCTCCGGTAGCGGCTCCCCCCCGTGCTTCATGCTGAACCCGTGGCCGGCCTCGACCGCCTCCCACTCGATCGAGACACCGGTGGCGCTCAGGATGCGAACAGCCTGCTCCGCCACCTCCGGTCCGATGCCGTCTCCGGGAATCAGCGCGACTTTATGGGTCATGCGTCAGCTCACGCAGGTCCTTCGGCTGTCTGTCGCCTGGCGCCCCTCGGGAACCCCTCGGGCGGCCAGACCGCAACAGCACTGTTTCACCCCTGTTTCACCCACCCCCATCATCACGGCGCAGGCTAACAGAAGGTAGATGAACTGTCAAGCCATATCCCGGTCGTATTTTCAATGAGTTAGCCGAGAACGGTGGGAACCCTTCTCACCTCGTGGACCCCTTCCCGAAGGCGGTCACGGCCTCATCCAGTATCTCGCCAGGGCAGGCTCGATACTTGGGGGAGAAATGAAACACGGCCAGGTGTCGCGCCCCCGCTTCCGCCGCCAGCCGTCCGGCCTGCCCTGCCGTGAGATGAAAGCGCGCCGCCGCGCGCTCGCGATCCCGCTCCGGATAGGCCGCCTCGCAATAAAACAGATCCGCGCCAGATGCCAGCTTGATGATCTTCTCGGCGTTCTCCGGCGAGTACTGCGCGTCCGTGACGTAGGCCAGCTTCTGGCCGGGGCTGGCGCGCACGACCTCGCGGCGGAGCGTGCCCAGCGGGAGGACGCGCTCCACGCGCGTTCCCCCCTCCGACCAGGCGGCGCGGATGGGATGGTCATCGGGCGCCTGCGCCCGGATGGCCCGCTTCACGTCGATGAGCCACGGCCCCACGGGCAACCCCAGCCCTTCGAGGCGGGTCTTGTCCACGTTCAGATGGATCGTTTCCTCCAGGGCGAACGCCAGACACGGAATGCGGTGATCCAGATGCGCCGCCCGGATGCGGAAGTGCGGCTCTTCCAGGACGGTGCCATCGAAGGGGTGCGCTACAAGCTCATCCCGGCGGACAAAGCCTTCGGGGCAGGCAAAGCGAGCCGTCGCCACGTGATCGAGGTGCACCTCGTGCACCTCGATGGTCATTGTATAGTCCTCCACCAGGTTCCAGGTGTACCCTCGGAGCTTCCCTGCAACATGCTCGATGAAGCCGGGCGGCCCGTACAGACGGAGACCCTTCGGGCGACCGAGCAGAACCCGGAGGAGATGATCGAACCCGACGAAATGATCCAGATGCGCGTGGGAGACGAACACGTCCGTGATCTTGAGGAGGCGGCCCGTGGAGAGGCCGCTCACGTCCCCCAGATCGAAGAGCAGGGCCCGCCGCTCCCACGGGATCCCCACGTAGAGGACCGGATCCCCGAAAAGATCGTTCACGAGGAAGCTGCGGAAGCTGCTCGCCATGAGGCGACCCAAGCGGCACGATTACTGGCCGGCGGATTTCTCGGTGTCCTGAACCCGCTGGCGCTCCTGATCCAGGATCGGGGCGAGGCGTTGCTCGAGTCCTCGCTTGGTCGGATCCAGCGGCCCGCGTGTGGTCGGTGATCCGGGAATCGCCTGGAGCGTCTCCTGGACCTCGCTTCCTTGCTGGATGTAGGAGACGACCAGATACCCCATGATGGCCAGGGCCAACAACATACCGGCGATCCCCAGAATCCTCACCTGAGAGCCTGGTCGCCTCGCGAGGGAGGCCGAAGCGCGCTGAGCCGACCGTCCTGGCCCCCCAGAGGACATCGCGGCGAAATCCCCTGGAAAGCATAAGCGGCGCCTGCGACGCGCCGCCTTCTTTCCATCTTCATCTCGATCGGTCCTGATCTCCCGATCTATTTCTCGATCGGGAGCCCCTTGGCGGCCCAGTCGATGATCCCGCCCTCCAGATTGTAGATCTTCTTCATGCCCACGGCCGCAGCCACTTCGCACGCCACGGCGCTCCGGATTCCCTGGGCGCAGTAGAAGACGACATTGTCCCCGTTGAGATGCTGTCGCGGGGACATCAGCAATGTGTTCAGCGGAACCAGCTTGGCCCCCGGGATGCGACCCTGGTTCCACTCGTTGGGCTCCCGGACATCGATCCAGACCGTCTCTTTCGAATCGTAGAGCTCCTTGCCCTTAGCGGCGTCCACGCGCACGAAAGGCTCCACCATTTGCTGCTGCGCCATGTTCCCTTTCCCCCCTCGGCTCGTTTATCCGAGCCCGACACGCACCGCCGGAAGCGGAGCGATGACTGGATGCACCTCTCTTCCGAGCTTCCGTAGCGCATCCTAGCCGAACACCGAGCGAGGGTCAAGACAGCGTTGGGGTAACACCGCCCCGTGGACAACCTGTGGATAGGCTGCGCCGGTCATGTGCACAGGGGTGGCGGCGCTGGGGATTTCGTGGGAACTACCTGTGGATCGGCCTGCCTTAGCTCAACCTCCGGCGCACCTTGCGCCAGGAAGGGGTGATCAGGAAACTGTCTTCCATGTCCTCGATCATGCTCCTGAGTTTCCCCATGGGCACGGCGAAGCTCAACACATCGCCGGGGACAAAGGGCCGGGCCGAGACATCGAACATCCCCAGCACGGCGCGCGGGTGGTCAGTCTTGCCCTCAAGGTATGGGTACTGAACGATGGTCCCGCAGCCGGCCGCGAAGGGCGCAATGACCCCGTGCGCCTCGGCCTCGGCGAAGTTGGCCAGGGTGAATAGCCCGGAGAGGACATCCGGGCGACCAAAGAAGATGGCGACCTCGGGGTTGTCCGACGCCTCCAGCGCTTCCCATCGCTTGAACACGATGAACTTGCCCGGGGCTCTGAACCGCGGAGACTTCGCCACGAACTGCTTGACCAGCCCGGGCGTCTTCTTGTACCGCTCGCCCTCCAGTGACCCGGGGATCCCGCAGGAGAGGAAGTACTCGAAGTTCGGCATGAGCTCGTCCGTGAATCCGAGGTACCGCTTTCCACCCCCGCAACCGATCGCGCCTGCGTCGAACCGCAGCGGCTTCCCCGCCCTCACCTTGGCCAGCACGCCCAGGAGGCACTCGTGTCCCGCTGGAGGTCTGGGCGTCTCGATGGAACCTTCCTGGTCCGTGTAGAAGAAGGTGATGGGCAGCTCCGCCTCCCCGAAGCGCTTCCGCCAGAGCGAGACGAATGAATCCTTGATGCGCATGTCCATGGGCGCGCCTCCTTTTCACATCCTGCTCCAGAGCCAGGGCAAATCGCCAAAGCTGACACACGCTTTCGGCCCACCCACGCACCATGAAAACGCCCTCGACTCTGCGAAGCCCTGACCTTGCCGAAGCGCTCGGGCCAAGCGGGGGGCCTGGATCCCAAGCCTTCGCGTCTCCGCGTCTTTGCGTGAGAGGGGATTCTCCAAGCGGAGGGCACAGGCCGACCGCGTGTGACGCCGGCCGGATGCCCTTCTCTGCCGGGATGCTACAGGGCGCGGTCAGGCAAGTAAAGCCAGCGTGGCTACTTGTCGGTGGAGACACACGTTTGACTGAATTTTCCCTGGGGGGTGGTCGAAGTGCGGGGAGACAGATAGGCGGCGCTTCCCCGTGGGGCGACAGCAATCCTCAGGCCGCCTGCTCCTCCACGTACATGAGACGGTCTCCCCGGCAGGCCAGCCCGGTGAAGAACTGATCAATGGCGGCTCGCTGCTCCGAGGCGGTCTGGAGCTGGTTCATCCCCTGGCGGAAGACCGCGGAGCCTGCGAGGCCCTTCGTGTACCAGGAGATGTGCTTGCGCGCGATGCGGACACCCACGTGCTCCCCGTAGAACGCGTAGAGATCCTCCAGGTGCAGGCGGAGCACTCGGTGGATCTCCGCCACCTCCGGGGGTGGGAGGTGACTGCCCGTCGCCAGGAAATGCTCCATCTCCCGGAAGATCCACGGCCGCCCCTGCGCCGCCCGGCCGATCATCACCGCGTCGGCCCCGGTGTGCGCCAGCACGGTCTTGACTTTCTCCGGGGTCGTGATGTCCCCGTTGGCGATCACGGGGATCCGCACGCTGGACTTGACCTCGGCGATCGTATCGTACTCGGCATTGCCATGGAAGAGGCACGCTCGCGTCCGCCCGTGGATTGCGAGCGCCTGGATGCCGGCCCGCTCGGCCAACTGGGCGACGCGGACGGCATTCCTGTGCTCCCGGTCCCATCCGGTGCGGATCTTCAACGTCACCGGCACGTCCACCGCCCCAACCACGGCCTCGAGGATCCGCCCCACCAGCGGCTCATCCTGCAAGAGTGCCGAGCCTGCCAGGGTGTTGCAGACCTTCTTGGCCGGGCAGCCCATGTTGATGTCGATGATCTGGGCGCCTTCATCCACGTTGTACCTGGCCGCCGCCGCCATCATCGCCGGATCCGCCCCCGCGATCTGCACCGAGACGGGCGTCACCTCCCCCTCGTGATTGGCCCGACGCCGGGTCTTGTCCGAGCCGTACAGCAGGGAGTTGCTGGTGACCATCTCGGACACCGCCATCCCCGCCCCCATGCTCTTGCAGAGCTGTCGGAACGGCCGGTCCGTCACCCCCGCCATGGGCGCCACGATGAGATTGTTCCTGAGCCGGTAGGGTCCAATCTGCATGGGTCGTCTTCTCCGGGAGACTCTCGAGATTCGGCCGACATTCTAAATGGAAAATGCGCCCCGGGAAAGCTCTCTTTTTGCGAGGTCCGCATCAGGTCCTTCCGGAAAATCCGGCCAGCGGAAGCTAAAGGGCAAGCAACTGGAGCGGAGAGCGTGATGGGCGTGGCGAAGGCCGGGCCGGATAGCTCCCCCCTCACCGTCAGGTTCTGGGGCCGGTCGAGAGCGGATGTTGACCGGAAGGCCAGGGTTCGATTGTCCGGGCACCATTCGGCCTCCCACCTGTCCTCCGGTGGCCGCAGAGCGATCGCGTGACATCATGGGGGAACCGGGCGTGCTGCATCGGGTGGATTAGACAATTGCGGCTCCGGGGGAGGGAATCGAATCCGCATGGGCAGGCCTCGCAGGAATTTGAGAACCTGGGGTCCGGCTCTGCATCACCGCTCCCACAGAGGGCTACGGATTCCCGCGAGTGTCGATTGGAGGGGCCCGGGTCGAGGGCGAAGACTCACCGAGGACCACGGACGGTTTTGACATACTCCGGGGCCCCGTCGCGCGCACCCGCGCCCGGGCGAGTCACGCGGGGACCGCCAAGGCCGGCCCCGGCGCTCAGCGTGGGGTCATTTCGGTGAGGCCAGACAACGCCAGAACGCGCTCGGACATCAGTCTCGCCCGGAAGGCGAGCAGGCCTCGGGCGGCGTCCACCGGCCAGATCCGGCGCCAGCGGCAGAGCTCCTGGTGGATGTTCACCAGCTCCTCGGTGGCGTCCTCTCCCGCCCATTCGATCATCGCCGCCGTCTCACCCAGCAAGCCCACCACGGCCGCGGCGTCGCGGTCCATCGGGAGCCAGTGGCTCAGCCGCAGGAGATTCGACGCAATGTTCCCCAGACGGCGGGCGCGGTCATCTCGCAGAAACCGCTCCCGCAGACGCGAGACATCCCTCATGGCGCTGTCCCCTCAAACACGGCCCGCACGACCTGCTCGATGCGCGCCCGCAGTGCCGGATCCTGAGTCTCCATCGAACGATTGCCCTGGCGCGCCCGGATGTTGATCAGAGCACCGAAGGTCACGGCCCGACTCTCCGGATACCAATCGGCTCCCCTGATGTCCTCCTGCTCGCTCCCCTGCTCGAGGAGCCATTACTCGCAATCCGCGTGGTACTCGCCCCCGCCGGCCAGGATCCCCTGCCTCACAGCGACCGCTAGCTTGATAAAGCTGCCTTGCGCCTCAAGCATTTCCTGCAGTTGGTCGCGCGTCGGCGCTTGGCGGAGCCGATGGAGTCTCATGTGCGTGGCGGAGCGTCTCCGGCTGCGGTTCTGAGCGAGTGCGCCCACACTCCACCGTCGCAGACAAGCGCAAGAGTGCGGAGGCACGCAAGCCAGATCAGCCCACGTCGCCTCCCCAAGCATCGAGACCTTCGTCCACCCTGCCCTGTCGCGTGCGCCGGCCGGGATGCCCAAGAGAGGTGCCGGCATAGGTACCGGACACCATTTAGGGGTTAACCTCGTGATTCTGCGAGGGCGTGGTTCCAATTCTTGGCCGCCCACGCCGGCGGGGGAGGTAGGGTGCCATGAAGGGGGGACTCCCCACGGCGCGCTGGGTGCTCCAGCGGGGATCGCGAGCGTCGGCCCGGGGATCCTCGCTGGGCGCCAGGAGCGTGCGGTACTGGCGCTGCCGCACGGTCGCATGGCGGCTCAGCGCGCGGTAGCTCGGATGGAAGGTGATCACACGATTCGGCGTCCCGAGGGCATAGGCCGCGCAGCTTGACCACGGGTAGGTCGTTGGATCCCTCACCAGGCCCGCCCGCACTGGGTTCCGATCGAGATATCGGAGGGCGGCGAGGGCGTAGGTGTCCTCCTCGACGAGACAGGCCCGGTAGCGCCGCTCCCGGAAATGCCTCCACCGGTTGCGGGCCTGGTGGAAGGTCCTGGCGGTTGCGATGGCTACCGATTCTCGCGCGTATGCCAGAGCCGCAGGATGTAGGTGGTGGCCTCCTGGATTTCGTAGCGGATCTCGTACTGCCCGACCGGGATGCGGCGCACCTCACGCGGCTTGAACTCCTCCAGTTGTTCCCCGAGACGCGGATTCGCCAGCAGGATCCTCGGGGCGGTTGTCAGCGCGCGCACGGCGCACGCCGCGGCCGGTTTGTTCACCGGAGCCAGGAAGTCGTACAGCCGTGTCAAGTCGGACAGCGCCTTGCTCGCCCACTGAAGTTGCATCAGCGCGGTCGCGGTCGTGGCAGCGGCTGGTCGGTGTTGAGGCTCTCCGCCCACGCCTGCACGGCCTGATGGTCGATGACGCGGCCGGCGTCCACGTCTGCCAGGGCCTCACGGGTGATCCGGCTGCGCTCTTCTTCCTGGGTGATCCAGGCCGTCACGGCCTGCTTGATAATCCACCCACGGGAGCGTTCGAGGCGAGCGGCAAGCTGGTCCACTTTCCTGGCCAGGGCAGCGGGCACGTGTGCGGTAAGGACCGTGGCACTCGTCTGCGCCATGGGTTTCTCCCTCCCGCGCTCTGCCTGGCGATCGGTCTTTGATTTTCGACAGCCTTCTTGCGTCACGTTCACAACTCTAATCACAACGATTCAGTTTGCGGCTGAATGAATATAGTTAGCACAAGATGAACGGTCAAGGCAGTCCCCATCTGCATGGATGTGCGGTAGCACGCAAACGGCTCGTCCCCGTCCGGGCGGCGGAGTGTACCGCGCGACGAAGACCGTGATCCCACGGCCCGCAGGGTGCTCCAGCGGGGGGTCGCGGGCATCGGGACGTGGGATCCGCGACGGAGTCTGCCCGCACAGAGGTGTGGTCCGGGTGCCGGAAGGCGGAGGCGGTACAGGCGGGCGCTTCTCGCGGAGGAAGAAGAAACCAGGGGAGTGCACGGATGCTGGCGGACCCGCCGCCAGCCCGATTCTCGAAGCGATCGCCCCTTTTACACCGTCAGGCCGGTAGCGAGACGACTGCCAGGGGGGTGGCGAGAAATCGACGCGCGCCGCGCGGACGCCTCCCCCCGCGCGGCGCGCACGCTTGTCGATCCCCTGGATGAGGGCCTAGCGCCCCCCGGCGATGGCCGGGACGATGGAGACCTCGTCGCCGGACTTCAGGGGGGTCGCCGGCCCTTGCAGGAAGCGGATGTCCTCTTCGTTCACGTA